>CAXUMK010000051.1:0-26177 GCA_964251885.1 uncultured Segetibacter sp. | reverse complement strand
TTTACCACGGGTTTCACCCGTGGCTATTTTTGTTTAAGCCCTTTGGGCTTAGAAAAGCAGGATAAGTTTATACAAAGCCGAATAGAGGAAATACCGTACAAGTGAGTGACACAACAATGTACCACAAAAAAACCAATGTTCGTCCCCCAAAAAAATTCTTAGTTAATATGTCAGCTGGAAACTTATAAGGGAGAAGTATAGCTTTATCAACAACAATTTTATCAGCATTTATAAGTACAAACAAGCCGGCTTTTGTAGTAAAGCCGGCTTGTTTATTACTTTAAAATCCGCGTTGATTGGCGCCTGGTTTCGGTAACTCTTTTCGTGGAAGCTTTTCATCTCTCATGGCTGTATTGTAGACGAAGGCAGCAACAATGGCGGCGGAATTCTTAAGATCGTTTTCAATAAGATGATCATAAGTATCCATATTGCTGTGGTGCGTTCTGGTATTGTATTCTATCGGATCCTGTATAAACTGGAAGCCGGGCAAACCTACTGCATCAAATGAAAGGTGATCGGTACCGCCGGTATTATTTACAGTTATTGTGGCAGCGCCGGAGTCGGCAAAAGGCTGCATCCATGTAGCAAAGATGCCGCGTACCGCTTCGTTGCCCTGCAGGTAAATTCCGCGCACTTTGCCTGTACCGTTATCAAGATTAAAATAGCCTGCAAGATTTGCATGAGCAGGAAGCAACTGCATAGTAGCCGGGTCGCCAAATGTTTTCTTTACATACCCGCGTGAACCAAACAATCCTTCTTCTTCCCCGCTCCATAAAGCAATGCGAATGGTGCGCTTAGGCTTAATGCCCAATGTCTGCAGCAACCGCACAGCTTCGAGCATAATAACACAACCGGCAGCATTGTCAGTAGCGCCGGTTCCGCCATGCCAGCTATCAAGATGGCCGCCGAGCATTACCACTTCATCTTTCAGTTTTTTGTCTGAGCCTTTTATTTCTGCAATCACATTATATCCCTGGGTATCGTTGGTTGTAAACTTTGTCTTAATGTCCAGTTCCATTTTAACAGGTATGCCTGCTTTAGCCAAGCGCAGCATCGTCATATAATCATCATAAGCTACAGACAAGTCGAGAAAGTTTTCAGGGTCTGTTGCTTTAAAATTGCCACCGCCCTGCACGAAAAGAGTTCCATCATGATTTCGATTGCTGGTGCTTAAGATGGCAATAGCGCCTTCAGCTTTTGCAATAGCCTTTACAATATTAGGAAGTGCCGCAATTGCCCGCATTTGTGCAAATTGTTCTCTTCTTGCACGCATCGCCGCCGAGTCAAGACCTGGCTGACCTGGTTTTGCGTTTGCCATTTTTTGCAAGGTGGTGTCATCGTAACGGGCAGCATCGGCGCTAAAACTTTGCCTGTAATCCTCATTCCTGTCCATGATGATGATCTTGCCGGCAAGTTTACCCCTGTAAGCATCCAAAGAAGTGGAGTCTTTTGCAGACACAACGATTAACTCTGCATTCTGCAAACCATTGGTACCGCTGCACCATGCTTTGGGCAAGGCTATAACAGACCGATAGTAGGGAGCGCTCATCGCGACATAAGAGCGCTGCAGTTCCCATCCTTTTCCAAACTCTCCCCACGGGTCAAGTGATGCGTCTGACAACCCCCAGCTTTTCAATTGCTGAATGGCATAGTTTGCTGCTCTTGTAAAACCGGGAGAAACAGTCAGGCGAGGTCCGCTGACATCGGTCAGGTGAAAAGCAATGTCCATTACTTTTGACCGCTGCAGTTCCTCCTGCCTTATTTTTTGTATCGTATTCAGGTCAACTTTTTCATCCTGCGCATATAAAAAAAGCGGGCTGCAAATGGCTGCTAAAAAACAAAGCCGTGTAAATTTTCTCATGAGTGTAATGATTATTAGAATAAAAAAATAGATAGATGTACAATGTATGAAAATTAAGAAAGTCGTCATAAGTTTCAGGGATAAAATCAGGGATAAAATAGGTGAAAGTTTACGACTATAATATTATAATTCCTTCTTTATAAATTTCATGGAAACGGGACAAGTAGTGCACTGCCTATATAACCTTATTACCTTAGTAACACAAGATGTCGGCCCAAAATAACTAACCTTATTACCTTATATCTGCTATTTCAGAGTCTTCTGATAGTGCTTTATCAACGCAATGTATTCTTTAGTAAACGTTACTTTCTTGTGACGTTCAGGCTGATTAAGTGCTTTTTAAAAAAGCCCAATAAAGCTATACAAGTACAAGTGTGCGACGCAACCGGCGTTTAATAGTAGCAAAACCGTCCGGCTCATAAAAATGCATTGAACTTTTTATACTGCTTTAAGTATATCAAATCAATCCTGATGCACCCTCTCTTTATAATGACAGCAATAAATGAAGTTCTTTATCAACCCTCATAATAATTGCTTAACTTTTTACTTACAAAGCCGTTCTTTTTCTAATAGTAACAAGTCTTTACGATGACTAATAAAACACCTTTCGCCTTAGCAATCATCTGTTGCCTGATGATTTCCTGCAATTCTAAAAAGAATCAGCAGGGCGAACAGACGCAAACAATATCAGTCCGCAGGAATTATTTACAAAGTACAACCTTGATAAAATTTCCCTTCCCGCCGGATTTACAATTTCTGTTTTTGCTGAACTTCCAAATGCCAGAAGTATGTGCTGGGGAGCAAAAGGAACTTTGTTTGTAGGCAACCGCGACGGTAATAATGTTTATGCCGTTGTTGATAATAATAAAGATGGCAGAGCGGATAAGATTTATAACATAGGCACGGATTTACATTCTCCAAACGGGGTCGCTTTTAGAAACGGCAGTTTATATGTTTCAGAAATAAGCCGGATAATTCGGTTTGATAATATTGAAGACAGGCTTGGCAATCCTCCTGCTCCTGTTGTGGTAAATGATAAATTTCCTGACAAAACGCACCATGGCTGGAAATACATTGCTTTTGGTCCTGATGATAAATTGTATGTTCCGGTAGGCGCACCGTGCAATGTGTGTGAAGAAAAAGACAGCATTTTTGCTACTATCACAAGGATGAATCCTGATGGATCTAACCTGGAAATATTTGCAAAAGGCATCCGCAACAGCGTTGGCTTCGACTGGAACCCTGAAACAAAAGAAATGTGGTTTACCGACAATGGCCGCGATGAACTGGGAGACGATAAACCTTTCTGCGAATTGAATTATGCGCCGGTCAAAGGTTTACACTTTGGTTTCCCTTACTGCCACGAGGGAGATATATTGGATCCTGAATTTGGAGCAGGAAAAAATTGCGCAGATTATGTAGCTCCTGCAAGAAAGCTGGGGCCACATGTGGCACCATTAGGAATGCATTTCTACACAGGTAATAACTTTCCGGCAGAATATAAAAATCAAATCTTTATAGCAGAGCACGGAAGCTGGAACCGCAGCACTCCAATTGGCTATGAAGTTTCGATAGCTACACTACAAGGCAATAAAGTAGTGGATTATAAACCATTTGCTACGGGATGGCTGCCAAAAGATGGAACTGTATTGGGAAGACCGGTTGATATTAAAATAGCCGAAGACGGAGCCATGCTGATAAGTGACGATTATAAAGGAGCTATTTACAGAATAACGTATGCCCCCCGCCCTAAAGGGAGCTAATACCCCAGCCCTAAAGGGAGCTAACAAAGAGAAATACGAAGTATTTCTGTCTTCCTCCTCTCCCTTCAGGGAGAGGCCGGGTGAGGGTTTTACAATCCCAGCTTTTCAATCGCTTGTTGAGCGGCTATCTGGCTGGCGTCTTTTTTATTATAAGCTTTTCCAACAGCCAGATGCTTTCCGTCTAACACTGCTGCGATAGAAAAAACACGCCTTTTGTTTTCAAGCTTTTCTTCAATTGTTTCAAACTCCAGCACCTTTCCGTTTTTACTTGCCCAGCCTATCAGCTTGTTCTTGAGATTGATGTCTATTTGCTCAAGGTCATCTACATACAAATGAGCAATTATCATGTGCTTGGTTACCCATTTCTGCGTTTTTAAATACCCTTTATCTAAATACACTGCTCCTACCAGCGCTTCAAGAGTATTACCAAATATCTGGCTTCCTTTCAGAGAACCGTCGACCTTATTGTACAGAGCAACTTTTTTTAAACCTATTTTTATGGCAAGGTCATTCAACTGCTGGCGGTTGACCATTTTACTACGCATTTCTGTAAGAAATCCTTCGCCTTTGTATGGGTATTTTTTAAAGAGATAATCAGCAACGATTGCGCTTAAAACAGCATCGCCAAGATATTCGAGGCGTTCATTATTTTCATCTGCGCTTTCTTTTACCGAGCGGTGACTAAGGGCAGTAGTGTATAAAGAGATATTACCGGGCTTTATACCAAGTACATTTTGAAGTTGATTCTGTAAGGTTTCAATATTTTTCTTACGACCTAAAAATCTGTCTAAAATTTCCACAATGTTAAGCTACATATTTTTTAACTATCACCGCAGCATTATGTCCTCCAAAACCGAATGTATTGCTTAAAGCTGCGTTAACAGTACGTTTCTGCGCTTTATTAAAGGTAAAATTAAAATGAGGATCAAGGTCAGGATCGTCAGTGAAGTGATTGATCGTAGGCGGAATGATACCGTGTACAATACTTTTAATACAGGCAATTGCCTCAATAACTCCTGCAGCGCCAAGACAATGGCCTGTCATACTTTTGGTAGAACTGATGTTTAAATTATACGCATGTTCGCCAAATACGTGACTGATCGCTTTCATTTCGGCGCCATCGCCAAGTGGAGTAGAAGTTCCATGTGTATTGATGTAGTCGATTTCTTCAGGCTTCATCTCTGCATCCTGCAGGGCGGCAAGCATTACATTTTTAGCGCCTAAACCTTCGGGGTGCGGGGCAGTGATGTGATATGCATCAGCAGTAGCTCCGCCACCAGCCACCTCGCAATAAATGTTTGCTCCACGGGCTAATGCATGCTCCAGTTCTTCAAGCACCAATATGCCCGCGCCTTCACCCATTACAAATCCGTCACGGGTTTTATCATAAGGACGGCTGGCAGTGGCGAACTCATCATTTCTTTCGCTAAGCGCCTTCATCGCGTTAAATCCGCCAACACCGGCTTCACACACCACGCTTTCGCTTCCACCGGTAATGATGATGTCAGATTTACCTAACCGTATATAATTAAAGGCATCAATAATTGCATTGGTAGAAGAGGCGCAGGCACTTACGACGGCGAAATTTGGTCCGCGAAACCGGTGCCGCATCGAAATCTGGCCTGCAGCAATGTCAAGTATCATTTTAGGAATGAAGAAGGGATTGAAGCGGGGAGTACCATCTCCTTTGGCAAAGTCAATTACTTCATCCTGAAAGGTTGTAATTCCTCCAATTCCGCTGCCAAAGATCACGCCAACCCTGTCAGGGTTTACTGTATTCTTATCGATCTTTGCATCGAAAACAGCTTCATCGCTTACAACAAGAGCAAACTGTGAAAACCGGTCAATTTTACGTGCTTCTTTTCTGTCGAGATAATCGGTAGGTTCAAAATTCTTAACCTCACAGGCAAATCTGGTTTTGAATTTAGATGCATCGAACTGAGTAATAAGATTAGCGCCGGAAACCCCATTTATCAAACCATTCCAATAACTTTCGAGATTGTTTCCTAATGGTGTTAATGCTCCCATACCGGTTACAACTACTCTTTTCAACAGCATATTTTGCCTGTAAATAGTTAAGTGATAAATCCGCCTGCAAACGCAAAAAAGCATTTGTAAGGCGGATTAAAATTATTGCCAATAAAGGGAGTTACTAATTACTTAGCATGCTCTTCGAGGTAGGCTACAGCCTGGCCTACTGTTGTGATCGTTTCAGCCTGCTCGTCGGGAATAGAAATATTGAATTCCTTTTCAAATTCCATTATTAATTCTACGGTGTCGAGAGAGTCGGCACCCAGGTCGTTGGTAAAAGATGCTTCAGTGGTTACCTCTGCTTCGTCTACGCCAAGTTTGTCAACAATGATTTTTTTAACTCTTGTTGCGATGTCTGACATTGTAATTAAGTTTAGTTACGGTTGCAAAAATATATATTTTGGTAAATAAGCAACGAATTACCTGACTTTTATTTCTAAAGCCTCATTTTGTAAGGAAGTAAGAATTTTTGTCTGTTGCTTTATTTAAAATACAGTCGGAAGAAATGGCAGTTCATCTGCAAACTTTACAAAATATCACTGTACCTGTTTGAAGTATGATTTTTTCTTTTTGGGGAAACCAGCTTCAGTTCATTTTGCGTCTCCGGTTGTGTCACTCACTTTTACTGTATCTTTTCATAGCAGCTTTTTTACGCCGCTGTTGGTGTTCTTCACCAACAGCTTTCTACTAATTAGTATTTGCAGGTGAAGACCAACTGCAAAGGCGAAGAACTTAAAAAAGGACATAGTTCAAAAGCGACGATGGAATGAACCATGAAAACGGTAAACGCTTTTACACTAACTAATTTTGTCTTTGCAAATATCTGCTACGTTTTGTTTAAAAAGCGCTTCAATTCTAAATCTTTCTCATTTAAAAATTACTTTGAATTATAAGTTTTAGCTCGGCTATAAATGATATTTTTGTAAGACAACATTTTCAAAAAACAAAAACGGCTATGCCTTTAAAAATCATTGATCACGATAGCAAGGAGTATAAGCAAATGGTAGATTTGCGCCGCCAGGTTTTGCGCAAGCCATTGGGTCTTGAGTTTTCAGACGAAGACCTTGAGAAGGAGAAAAATGATTTATTAATTGCCGCTTACGAAGATGATCAAATGTTGGGATGCTGCCTGCTTACACAAACAGAGCCCTATACCGTAAGGCTAAGGCAAATGGCGGTAAAAGCCGGACTGCAGGGCAAAGGGATCGGCCGGGTATTGATGCAGTTTGCCGAAAATATAGCTCGTGACAGGGGTAATAGAAAAATTACAATGCATGCACGTAAAACAGCTGCCGGCTTTTATGAAAAGCTTGGTTATAACATAGAAGGCGAAGAATTTACAGAAGTAACCATCCCTCATTATAACATGGAAAAGCAATTGTAACTACTTCTTAGGCTGAATTTTTTCCTTTAATAATCTCCTGAGATCAGTAAGAGAACCATGTTCTTCAACGGCAGCTTTTGGCACCAGAAAAAAAGACTTACTGTCGAAGTATAAATGAATAAAATGCGGACTTTCCAGGTACGATGAAAGCTTCTCCCAATTCCATTCGGTGTATCCCCGGTCATTCTCAACCCTTATGCGATATTCGCCGAAAGTCATTTTAAAGGTGTCTTTAAAAGTAGATGCCTTTTTATAGACCGTATTTGGCAGAAAGAACCAGAACGAAGCCAGCAGCGAAATCCATAAAACCGAGCTTAACAAAAATGCCAGCGGAGAAACTTTGTGAAAGTAAAATAAGGCGGCCGCAAATATGGCAAATACATTCACCAAAATCATCAGTACTCTTACTTCCGGGCGATTGATAAAATGATAACGAAGCGCCTGGATGACTAATTTTTTATCGTAAGAGAAAAAAATTTGCATGAAAATTTTTTGGATGCTAAAAGTAGCGAAAACAGTTACTTCGGTCAAAATTACAAACAGCCCATTTTAAATTCGGTTCATTTAAACTTTTTAAAAAAAGCTGCAAAGAGAACTAACAGTAAAAGTGAGTGACACAACAGCAGATGAATAAAGAATAAATGCTGGTCAAAAAAAGAAATAGAAGCTTTTCTACTCTGCTGCGATGCAAATTTCATTCAGCAACAGGATAAATTTTTTCACCTTTAAGCGCACCGGCTGCAAACGCCAAAGCAGCAGAAATAGCTTCCTTCGTCAATCCTGGATAAGAAGTTAAAAGATTATCTGTAGACTCTCCGGCAGATAGCGATTCGAGGATCAATTCAACGGTAAGGCGGGTGCCTTTAATAACGGGCTTCCCCATCATAATTTGCGGGTTAACTTCTATGTAAGCAGAAATGTCCATTGAATAAATTAAGTTGTCAAATTTGCACTTTTTGAAGAGTAATAGCCTTGTTTGGTAAACCCCGGTTTAGGATTACTTACACCTTTATTCTTTTTTCTCGTTGCTTTTAATATAAACCTACAAAGAAAAAAAATTCCTGTTATTCCGCTGAGCAACACAAGAACGGCAAGACCACCTTGTCCACTACAACTAAGCGAACAAGATGCAGCAGCTAGAAATATCCACAAAAGGCTGGCAACAAAAACGGCGAGTAAAATTCCGCCTGCCGATGCTCTATCTGCTTTTAAAAGCCTTTTTAATTCCTTTAGCTGTTTTCTTAATTCCCTGAGCGTAGGTTTATTTACACTTTCGGATGCTTTGCTATTTTTTCCTGAAAAACTTCCGTGCAGAGAATTGTAAAAGGTGACATTAACGGTCCTTTTTTGATTGGCAAAACTTACCATGATGACAAAAGCGCAAAGAAATATCAACCCGTCTAATATCTTTTTTGTATTGAAAGAATATGAAGAATATGATTTGGAAAATGCGACATTAATAACAATGAAAAGGGCAGTAAAGAGCCAGAAAATGCAGGGAGGGATCAACAGGTTATTTTTGTTAATGCCTGTACCAATATAGCAAGCCAGACAAAAAATAAGAATATGACAAAAAGCAATTAAAATTCTGGCAGCAATTATATGGTCGCGGCTCCAAAAAGCAATCCTTTTCATTTTGTTCATTTTACGGTAAGGTAATGTTTCCCTCCTGTGTAAACAATATTGAAAGAAAAACGAATGGTTGCATAAAACCCAATTTCCATTTACCATTTAGAAATGAAAATCAAAAGACCCCTGATTACTCAAGGGTCTTTGATTTTAATTGTTCTTACTATACTTAACTGCACCCCATGCTGTTACCGCAATTCAAACATTTGTAACAGGTACCACTGCGTAAGGTGATATGGCCGCAGGTGTTACAGGCAGGTGCGTCGCTTTGCATGTTTTTAGCAGCAGCATTTACAGCGTCCAAACCAGCATCAACTCTTACAGCGGCCGCTTTTTGCTGTTTCTGAGGCTGAATACTATGCGAACCATTTACGTATGCCGCAGGAGTTATTCTTACACTGCTTAATTCATGCTTCATTTCCACTTCATCGCCGAGGTTACTCACTTCTGGTTTATCTAGTACATGCACGAGGTCGGTCCGCCCCATGTATTCGTAAGCGAGGCAACGGAAGATAAAGTCAACAATAGAAGTAGTGGTTTTAATATTGGGATGGTCAACCATACCGGCTGGTTCAAACTTGGTAAACACAAACTTCTCGACAAATTCTTCTAACGGAACCCCATATTGCAATCCAACCGAAACGGCTATCGCAAAGCAGTTCATCAGACTGCGAAGAGTAGAGCCTTCTTTTGCAAGGTCAATGAATATCTCACCTAAAGTGTTGTCGTTGTATTCGCCTGTACGCAGGAATATTACCTGTCCGCCAATTTTTGCTTTTTGTGTAAAGCCACGGCGTTTGCCTGGCAAGGATTTGCGTTGTACTATTTCACTTAACTTCCGCTTCAATTGAGTGTCAGGAGAATCCTGCATACGCTTGGTAACTTCTTCGAGTAGGTCTTCAACAGTTAATTTACTTAAATTAACAATGTTCGATTCCGGATCTTCTTTTACTGCTTCAATTTCTTCAGTGGCAACGGTTTTTTTCTTCTTATCGCTTTTATTGCTGAGAGGTTGGGAAAGTTTAGAACCATCACGATAAAGCGCATTGGCCTTTAAACCCAACTGCCAGCTAAGCAAATAGCAGTCGGCAATCTCATCAACAGAAGCTTCGTGTGGAAGATTGATCGTTTTAGAGATGGCGCCACTAATAAAAGGTTGTGTAGCGCCCATCATGCGAATGTGACCGTGAGCATGAATATAACGTTCGCCTTTTTTACCGCATTTGTTAGCGCAGTCAAAGACGGACAGATGCTCGTCTTTGAGATAAGGAGCACCTTCAATAGTCATAGTGCCGCAGATAAAATCATTTGCTGCATCAATTTGTTCATCTGTAAATCCTAATGCTTCTAGCAGGTTAAAGTTCCAGTCACTGTATTCTTCTGTAGTAAAACCAAGTCTTTCTAAGCAGGCTTCACCCAAAGTAAAACGGTTGAAAACAAAAGCAATTTCGAAAGCAGACTTGAGAGCGTCGTTCAGTTTTTTGATTTCTTCGGCTATAAAGCCTTTTTCGCTTAAAGATTGCGCATTGATAAAAGGAGCGCCTTCAAAAGAAGCGCTTCCTACTGCATATTTAATAATTGCGTCAGCCTCTTTTGCAGAATATTTAAGATTCTTCAAAGCCTGCGGAACCGATTGATTAATAATTTTGAAGTATCCTCCGCCGCTTAGTTTTTTAAACTTAACCAAAGCGAAATCGGGCTCCACTCCCGTTGTATCGCAATCCATTACCAAACCAATTGTTCCTGTAGGAGCGATCACTGTTGTCTGCGCATTGCGGTAGCCGTATTTCTCGCCCATTTCAACTGCTTCGTCCCAAGCTTTACAGGCAGCAGAAAGCAGGTAATTGGGGCAATAACTGGCTTTGATACCTTGCGGCTTAATGCTCAGCTTATCATAACTGTCGGCATCATAAGCAGCCACACGATGGTTGTGCATAACACGAAGCATGTCTTCTTTATTTTCTTCATACTTCGCAAAAGCGCCCAGCGTTTTTGCCATTTCTGCACTGGTACGGTAAGCAACACCGGTCATGATTGCCGAAACTGCACCCGCTATTCCCCGAGCCTCTTCGCTGTCATAAGCAATACCGCTGACCATAAGCATACTTCCAAGATTAGCAAAGCCAAGACCCAATGTTCTGTACTCATAAGAAAGCTGCGCAACTTCTTTGCTGGGAAACTGAGCCATTAAAACAGAAATCTCCAGCACAACAGTCCACAAGCGGCAGGTATATTCAAACCCTTCTACGTCAAAAATGTTGGTATCATCGTCGTGAAACTTCCTTAGATTAACAGAGGCGAGGTTACAGGCAGTGTTATCCAGGAACATATATTCAGAGCAAGGATTAGATGCCCTGATTTCTCCACCTTTAGGGCAAGTATGCCATTCGTTAATAGTTGTATTGTACTGAGCGCCGGGGTCAGCGCATCTCCATGCAGCATAAGCAATTTTATTCCACATTTCTTTTGCCGGAATTTTCCTCATCACATGACCATCGGTTCTTGCCTTCAGTTCCCAATCCTCATCTTTTTCAAGCTTTTCAAAAAATTCGTTGGGAATACGAACAGAGTTGTTTGAATTTTGTCCTGAAACAGTACGGTACGCCTCGCCTTCGTAATCGCTTGCATAACCTGCAGCTATCAAAGCGCCTACTTTCTTTTCTTCCTCCACCTTCCAATTAATAAAATCGATAATTTCAGGATGATCCAGGTCGAGGCAAACCATTTTAGCCGCACGGCGTGTTGTTCCGCCACTTTTAATAGCGCCGGCAGAACGGTCGCCTATTTTCAAAAAGCTCATTAACCCGCTCGAAGTGCCGCCGCCACTCAGCCTTTCACCTTCACCGCGGATGTTTGAAAAATTTGTTCCTACTCCCGATCCATATTTAAAAATTCTTGCTTCGCGCAGCCACAGATCCATAATGCCACCATCATTTACCAAGTCATCTTCAACGCTTAAAATAAAACACGCATGAGGCTGAGGCCTCTCATAAGCAGAAGTTGATTTTTTAAGCTGACCATCAGTCTGGTCTACAAAGTAATGCCCTTGTGGCTTGCCGCTGATGCCATAACTTTCGTACAGACCCGTATTAAACCATTGCGGACTATTGGGCACACATGCCTGATTTAAAATGCTGTAAACAAGTTCTTCATAAAACACTTCCGCATCTTCCTTACTGTTAAAGTAATTGTACTTTTCGCCCCACACACGCCAGCAGTTAGCCATACGATGCGCTACCTGTTTTGCCGACGTTTCTCTTCCTAAGCTTCCGTCTGGTTGCGGAACACCTGCCTTACGAAAATACTTTTGCGCAATGATGTCTGTCGCTATCTGGCTCCACTGCGCCGGCACTTCACAATTTTTCATTTCAAAAACAACTTCTCCGCTTGGGTTACGAATGATACTGGTACGGTAGTCATAAGTAAACATATCGAATGGAGATACGCCTTCTTTTGTAAAGCGGCGCTGAAACTGCAGGCCTGACGGAGTTTGTGTGGTGGTCATTGGCAAAATTTTATTTGAGGTGAAGAATTGTTTAAAAGTTAACCCTGAAAACTTTGCAGGGGAAGACGAAAATATTAGCCTTTTTTCAAATTAAGGAGTCTTTAATATCCCCTGATGTGGATAATTATTGTGAATGAGGCTAAAGACTAAAACAGGCTTACATTTCATTAATTGTTCACATTGATGTGGAAAAGAATAGCAGTTTTTCTTAATAAAAATTGAGTAACTGAAAAAGAGAAAGCTGGTGGGCTGCCAATGATATTTGAACCCGAATGATACTAAGTTAAAGCTGGCATTTAATTAGTATTGAGTAAATTACAGAACAATGGCCTAACATTTTGTTTCTAACGCATCATGTCTTAAGTACCTTTTGAAAGCTGTAAGCAGCATATAATTGAAATCAAAGGTCAATAAACAAAATTTTTTTAGCATTTTTGCAATACACGTTAATCAGTTGCATGAAGAATAAGCTTTACCAGCATTTTGTAAAAAATAAACAACAAGGGCAAAAATCCCTTGCTGTGCTAATTGATCCTGATAAGGTTGATCTTAATAAAGTTGAGCAGTTAGTCACTCTTGCAACGGCTTCTAAAGTGGATTATTTATTTGTCGGCGGCAGTTTAATTATTTCAAACAACCTCGACGAGTGCATTCGCCAGATAAAATCCCTTTGCAATATACCTGTAGTCCTTTTCCCCGGAAGCGCAGCCCAGGTAAGCAAGTATGCAGATGCCCTTTTGTACCTCTCATTGGTTTCGGGAAGAAATGCAGAATTACTCATTGGTCAGCACGTGGTCAGCGCACCTTTTGTTCGCAAAAGCGGCCTCGAAATTATGCCAACCGGTTACATGGTAATCGATGGCGGCGCTCCTACAACTGTTTCCTATATTTCAAATGCCACCCCGATACCTTCAGATAAAAATGAAATTGCCTTATGCACGGCTATGGCAAGTGAAATGCTGGGAATGAAGTTAATTTACATGGATGCAGGTTCAGGTGCAAAAAGACCCATTACAGAAAGCATGATTGCCATGGTAGCGGCTAATATAGAAATCCCGCTGATAGTTGGCGGCGGAATAGCCGATCCTGAGAAAGCCTACCGCAATTGCAAAGCCGGTGCCGATGTAATTGTTATCGGCAATGCCATCGAAAAAGATCCGTCTCTAATAAAGGAAATGGCTACTGCTATTCACAGCATTCCCGTTACGGTGTAGAATTTTTTTGGTCACCGGCAGAAGTATTTCAATTAAACATTGTTGCGTCGCACACTTGTACTGAGGTATTTGCTTCGGCAAAAGAGAGCCGTCATTGCGAGGAGGAACGACGAAGCAATCCCCCGCCAATAGTAAGCCTGTTCGAATACAAATGGGATTGCTTCGTACCTCTCAATGATGAACAACTACTTTTTTCTCTCGTCGCTTTTAGATTATTGTATATGATAATAACATGAAACAGCTACCCCTGCTGAAATTTTATTTCGAGCTATTTGTTGTTCATCTTTCGAATAAAAATTGTTAATAAACATTTCATCTTTGTTCCAGTGCACATGTATAGGAATAATAAAATCTGCACCCAAAGAAATCTTTTTTGAAACGTTTCTCACTATTCCAAAATTTAAGTTTATCATCTCCCCTAACGGCAGAGCTTTTTTATTGATTTGTGGATCTCCTTGTGGTACCGGAACAGTATATTTTTGCCTAAATGAAGAATAATAATTATAAACTAACTCGCACTTTATTGAATTATTCCAGTTCAATGCTTTTTGATAACCTAAGCCGGCGAATAGTTGTAAATTACTGTAACTATACAATTTAGTAGAATATAATAATTGTATAGGGCTATCATACTTGAATGGCCTTATTATCCCAAACGTCTGCTTAAAATATCCTATTCCAATTTTTCCGTAAAGACCTTTATAAATTGGCAGGGAATAATTAATATTCACTCCATAGCTAAAAGCATTACCCCTTGGATGTTTAGGGCTTCCGAGGCGATAGTAAGTCGCCTCAGAATTATTCCAGATTACTGGTATGGAAACACCAATACTTCCTTTTTTAGTTGCGAAATAGTGCTTAGGCTAAAGATTAATGAAAACGTTACTAAAATTAATTTTGCCAAAAGGATAGGTTTTGCCCCTTTTAGGGGTTGTGGTAGGAGTTACAAGCTCATCATCTCTTTAAACTTAACCGTTTGCCTGCGGCTGACTTCTATTTTTTCACCACCTTTTAATTCAAGCAATAAGCCGCCGTTGAAAAAAGGTTCAATTTTTTCTATCCACCGCATGTTGATGATATGCTTGCGGTTGGCTCTGAAGAAAACTTTATCGTCTAACCTTTCTTCTAATGAATTAAGCGATTTTAAGATCAATGGCTTGTTAGTTCCAAAGAAAACTTTTGCATAGTTGCCCACACTTTCAAACAAGCGGATTTCATTCAGCTTTACAAACCAGCACCTTTCGCCATCTTTTACAAAAACCTGGTCTTCATCATTTAACAGGCCGGTTCTTTGAACAGTTCCGTTTCCGTTAGATGAAGCAGTTTCTTTATTATCTTCCTGCTGCACTTTTTGAATGGCATCGTGCAGACGTTTGGGCTCAATTGGTTTTAGGAGATAATCGAGTGCATTTACTTCAAAGGCTTTTAAAGCAAACTCGTCATAAGCCGTTGTGAAAATAACTTTAGGTGCACGATCAAGCTCTTCCAACAGGTCAAAGCCGGTTTTGCCTGGCATTTGTATGTCGAGAAAAATAAGGTCAGGATTGTGCTGCTCTATTTTTTCAAGTCCTTCCTGCACATTAGAGGCTTCATCAATCACTTCAATTTCTCCAAAATCCTGCAACAGTTTTTTTAATTCGTTTCGTGCTAATCTTTCGTCATCAATAATGATTGTTCTTACAGACATAGTATTGGTTTTTTAATCCCCACACCCATGAAGGGCTTAAGGAATAAAGTTAGAATTGTTGATTGTAATATAACAGTAAAAGTGTGCGACGCAACGATGTTTAATAGCAATTCCATCGCTGGTAACCCAAAAACTAATTTATTATACAAAACTTTTATTTTGCTCTAACCTAAGCACTACCTGCTTTTAGTAAGATCATACAGTAAGAGCAGGCATTGTAACGATGGCCTCCACCAAATCATCACCGCTGTTTTTTATTTCAAAACGAGCCTTTTCGCCATACAGCAGCATCAGCCTGCTTTGTGTACTGGATAAACCAAAACCATCAGGATTGAAATCGCCATTGAGATGACCAGTATTGGTCACAATTAATTCGTGATGGTCGTCTTTAAAATCAGATATAATTCTGATAATTCCGCCTTCCATCTTTTTGCTGATACCATGTTTGATCGCATTTTCTACAAGGGTCTGCAGCATCATTGGCGGTACTGGCTGGCCCAGGGTATCTTCATCTATATCATATTCTATATTGAGCCGGTCTTCGAAGCGGATATGCTCGAGAGCAAGATAATCACGCACAATATTTAACTCCTTTGAGAGAGGTGTTGTCTCCACTTTTTCTGCCTGCATGCTGCTTCTTAAAAGATTGCTTAGCTCTGTTATCGCCTGTCTTGCCCTTTGCGGATTTTCATCGACCAATGCCCGTATACTGTTTAAAGCATTGAAAATAAAATGAGGATTGATATGCGCTTTGATGGTTTTAAGCTCAAGCTCTTTGACCAGGCTTTGCAGTTTTACCTTATCCAATTGCTCCTGCTGGCTTTTAACGATGTAGTGGTAAATGAAGTAGATGAGGTTCCAGATAATTAGAAAGGTAAAGCTGCTAAAAGAAACACGAAGCGTTTTATTGAGAAGGCTATACTTGCGAAAATTCTCGCTGGTTAAGTTAAACACATCATCAAGATAAACGCTTGCGAAGGCAAAGAGGAAGGAAGTGGCTACAGTTGTTAAAAACATGTAAGTGATCTGGTTGTCTAAACGCATCTTTAAAATTTCCGCCCGTTGTATAAATGCCCTCATTAAGTGAGTGATAACAATACCTAAAATGGCGTCGAGGAAAAGAACTCTGAAGAAATCTGGCTGTTCTTTGGTGTGCAGGGTCAGGTAAAAAAAAGTGTAAACAATTATATATGTGCTCCAGCCACCGATCTGGCAAAGCCAATATTTAGAAAGGGTTTTATTCATACAGAATCAAAAATAAAATAATTTGATTGAAAAATGCTTTTCTTTTGATTAAAGGTGAATAACTGGTTTAACTGGTTCAACGGGTATTGCAACGAAGAAAAAAAGCAGGTATTAAACTTTAAAGGAGTAAAACCGTTATGTTTAAGAACTGGCAAATCAAACTTGCGTTAATACCTTAATTTTACAAAAAAAAGGATGGAAATAACTCCGGGCAGCTTACTTAAAGGAATTGACAGTCCCGCGGATCTTAAAAAATTAAGCCGTGAACAATTGCACAAAGTATGTGACGAGCTTAGACAATACATTATTGATGTGGTGAGTGTTTATGGCGGCCATTTTGCGGCAAGCCTGGGAGTAGTAGAACTTACCGTTGCTCTTCATTACATTTATAATACTCCTTACGACCAGTTGGTGTGGGATGTAGGCCACCAGGCTTACGGACATAAGATCTTAACCGGAAGAAGGGATACTTTCTATACCAACCGGAAATATCATGGCCTTAGCGGTTTCCCCAAAAGAAGCGAAAGCGAGTACGATACTTTTGGAGTTGGACACTCTTCTACATCCATCTCTGCTGCATTAGGTATGGCGATGGCAGCCAAATACAAAGGTGAAACAGATCGCAAGTCAGTAGCCGTAATAGGCGATGGAGCCATGACTGCAGGTATGGCTTTCGAGGCAATGAACCACGCAGGAGTTGCCGACAGCGATATACTGATCATTTTGAATGACAACTGCATGAGCATTGATCCCAATGTGGGCGCTCTTAAAGAATACCTTACCGATATTGCCCTTTCTCCTGTTTACAATAAATTTAAAGATGATGTCTGGAAAGTCTTAGGCAAGTTGCCTGTTGGAAAAGGTTTTACCCGCTCAATGGCGCACAAAGTTGCAGAAAGCCTTAAAGGAATGGTTAGCAGCAGTTCAAATCTTTTCGAAGCTTTAAAGCTGCGGTACTTTGGGCCGATCGATGGTCATAACATAATCAAGCTGGTTGATACGCTCAAAGACCTGAGAGAAATTCCCGGTCCTAAGATCTTACATATTGTTACCGTAAAAGGCAAAGGCTACTCTTTGGCTGAGAAAGACCAAACCAAGTGGCATGCTCCCGGATTATTTGATAAGATCACCGGCGAAATTGTAAAAAAGAAATTTGACCTTCCTCAGCCTCCAAAATACCAGGATGTATTTGGATTAAGCATTATAGAACTGGCTGAGAAGAATGACAAAATAATGGGGGTAACGCCGGCAATGCCGAGCGGTTGTTCACTGAAGTTTATGATGGAGAAAATGCCGCACCGCTCTTTTGATGTAGGCATTTGCGAGCAGCATGCAGTTACTTTAAGCGCCGGCCTTGCCACGCAGGGATTAAGAGTGTTTTGTAATATTTATTCTTCATTTATGCAAAGGGCATTTGACCAGGTGGTGCACGACGTAGCCATTCAAAAGCTGCCGGTGATCATGTGTTTAGACCGTGCCGGACTGGTTGGAGAAGATGGGCCAACGCATCATGGTGCGTATGATATTGCCTATTTACGCTGCATACCCAACCTTATTATCAGTGCTCCCATGAATGAGTCGGAGTTGAGAAACCTGATGTATACTGCACAACTGGAAAGCAACCAGTCACCGTTTGTAATTCGTTATCCACGAGGCGAAGGGGTGATGACCAAATGGCAAACACCTTTTGAAGAAATTAAGATTGGCAAAGGCCGTAAGATAAAAGATGGTGAAGACATTGCCATCCTGACTTTAGGTCATCCCGGTAATTTTGCAACTGCTGCTATCCGCGAATTAAAAACGCAGGGATTAAATCCTGCGCATTATGATATTCGTTTTGTAAAACCTTTGGATGAAGAATTGCTGCACGAAGTATTTACGAAGTTTAATAAAATAATTACTGTTGAAGACGGAACAATAGTGGGAGGTTTTGGAAGCGCCATCCTTGAGTTTGTGTCAGCAAATAAATACAAGGCAGATATAACAATGCTGGGAATACCAGACAGGATAGTAGAGCATGGAACCCCAAAAGAACTGCACAGAGAATGCGGTTATGATGCACAGGGAATTGCAGAAGCAGTAAGAGTGATGATGAAAGATAAGCTAAGAGTATCGACAATGATAGCTGGATAAATAATTATAGAAGATACGTTACAAATAAGTCGGCGGTCAGTTGTACTTTTATTTGTAATTCGCTACTTTTATTTTCCCTGCTATTAATTTTATTATTCAAAATATTTTTATGATAGTGTCCGAAATAAAATTATATGAATTATTAAAGGCGAGAATTGGAGTACAGGAGGCAGAAGCCTTTGTTGAAATTTTAGAAAATAAGGTAGAGAAAAAGCTGGAAGAAAAAAAGTAGTATTTGCTTTAAAAGAAGATATTAATAAGTTGAAAGATGAAATGAAAGACGAAATGATGAAAATGAAAAGTGAACTCTTGAAAACAATCTATCTAACTTCTGTTGGTCAATTTTTAGCAATTGTTGCTACAGTTGTCTCTTTAATTCTAATTTTTATAAAAAAATAAAAAATGTTTCAGAACATTTGTATAGGCTTCTTTTAACTCAATTCAAACCTGGATGAAAACCTCCGGGTATTTCAAAAGCATGTGTTTCTTCCCGGCTGTCATTCCATTCTACGATAAAGTTATTTCTGCCTTCGCCAATCATAATGCTCATATAATGAAGCTGAATAAGCTCAAGCATTGACAGGAAAATGAAGATAGCCCCTATACGGGTGCCACATGCTTCAAATACTTTTTCAAACGACACTGTCTTTTCGCGGCTGGCGAGCTTTAACACAAATTCGCGGGTTTCCTCCATTGTGTAATTGTACCTGACAACAGTATGAACCGGTTTATTTTGTCTTTCATACACCTTTAGCATAACTTTTTCAAACGACTTCATCAGCTTAAACAAAGTGATATTCTGTATTTCCGTTCCTTCACCTGCATGCTCTCCTATTTTGTTCAGCTCTTTTTGCAGATTGCCTCTTTTTAACATCAGCATTCGGCTTGCTTCCATTTCAGCCATTTCGGCTGCGGCCTGTTTAAACTTTTTGTATTCTAAAATCTTATCTATCAGTTCCTGCCGCGGATCCATTTCATTTCCATGTACATCCATTTCTTTTCTTGGCAATAACAACTTAGCCTTTATGCGCATTAAGGTAGAAATGAATAAAATAAACTCACTGCTCAATTCTATATTTAAAGACTCCTGTGAATGGATATAATGGAGAAAGTCTTTAGTGATCTTATTTATCGGGATATTATAAATGTCCAGTTCGTCCCTTTCAATAAAAAATAGTAAAAGGTCAAAAGGGCCTTCGAATTGAGGAAGTTTGATTTGATATGTCTCTGCTGAAGCCATTCTTTCTTATAACAATTGATAAAAGTCGGTTAAATAATGCCGGTTATTACAAATGTATTGTTAAGGGCAGCAAGCAGCAGATAAAGCAATAAACATTCAATTCACATGTGGATTACTTATTGAAAAGATTATTTGCGGATAAAGGAAATGTATACCTCCCACGCCATAAAAATGTGCAATGTTTTTTTTGGAGCCGGCTGCATTACTACTATTAAGCATCGTTGTGTCACTCACTTGTACTTATATTCATTATTCAGCAACGTACAATCTTATCCCCCTGCAGTATAAATGTATAAATACTCGGCTTGGAATCAATTAAAAGTGTAAGCGCCCTCAAAAAGGGTAGGAAGTCCAGAAAAGTAGAAGTCGGCAGGAAAACAATGCAAATTAATAAAATGATTGTATGATACTAATGGACATAAAAAAACCTGCTTTACATGCAGGTCTTTTTAATTCAATTTTAAACACTTATATCGCCATCACATCTTTTTCTTTAGCGGCTAAATGTTTTTCCACGAGGGCAATATACCTGTCTGTTATATCCTGCACTTCTTTTTCTGAGTCTTTGGCAATGTCTTCGCTTAAACCTTCTTTCTGTAATCTCTTGATTTCTTCAATGGCTTCGCGCCTGATATTTCTAATAGCCACTTTTGACTGTTCGGCTTCTGCAGCAGATTTTTTCACCAGTTCCCGCCTTCTTTCTTCTGTTAAGGGAGGTAAAAAAAGACGGATATTAATGCCGTCATTTTGGGGATTGAGACCAATGTTGGCTGCGATAATAGCTCTTTCAATGGTCTGAAGTGTCTTCTTTTCCCAAGGCTGAATGCTGATTGTACGGGCATCCATAATATTTATATTGGCAACCTGGTTTATAGGCGTAGGCGAACCATAATAATCTACCATTATTCCATCGAGCATATTAGGATTAGCTTTTCCTGCCCGTATTTTTACCAGTTCAACTTCAAGAAAACCAATCGCTTTCTTCATTGAATCTTCTGCATCTTCAATTATCAACTCAAGTTCTTCTGACATTTAAAAATTTTTAAAAACGCAAATCTAAGGATTAGGACAATAGTAAAGGGAGATCGGGGGAGATATAAATGACTAATGCGAAGTGCTTTATGAATTTATTATATTAGTTGTCAAGGGATGTGAGTGAGTGCCTGGCTTGTCGAATAAAGAACGATAAGTAAAAGAGTGCGACGCAACGATGCCTCATAGTAGTAATTAAGCCCGGTTCAAAAAAATTCTACTCGCTTTTTTATCCCTTGTGCAGCATAAGAATACATTATTCTTCATCTACAACCGCGGCTTTCTTATTGAAAAAGTGAACAAGTTTTACTTCATCCTGCTTTATGACCGTTTTTGCTTCACCTTTTATAGCCCGTAATTTATATTTTGGTTTCCGGTAGGTTAAAACAGAAATCAGTGAGAAAAAAAGAGACATTAATAAAAGAATCAAAATAGTTGTTCCGATGTTTTGAAACAGGAAAGCAACTGCTGAAATGACAATTGTAGCTATCACACAGCTTAAAGAAACATATTTATGACCAAACCCTTTGTTTAAAAGTAGATGATGAATATGGTTTCTGTCGGCACTAAAAGGAGAACGGCCTTTAATTAAACGCAGAGAAAATACCCTGAGCGTATCCATCAGCGGCAGCAATAAAATTCCGAAACCTATGGCAGGAGCGGAAGCCACCGGGTAGGCTGAATAGGTACTTCCTGTTTGTATAAACTTTATAACCAGTATACTATTAACGAGCCCAATCATGAGCGAGCCCGTATCACCCATGAAAATAGTGGCAGGATGAAAGTTATAATACAAGAAACCTAACAAAGTGCCCGCAAAAGAAAATGCGAGGACTGCATAGGGAATATTGCCATTTATAAGGAAAAAGATACCAAATACGAGTGAAGAAATCAAACCAAGTCCGCCGGCAAGACCATCAACCCCATCAATTAAGTTAAAAGCATTTATGATGACTACAATAGCGAAAATGGTAAGGCCGTAGCTGCATATAGGATTGATTTCGTAAATGCCCAGTAAGCCCTGCATATTGGTTATCAGCAGTTTTGCTTTATAAATCAGGATAACGGCAGTAAAGATCTGGCCGATAAACTTTTTAGCGGGAGAAATAACCATTATATCGTCCTTCATTCCTAAAAAGAAAATAATAAGGAAAGCAGCGATATAAAACTGAAATTCGGGCGCCTGCGACGAGAAATTGATTGTAAGAAGAATACTTAAAATAAAACCTATAAACATACCCAATCCACCTAAGGAAGGTATTGGGAGCTTATGAAATTTTCGCTTATCATCGGGCTCATCGTAAAGCTTCTTCTTCTTTGCAATAACAATGATAACAGGTATTACCAAAAATGTTATAAGAAAAGCTGTTATTCCGCCTGCATAAATTTGTTCCATTCAATTAGCTATTTGTGTTTTAGCGACTCTTATCGCTATAAATCGCAAAATAAACGTATTTGAGTTGTTTTTATAGCGCTGTTTAATCTTACATCATTAAAAAATTATTAATAAGAAAAGAAACAACGTTTACATGACAACTGCAAATGTTTTATTGCTGCTTTAACAAAAGTCTTTCAAATAAGAGAAAAGTAAAATTTTTTATTCTGCTTATTATTTATCAAACGAATTCTGCTTTTAAATATTACAATGCAAAAAAACCCGTTTTATTGCCAATGAACCAGATTTAAAACAATAAGTCACAATGATCTAAATTCTCTCTTTAACAGAACCAAAATTAACTCTTTAAAGAAAGACTTGCTTTTCTGGATGGAATCCAGGCGGCAAGCAGAGAAATAATGAAAACGGTGGCAATTACCAGCAGAAAATCTCCAACAACCATTTTTACAGGATAATAATCGATAATAAAACTTCCGCCCGATAATTTCAGCAGCTTGTATTTTACCTGCAGCAGGCATATTATGATTGCTATAACAATACCTGTGCCTCCTCCAACTGCTGCCAAAACAAAGCCTTCGTTTAGAAATATTCTTTGTATGTACGACTCATCTGCTCCCATAGCTTTCAAAACAGCAATATCTTTTTGCTTTTCCAACACCAGCATGGTAAGAGCGCCAATCATATTAAAGGCTGCCACTACAAGTATGAGTGAAAGTATGCCATAGATCACCCACTTTTCTACCTGCATAACCGAATAAAGGCTTTGATTTTGCTGATACCTGGTCTCTACTTTGAAATTGCTGCCCAACAACTTCTGTAAAGTTTCTTTTACCTGGTCAGTCTTTTCAGCATTATTTAAAGCAACCTCTACGGCACTAAACTGATTAGGATTAAGATCGAGCATATACTTTACAAAATCAATATTGGTTATGGCGTACTTATTATCAAAATCCTGTTGTAAAGCAAAACTGCCGCTGACATTGGCGTTATAAGAATTAAGCGCATCTAAACCGGAAAAATTGGTGGCTTTAAAGTTGGGAAGATAAACAGTCAGCGGACTAAGGCTCATCCCCGGCTCTACTCCTACTGCGTTTGCAATGCCAACGCCGGCAATCAGCAAGGGTTTATCAATTGTTCCGGCATCAAAAGTTCCTTTAAAAATATGTTTTGCCAGACCGCTTACTTCAGAATATTTTGAATCAACTCCTTTTAAATAAATGATACTTTGATAGTCGCCATTCACCAAAACAGCCTTTTCCTCTGCAATAGTGCATATTTGTTTTACGCCTGCTGTTCCTTTTATTTGTTGTAATTGTTGGGGAGTTAAGATTAGAAATTTATCTTTTGCAGGCGCTACTCTTATGTCTGTATAAAAATCGGCATACAAACCTTTTACAAGGTCTTCAAAGCCGTTAAAAACACTTAGAACCAATATTAAAGCAGCAGCGCCGACTGCAATGGCAAGAATACTTATCCACGCAATCAGGTTTATTGCATTGGTTGTCTTTTTTCCTTTGAAATATCTCCAGGCAAATAAAAAGGTCATTTAAAGGGAATTTTTTGACAATTATTCTTCACTATCTTTTTTCCCTTCGTCGCCCGAATTAATTTGTTTGAAGATATCTTCCATCTTAAATACGTAGTCCAAAGTATCATCTAAGTAAAAATGTAAAACCGGTATGCGCCTTAACTGGTGTTTTACCCGTTCGCTCAATTCTTTTTTTACTTCCCATGCCTGCGACTGTATTTTTTTCATCGCCACATCTGTATCTGCCACCTGAAACAAGCTAATGTATATTCTTGCCTCGAGCAAATCGGGCGTTACTTTAACTGAAGATATAGAAACCATTCCTCCATTTACCATATTCAAGCCGAGCCTCATAAAAACATCGTTCATCTCCTGCTGAATGACTGCCGCTACCTGCTTTTGTCGTTTTCCTTCCTGCATTATTCACATTTTAATGGTGGTAAAATTAGTTACTTTGTGCTGATTTGACTGATTTAAAACATAAATGAAAAAATACGCACGCCTTTTTAAATACCTCGGTTTTTATAAAGGAAATATTGTTCTCTACTTTCTGTTTACTATTCTTTCGATCGTCTTTTCGCTTATTTCTTTAGGAGCTTTGCCGTTTATTTTACGCCTCATTTTTTCTTCGGATAAACTGGTTTTAAGAAAACCTGCAGGAGTTCATGGTTCGGGAGACGCCATAGAATATATCAATTATGAAATCAGCAAGCTGATAATATCTCATGGAAGTAGTGGCCCTGTATTGGCTTTAGGACTCATCTGTATTGCTGTTATATTATCTGTTCTGCTCAAAAACCTGTTCCTCTACTTGTCTTACTATATTTTAGCTCCCATAAAAAATTCGATCATGACGAGGCTAAGAGAAGACTTGTATAATAAATTACTTCAGTTGCCTATCGGATATTTTACAGAACAAAGAAAAGGAGATGTAATGAGCAGGATGACAAATGATATATCTGAATTAGATGTGTCTATAGTAGGTACTTTGGAAGGATTTATAAAAGACCCGCTTAACATTCTCATTATCCTTGCTGCACTCATCTATATCAGTCCTGCATTGTCGTTATTCCTGCTGGTTTTTCTTCCTTTAACGGGTGTTATTATTGGCAGGGTAAGCCGGTCTTTGAAAAAGCAATCAAATACGGCGGCAATTATGCTGGGTGAAGCTTTGTCTGTGCTGGACGAAACTTTAAGCGGATTAAGAGTAATTAAGGCTTTTAATGCAGAAAAGCTTTTACAAAACAAGTTTAACACGACTAACAATAAACTATTTCATTTACGCAACCGCATGCAATACCGGCGCGATCTTGCTTCGCCACTAAGTGAATTGCTTGGTGTAATGGTTTTATGCGGCATTCTATGGTTTGGAGGCCGTTTGGTGTTAGCAGGAACCGCCGGATTAAAGGCTGAAGGCTTTATTATGTATGTCGGTATTTTCACCCAGATCATCAATCCTGCCAAGACTTTGTCTTCTTCGTTTTACAATATGCAAAAAGGAAGCGCCGCCATTACACGAATTGAAGAAATACTGAATGCGCCTGTTAAAGTGGATGAAAATGTAAACGGGCAGCAACTTACCGATTTCAAAAATTCCATTGAATTTAAAAATGTCAGCTTTTCTTACGACGATAACGTAATATTGAAAAATATCAATTTAAAGATTGAAAAGGGTAAAACGATTGCCCTCGTAGGCTCGTCGGGTGCAGGCAAAAGTACTTTGGCTGACCTCATCCCCCGGTTTCATGACGTTACCGGTGGCCAGCTTTTGATCGACGGTATAAACATAAAGAACTATTCCCTGTTTTCGGTCAGGAAACAAATGGGCATTGTAACACAGGAACCTATCTTATTTAACGACACCATCGCAAACAACATAGCTTTAGGCGTTGCAGAATTCAATGCAAAACAAATTGAAAGCGCTGCAAAAGTGGCAAACGCTCATAATTATATTACACAAAAAGAAGCCGGCTATGAAACCAATATAGGAGACCGCGGAGGCAAACTAAGTGGTGGAGAAAGGCAAAGGCTTACGATTGCCCGCGCTGTTTTAAAAAATCCGCCAATCTTAATTCTCGATGAAGCTACCTCAGCTTTAGATACAGAAAGCGAACGTCTGGTACAGGATGCGATCAATAATATGATGCAAAACAGAACCTCCATTGTTATTGCGCACCGCTTGAGTACAATACGTCATGCCGACGAAATTGTAGTAATGCAAAAAGGCGAAATAGCCGAACGCGGAACACACGACGAACTTTTATTAAAAGGCGGAATTTACAAACGTCTTGTAGATATGCAGGAGGTAAAATAAATAATTGCTGATTTTGAGATTGGGTGATTTTGGGATTGGTGATTTTGGGATTGGGCGATCGGGTGATTTTGCGATTATTTCCGCTTTCCCGTGTTTCGGTATAGGTAGTTTTATTTGGGTAACCGGCAGTTGTTCTTTATGGCAGCTTCGTTGCGTCGCACACTTGTACCTACCGTGTGGACACATCTTTTCCAATCATATATCCATTATAAGTA
>CAXUMK010000050.1:22354-26464 GCA_964251885.1 uncultured Segetibacter sp. | reverse complement strand
CGAAGTAGAGCAGCGGTAGCTCGTCGGGCTCATAACCCGAAGGTCGGAGGTTCGAACCCTCCCTTCGCAACAAAAAAAAGCCTTATAGTTCTCGACTATGAGGCTTTTTCTTTTAACCAACAATTATAGAATGAGAAATAGAACGTTCTTTTGCAGGTAAGGCTGATTATGTAGGCAGGTTGAAAGTGATAATATCTTCAACAGTGTAGAACAAAAAGCCCTGCTACCTCATAGGCAACGGAGGTTAATTTTGGGACTTTTCGTCTACTCCACTTAATGTTGGCTTTAGTTATTCTTTGGTCTTTAAAATTAAGGTATCAATTTTATCAGTTTTTAAGAATATTGATTGAGTGTTTTTAAGGTCACAAAAAATAAAATGTTTGTCTGTTAGACCAAGAAATTTAATAGTATCGCCTGTCCCAGTTTGTATTTGTCCTAATGATTTAATAGATGTGTATTTGTATTTTAAATTTCGATAAATAAGTTCGCTGTTATATTTTCCAATAGAAAATGAAAGGATTGGTAAATAGAAAAGTAATTGAATAAGGACAAATCTTGTTTTAAAATTAGGAAATGCATCTGCCCAAATTTCTGTTCGTCCTAACCAGATAGAAGGAGGTAATGAAGCTATAAATCCGAAAATTAGCCAGCGAATAGGTTGTGTTCCGAAATGAACAATAGTAAAAAGAGTAGCAGTCCATAATAATAGAAGAAAAGGTTTGCCTCCTTCGGAGTTTGCCATTTTACCAACCGATGTATTTCTCCCTTGCCCTGTTTCCAAGTGTTTAGTAAGCGGGCTTGCATATAAACCAAGGAACATTCCTACGAATACAAATAAAGCGGTAGACAGAATTGGATAAATTGACGATTTGATAATGTCACTTATCGTTATAAATGCCAATCCATTAATATCAAATGTATCCCAATATGAAATGTGATATAATGCTCCGCAAATTGTCAAGTATGGAATTACGAGAAGTGTAATATTTTTAGAGTCTTTCAAATTTTTTCGAAAATTGCAGCTAAGGTTCGAGGCTTTGTGCAGTTGGGGAATTGACCAACTGTCCGCCCAGAACCGAAGCTAAATTAATAACTAAAAGCCGAAGTTAACCAACAAAAGCCCGACAGAATTTCGTCCGCCGAAACCAAACCGTGGATATGCACCGCCGATGATTGCTTTAACGTCCCTCCCCCAATTGCACAAACCTTATGTTGCAGCCTTAGTGACTTGCACTCAAAGATAGTTTGCTATAAAACTGAATGTCCGTTTGAAGATTTTCATCGAGTGTCTTAAATTTATTTTCAATAGGTTTGAATAGTTGTACAAGTGCACTAATCATGAGGCACACCAATAATTTTGAAGTGTGGAGGTCAAGATTTGCGTCCTCTTTGTTTTTTTCATATTTGAACATACCTGAGTCAAGTTGAATCGCACTCAATCCTTCTGAATGTGCATACATACTTAAATATGTGTACATGATTGATATTGCATGTTTTTCCGTGAAGCCAGTTTCATTTAGAATTGTTGCCCAATGGTTAAATAATTTACCGCTGCCTGAATCTAATAACGCTATTTGTTGCTTTTGAGAAAGGTTTCTAAAAGATGTTAGTCCTTGAATTGTTATTTTAATCTTGTCGATTTCTTCTTTGTCTTTAGATTTTTGAGCTTTGCCATGCTCGGTTGCTGCCGGAAATTTACTTCTTTGCAAAAGAGCTGAATAAATCCAGGCGTAATATTTCAACTGCTTTTCATCGTCGTCCTTTGGGTTAACGTAAATATGATAATACATTAAAAGCGTCTCTATCTGAGAACGTAATACAACTTTTGCAGATGAAATATCAATTACTTTTGCTCCATTTAATTCTTTAGGGAAATAAATCGATTTTAAAATCATTCCCGATAATATATCATGCAGGGTCAAAGCATGCAAACTGAATTTGAATAAAAGCGTTTCTGAATACTTCTGCCAGCTTTGAATTTGAGTTTGTTCAAGTCGTAATGTCTCATTTAAATAGAGTAATGTGTCGACCAGATTATGAAATTCTTTTAAATTAAACTCCAAATCTTGTCGCTCATATTGTTTCATAAGCTCAATTACTCGTAAATCTTTTGAAGTAAGTTCCATATGTTCGATTAAGGTTGCACACAACGTTTTTTATTCCTGCAAGTTAATTAAAACATTTGCCACGCGATCCTGATCGAGTGGCTTTGCTTATCGTTATACTATAGTTGCCAATAAACAAAAGTATAAGTAGCCCCAGCAATTAGCACTCTGCTAAAAAAACCATTCTTTAATTCTACTTTACCCACTTATGTTTTTTGTGGGCTTTCTATAAAAGCTGCCATAAAAAGATATTGTACAAGTGTGCGACGCAACCGGAGTTGCGATGAAATACAAATGATGGCTAACAAAAAAACAACCAATACTAAAACATGGCAAAGTAGAATTTAACCTCTTTTCAAAAAATATTTGCCTCTTTAACATTCTCACTCTACATTTGTCCACCAATTAAGTAGACTATGCAGAAAATAGCTTTTATCATCTATGTCTTGCTCCGTCTACAACTACGTGTTGTTGCTGATATGAAATAATAATAATGAACCTTTTTTTAATAACAATCACTGATAAAATGAAACATTTTTTACCGGGAAGAAATTTTATTGCCACCAAGAACCTGATAAAAGGCTTCGTGCTTTTTTTACTTTTAATAGCCGTGAACTCTTCCTTTGCGCAAGGCAACAACTTTATCGAATTAAGCGGCCATGTCGTTAACCAAAATACCAACGAGCCTTTACAATCCGTCAGTATCCAGATAAAAGGAACGATAGCCGGAACCATTACAGATAACAAAGGAAATTTCGCTCTCAAAACAAGAAACAAATTTCCGCTTACACTCGTTTTCTCATCCGTTGGCTTTGAAACGCAGGAGTTTGTAGTAAAAAGTACTGATTCCAAATTAACGGTTGCGCTGGTTACACAAACCATACTGGGAAACGAGGTGGTTGTTACCGCATCACGTGTTCCGGAAAGCATTTTGAAATCGCCGGTTGCAATTGAAAAGCTCGACATCAGGGCAATAAGAGAATCTCCTGCACCCAGCTTTTACGATGCACTCGAAAATGTGAAGGGTGTGCAAATGACTACATCGAGCCTTACCTTCAAAGTGCCCAATACGCGTGGCTTCAACATCCCAAACAACTTCCGCTTTATGCAGTTGGTTGATGGTGTAGATATGCAGGCGGCGACTCTTGGCGTGCCTTTGGGCAATGCAATCGGGCCTACTGAGTTAGACATTGCCAGTGTTGAAATCACTCCCGGGGCAGCCTCCGCTTTATATGGAATGAACGCCATCAACGGCATGGCTAACCTGATCACCAAAAGTCCTTTTCTTTACCAAGGACTGAGCATTTATCAAAAAACCGGTGTCAATCATGTAGATGGTATCGACTACGCTCCCAGCATTTTAACGGAAAGCGCTATTCGTTATGCAAAAGCTTTTAATAACAAATTCGCTTTTAAAATAAATGCGGGTTATATGCAGGGTATCGACTGGATTTCAAACACTCGGCTCGACCAGAACCCCAATAACCTCAAAAGCGCCAACCCTGGCTTTCCCGCACTAAACGGCGCTAATAACGTTGCTTTCGACGGGTGGAACAAATATGGCGATGATGCGCTTGCAGGAAGCAACGTCGTATCGCTTAGCGGTCTGACTATTGACGGAAAATCTAACCAGACACTTCGTGTTGCCAGAACGGGTTATTGGGAAAAAGACCTGGTAAGCCCTAAAGTAAGTAACCTGAAATTAGATGCTTCTTTACATTACCGCCTGAATGAAAAGCTTGAATTATCTTACTCTTACCGTATCGGTGAAATGGATGGCGTTTTTCAGCGTGGAAATAAAATCAGGCTCGATAATGTGATCGTTCAAAATCACAGTCTTGAGCTAAAAGGAAACAATTTCATTATCCGCAGTTATGTTTCGCTTGAAAATACAGGCGACTCTTACAACGTAAAACCACTGGCAGACAATCTTGATCTATACAGCGGTGGCGCTACCGATACCAAAACGCCGACAAGCTGGGGCACCAAATACAAAACTGCTTTA
>CAXUMK010000050.1:217-22344 GCA_964251885.1 uncultured Segetibacter sp. | reverse complement strand
TAACCTCTTATGCATCTACAAATGGCGGACTGACTTCTGCAAATCTTGCCGCCGCAACACAATACGCCCGTCAGCAGGCGGATGCAAGCCGTGTAGTTCCGGGAACACCTGCATTTGACCAGTTGAAAAACACCATTATTAAAATTAATAACTGGGATATTAAATCGAGTGCAATACCCGATGCGCCGGCAACGGGAGGCGCAGCATTGATACAAATGAGCCACATGTATCATACAGAAGCACAGTGGGATTTGTCTAAACAGGTAAAGATCTTTGACCTGCTGATAGGCGGAGATGCCCGCGTGTATCAAATCATCCCCGACGGAAATAACTTTGTAGACTTCTCACGAGCCATTGACCAGCGTAATAAACCTTTACCTGACGGCAGTTTTGGAAAAGACGTGTACTACAAAAAGTTTGGCGCCTTTTCTCAGGTTACCAAAACTTTTTTCGATCAAAAGCTGAAGCTGTTTGGTTCACTCAGGTATGATTATAACCCTTATTTCGATCCAAAAGTAACGCCGCGTGTTGCAGCCGTTTACACTTTGCACAATAGCCACAACTTCCGCTTTACTTATCAGCAGGGTTACCGTTTTCCTGCGCTGTTCGAGGCCTTGTCTTATGTAAACAACGGACGGGTAAGACGTGTCGGCAGTCTTTCATTTATTGACAAAGGCCTGGGTTATCTCGAAAATAGCTATACCCAGCAATCGGTCATCAACTTTAATGCTGCCGTAAGTGCAGCCGGCAATAGCGATGCCGCAGCCCTCGAGAGCAGGCAACTGTTGCAGGTGGCAAATTTGCCCAAGGCAGCTCCCGAGCAGATCACCTCTTTTGAGGTAGGGTATAAAAGTATACTGTTCGACAATAAACTGGTTGTAGACATAGACGCGTACAGCAACACATACCACGGTTTTCTTGGCCAGGTGCAGGTATATGTGCCAAAAGGCACAACTGTAGGTTCAGATGCTGCTGTGCTTGCAATGCTCGACCGAAACAGAGATGCAACTACAGCTACTTCAACCACTGCAGCCAGCCAGGGGCAAGATCGTTACCGCGTGTATACCAATGCCAAAAACGTCTATCACAACTTCGGTTCAGCATTGGGGTTAACGTATAACTTTTATAGAAAATACACCCTTTCGGGTAATCTTAATTTTAACAAGATGAAGTCTAACTCGGCAGATGATATCTTCGTTACCGGTTTCAATACGCCTGAATGGACAACCAATCTTTCTTTTGGCAACCGGGAAATTGTAAAAAATGTGGGTTTCAATGTCGTCTGGAGATGGCAGGATGCTTTTCTGTGGGAAAGTCCCCTCGTAACAGGCAATATTGCCTCTTATAGTACTTTCGATGCACAGGTAACTTTGCGTGTGCCTAAACAAAAAGCAAGTATCAAAGCAGGCGCTTCAAATGTATTCAACCGTCGTTATATTCAGTATGCAGGCGGCCCAACTATTGGTGGTTTATATTATGTTGCTATCACCCTCGATAATTTGCTGAGTAAATAAGCAAAGGCAGGCAATCGTTCATCTACTTTACCTGTTTTGTATGTTTGTAGTTTTTTTGGGTAACCGGCAGTTGTTTTTTATGGCAGCTCCGGTTGTGTCACACCCTTTTACTGTATCTTTTTATGGCAGCTTTTGAAGAAGGCCCACTAAATATATCAGTTGGTAAAATAGAATTAATGGGCAGTGTTTTTACACTGCCTTTTTTTATATGGTAGTGTAAAAACACTTTTCCACTTTGAATGTAGCAAACAGGATCACTATACTTCCCGCATTATAAGTTTGGCATTGCTAAATATAGAATATGAATTACAACATGTAACCTTATTACCTTAGTAACACAACCTGTCTGCCAAAAATAACTAACCTTATTACCTTATATCTCTTATTTTGAAACTGAAAAAGCAAAAGGTAAAGAGAAGGCTCACGCAAGACGCAAAGGCGCAAAGATCATGTCTTGCTGTTGTATTTTTTCTTTCCTCGCGCCTTTATGTTGTTGTTCTTTGCGCCCCTGCGCCTTTGCGTGATACCTGGTAATTTTATGTCTAAGCTGAGTACTTCATAGCAAAGCAACTCTGTGTTAGGATGAGACCGTAATGAGGTTTTTTATGCCGGTATTTGCAACGCATTGCTTATGCTGATATGCATTCCATGTTCGCCTTTATGATTGTCCTTTTGTAAGTTCTATCGTTTGTCATTGGTCATTGAGACATTGAGACATCGGGAATTGCTTCTCCGCTTCAGGCAAAGCAAGGCTGCCAATGTTGGGTAGAAAATTAACGACGATGTGGTAGATAAAATGTCGGCTTATGCAATGCTGTACCGCTCCTTCTCCGCAAGGAGAAGGAGACGGAGGATGAGGTCTTGCCGAACAGCGAATAAAGCGTATAAGTGTGCGACGCAACGATGTAAAATAGTAGTAACGCAGCCCGGCTCCAAAAAAATCACTGCACATTTTATTCGGCGGGAAGTATAACAGATGAAAGATGCAACAAGACTTACACTTTTCTTTAAAGAAAAAGTTAACAGATAAGAATATTGCTGTAAGTTCACACAAGTCTGAATTAAAATAACAGAAAAAAAATCCCTATTCAATAAAAAATAAAAGTTTACGTTATACTGGTATCCATCCAACACCCACGTTATGACAAACTTTCGTACATATCTACTCTTTGCCTTTATTATGGCATTTTTACTGCCGTCCCTTGCAAGGGCGCAGGATATTCACTTTTCCCAGTTTTTCGAAACGCCATTGTTGCGAAATCCATCGCTGGCGGGTCTCTTTAATGGTGACATCCGTATTCAGGGAGTTTACCGCAATCAGTGGGGAAGTGTAACTGTACCTTACAAAACCGGCTCATTCAATCTTGAATACAAAAATCCGATTGGTCATGGTGATGACTTTGTTACAACAGGCCTGCAATTGGTCTATGACCGTGCCGGAACTACCAATTTTACCACGACAAATGTGTTGCCTGCAGTCAACTATCATAAGTCTTTAGGTTCAGACAAAAGCACTTATCTTTCTTTGGGTTTTATGGGCGGTCTTGTAGAAAGACGCCTGGACCGCACCAAGATGACTACAAACAGCCAGTACGATGGCAATGGCTATAATCCCTCACTGGCTGATGGTGAAACTTTTGTAAACGGTAACTACTCCTATTTAGATGGAAGTGTGGGCATGACCTTTAGTTCGGCTATGTCGCCCGACAGACCGCAGGATAATTATTTTATCGGCGTTGCCTATCACCATTTCAACCGTCCTAAAAACAGCTTTTACAACAGGCCTGATATAGAATTAAGCCCAAAATGGGTGTATTCGACCGGTTTTCGGTTTGGTGTTAGTGAAACTTCTTACCTAACCATACAGGCTGACCATACTATGCAGGGCCCTTCGAGAGAAACGGTTGCCGGGGCCATGTACTCTATAAAAATTGGGGAGGATTACTCTAAGCCGGATTATACTTTGCACTTTGGCGGCTTTCTTCGTTTGCAGGATGCTTTCATACCAGTGGTGAAGCTTGACTACAATCCTTTTTCCATCGCACTTAGCTACGATGTAAATGTAAGCCAGTTAAAAACGGCGAGCCAGGGACAGGGAGGTTTAGAGTTATCGGTAACTTATATCGGTTTCTTCGACAGGGATAACAGCAGTAAAAATGCAACAAGATGCCCAAGATTCTAATTGATTTTGATGTAAATTATTTTGGCTTAAAAAAATTTTCTGGTCAGGGGGGAATTAAAGGCGACTTTTGCATGTACAGTGTAAGTTTTAAGAACTATTATCTAAAAAGTGTTTTAGAAAGCCATTGAACAAACATTAGATAAAAAAGCAACATTTTTTTTATTTGGCTAAAGTTTTGTGTCTAAAGAATTATATTTAATTTTAAAGTTCAGCCTATTTGAATATGAATAAATTTTACTTACTCATTCTTTTTACTGGTTTTACTTTCTTTGCAAAGGCTCAGGATGCAAAAAATACAGAAGCTGGTTTTTCGGCTGACATCGTCAAAGCGAAAGTGTTGAGATTTTATCCCAATCCCGCTTCCAGTGTTATCAATTTCGAATTTCTTAAACCTGCTCAACGTGATCTTACTTTACAGGTTTATAATTTTATAGGTAAAAAAGTTTTCGAAATGAACGGCATTTCACAAAAAACTTCCATTCCACTAACTGATTTTTACCGGGGTGTTTACATTTTTCAGCTTCGCGATAAAACAGGCCGCATTGTAGAGTCGGGTAAATTTCAGGTCAACAAGTAGTAAGTAGTAAGTAGTAAGTAGTAAGTAGTAAGAATAACAACATTCTGTGTCTTTTATTTCTGGTTTATAATACCTGCACAATTAGAAATTTCAAATAATTCGTATTCTCTATTCCCTTGATTATCGGATGGTCGGCTGACTGTGCATTGAAAGTTACCTGTCTTAATTTTCTTTTGGCATCTTTGGCCGCCAGATCAATCGTTTCTAAAAACAGTTCGGGCGAAACAAGATTTGTACAACTGCTTGTAACCAAAAAACCTCCCGGCTTAATTAGTTTCATACCTCTGAGATTGATCTCTTTATAACCCGCTATCGCTTTTTGTATATTTTCCCTGCTTTTTGTTAAGGCAGGCGGATCGAGCATTACCACATCATACTGGCGTCCATCCTTGCCCCATTGTTTTAACACGTCAAAAGCGTTTACTACCTCAAATCTGCAAATGCCTGCTACCCCGTTTAGCTCTGCGTTTTTTGTTGCCTGTGCTACCGCACTTTCAGAAATGTCAAAACCTAAAACGCTTTTGGCGCCGTAGTGTGCTGCATGAATTTCAAACGTACCTGTGTAAGTAAAAACGCCTAATACTTCAGCGCCTTTTACAATGTGGCGGATTGCCCTCCGGTTATCCTGCTGGTCTAAAAAATACCCGGTTTTCTGCCCGTTCTCAATATCAACATAAAACCGCAAACCGTTTTCATTGATGATGATATTTGGGTTGGAAGGTTCAGTCAGCCATCCTTTTACCTGCGGTAGTCCTTCGAGTTCTCTTACAGGCACATCGTTTCTCTCATATATTCCTTTAGGTTTAAAAATGGTTTGTAAAGCCTTTACTATTGCATCCTTCCAAACTTCCATTCCGTAAGAAAGAGTTTGCAAAACAAAATAATCATTAAACTTATCGATGATCAATGCAGGCATAAAATCGGCTTCGCCAAAAATGAGCCTGCAGTTTTCGGTATAGCCAATTTTTTTCCTGTAGTCCCATGCAGATTGTATGCGGTATAAAAAGAAGTTTTCGTCTATTATTTCATTTTTATCCCGCGTTAGCAGCCTTACCATTATTTGCGATTTGAGGTTTATATATCCTTTACCTACAAATTTCTGGTCATGCGTTACTACTTCTACTATATCACCCGGTTCGGTAGCTCCTTCAATTTTATTTATCTCGTTTGCAAATATCCAGGGATGGCCGTTTGCTACTCTCTGACTTATCTTCTTTTGTAAAATCACCTTTGCCATGCGACAAAGATAATTTTACAGATTGTCTTTTGAATGTTTTTAAAGATGTCATTTTGACTTTAAAAGCTCTTTGGCAAAGTGTTTGACCTTTACCTTTGCGAAAAAAAAAGCAAGTATGGAAGAAAAACAAACACAGCAAACTGACAGCGAATTTATGGAAGGCGTTGACATAAATTCTGATGATACGATCCCCGGAACCTCTCACCTTAGCGATTTAATGGTCGAAGATGGCGAAGCGGAGAAGCTGAAAGAGGAGCTGCAGGAACAAAAAGACAAATACCTGAGGCTTTTTGCTGAATTTGATAATTACAAAAGGCGTAGTGCAAAAGAACGGGTTGAATTAATACAAACTGCGGGAAAAGAAGTCATCACTTCTATGCTTGGTGTGCTTGATGATTGCGACAGAGCCGAAAAGCAGATGCAGCAAACAAATGATCTTAAGCAGATAAAAGAGGGCGTTCAGCTTGTTTTTAATAAATTGAGAACAACGTTGCAAAGCAAAGGACTTAAGGCAATGGAAAGTGTGAAGACCTCTTTTGATGTAGAAAAACACGAAGCCATTACCGAAATTCCTGCTCCAACAGAAGATTTGAAAGGTAAGGTGGTTGATGAAGTTACAAAAGGCTATTACCTGAATGATAAGCTTATACGGTTTGCACAGGTAGTGGTTGGAAAGTGAGAGGAAGGTGGAAGGTGTAGGGTTTAGGTTTAGGGTTTAAAACAGAAGGCGGCAGATAAAAAAGTTGAATAAAGAGATATAAGTAAAAGTGAGTGACACAACGATGCCGGGTATAGATAAAATGTTTACTAACAAAAAGAGAACTCCTTTTTAAAGGCGTAACATATATGGCAACAAAAAGAGATTATTATGAGGTGCTGGGAGTAAGCAAAACTGCCGCGGCTGACGAAATTAAAAAGGCTTACCGCAAGGTGGCTATGCAATTTCATCCTGATCGCAATCCCGGAGATAAGGACGCTGAAGAGAAGTTTAAGGAAGCTGCAGAGGCTTACGAAGTACTGAGCGATGGAGATAAAAAAGCAAAGTATGACCGGTATGGTCACCAGGCTTTTGCTCCTGGCAGCGGTGGTTTTGGCGGAGGCCATGCTTCTAATATGGAAGATATATTTAGCAATTTTGGCGATATATTCGGAGATGACATATTTGGAAACTTTTTTGGCGGAGGCGGAGGCAGAAGCCGCAGTGGCGGAGGCGGAAGAAGAGCAACCGGCCAGCGCGGAAGCAATCTGCGTGTTAAGCTGAAGCTGAACTTTGAAGAAATTGCAAAAGGGGTTACCAAAAATATTAAAGTAAAAAAATACGTAAGCTGCAATACCTGCAGTGGTTCGGGCGCCAAAGATAAAGGCAGCATGCAAACCTGCGCTACCTGCAACGGAAGCGGGCAGGTAAGAAAGGTGCAAAGTACTTTTCTTGGACAAATGCAAACGGTTACTACCTGCCCTACCTGCAATGGCGAAGGAAGTACCATAACAGCTAAATGCCCGGTTTGTAAAGGTGAAGGACGCGTGTATGGAGAAGAAATGGTAAGTCTCGATATTCCTGCTGGTGTACAGGAGGGAATGCAACTGAGCCTTAGCGGAAAGGGAAATGCGGGAGAAAGAGGCGGAGCGCCGGGAGATTTGATCATTTTAATTGAAGAAGAGGCACATATTGCCCTGCATAGGGATGGTTTAAACGTTGCCTTCGAACTGTTTATAACTTTTCCGGATGCAGTGTTCGGAACCAGCGTAGAAGTGCCGACAATCGACGGCAAAGCAAAAATTAAAATTCCACCGGGAACACAGAGCGGAAAGATATTCAGGTTAAAAGGCAAAGGCTTTCCTGAAGTAAACGGATATTCGAAAGGTGACCAGCTTATTCATGTGAATGTGTGGACACCTCAAAATGTAAGCAGCGAAGAAAAATCAATGCTCGAAAGAATGAATGACAGCAACAATTTTAAACCGCAGCCCGATAAGAACGACAAGAGCTTTTTTGAAAAGATAAAAGAAGCTTTTAGTTGATTGTGACGGATGTCCGCTGACGAATTAAGAATGATATTTATAACGCTGAATGCAGAAATGTTTTCAGCGTTTTTTTATTAATGTACCAGGCGGCTTTTCTAAAATGTTATCTTTTTCAAAACTCTACAGCAGCCTCTTTGCTTCATAACTCAGCACTTCACTCACTACTTCGTGCAATTGTCCTTTTTTGTCAGTCATCAGGTATTCAAGCAAAAGCTTGTTCAGGTCAAGACCGGTTGCATTGGGTGGCAGTGCGCTGGCAAGCTGGTTTACCACAAGCATGTTTTGCTCTTTTAAATTTTTAACCGCATTCCATGCATCGGCTGATACATAGATCTGTTGTGTGATGTTATAGTCATATTCTTCTTTAAGGCCTCTTGTAAGTAACATTTGCATTTCACGTGCACTCGCCCCGTTTTGGTTTACCCTGCTTATCAGGTTAGGTAAAGCGATCCGGTCAACCAGCAGAGTTAGTCTTTCATAAGCCTGCAGTTGCAGGGTTCTTGTAGCATTATCAGGCTTTTCGTCAGTTACCTTTTTTTCTGCACCGCTCCTTTTTTGCGTCATTGTAAAAGCCACAAAAGCCCCTGCCAGCAGCACAATTATAACCACTAAAATCAGCGTCGTATTATCCATTTGGTGTCTTTTCACAAAAATACACGAAAGGCTGTCTCTTTTTTCCGGGCTTTAACTCTTAACGTTTTCCTGCATTCGCAAATGCAACGAATGGATGCAAATTTGTTTGTTAGTACTTTTGTAAAAAAAGAATATGGAAACAGCAGTTGAAACACCCGTAACATTAACAGCAGGCGCTATAGCAGAATTAAAAAGACTGGCAGGTGAACCGGGATTTGATAATAGTCAATATTTAAGAGTCGGAGTAAAGGGCGGCGGATGCAGCGGAATGACGTATGTTTTAGGGTTTGATCAAAAAGCCGAAAGCGATGATGAGTTTGAAATAGAAGGCATTCATTGCGTGATGTCAAGAGCGCATGAGATTTATCTTGCCGGAATGGAGATAGATTTTCAGGGAGGATTAAACAGCCGGGGATTTACATTCAGCAATCCAAATGCAAGCAAGACCTGTGGCTGCGGCACTTCGTTCGCTGTGTAAGGTACTCATCATTGCGAGGCACAGCTTGTCCCGCAACAAAAGCGGGAAAGCAATCCCCTTGCACAATTAGGTTAACAATTGGCTGTGGGATTACTTTATCAAGCTACGCAAGGCCTATAATGATGAATAATTAAGCGCTAATTTGGAATTATCCTGTTTTACTTTCTTCGCATAAAATGTGCAGTTATTTTTTTTGAGCCGGGCTGCATTACTACTATTTCACATCGTTGCGTCGCACACTTTTACTTTTGTTCATTATTCAGCATGCACTACTTGTCCCGTTCTACATGTTAGTCATTAAATTTTTAATGGAATCCTGAGAATGCTTTTTCTTAAAAGCAGAAGGATTTTCGCCGGTAATATTTTTAAATAATTTATTGAAATGCGAAAGGCTTTCAAATCCTGCTTCATAACAGGCTTCTGATACATTCAAATCTTTTAGCAACATCGTTTTAGCCTGGGTAATTCTATATTGATTTACAAAATCTGTAAAGGTCATTCTTGTTTGCTTCTTAAAATACCTGCAGAATGCAGCCGTACTTAAATGAACATTTGCAGCAACAGCATTTACGTCGGGTTTATTATTATAATTGGCATGGATATATTTATAAACCGTCCCCATCCGTATCTTATCATCCATAAATAATTTGATGCTGGTATCCTGGTCGTTGAGTTGTGTTATTTCATTAGAAGTTGCAAGTATTTGAAAGATCTCAAGCAAGTTTAATAGTTGTTGAAAATGTCCTCCAGTTTGCATCGTTTTTAATTTCTCTGCTACAATTCTTTTTGTTTCTCCATAGAATGACAAACCTAAATGAGCTCTCTGAAAAAGGTCGTAGATGTCGGTAAACTCCTCTGTTTCTTTGAACGCATCTCCTAAGAAATTTTCTTTTAGCTGAACTACGGTCTGATTGTATTCTGTTTCGATGCCGTAGTCAAAATTTAAGTGCGGCACATTGGAGCCGATCAATACTAAATCACTTTCCAAATAACTTGATATATGCTGTCCTACATGACGTATGCCATTAGTAGCTTCAACATACACCAATTCATATTCGGGATGATAGTGCCAGAAAAAGTAGTTTTTTAAACTGGGCTTAAATAGTTTGAAAGATTGTCCGGGGTTAGGTAATACAACCTCTTTTTGGATTTTCAACTTTTTTTAGATTTTCCTGTAAAGCTGCAAAATATTACGTAAAAAGAAAAGGAATGTCAATACAGAGCAAATAACGGTCATCGTACATGCAGTAAAGCTGTTTATGAAAACAGAACTTTGAGGTATCAAAATCATTAAACTTGTTATATGCAACAACAAAATATGGCACCTGCGATGAGTACAAAGAATGCGCACAAAGACATTCCCGGCAATCCTTCGACATCTAAAAGCAGCAACGTTAAACTGAACGACCGAAGCAATGGTAAACCCCTTCGCATTCTGTCAGAAGAAGACTGGCAATTCTGGATACAGAATGGATACATCGTCATTAAAAACGCAGTTCCAAAGGAGCAGGCAAAACAATTAGCGGACTTCCTTTGGGAGTTTGAAGAAAAAGACCCAACTAATCCTGAAACATGGTATGCACCGCCACGTGCTGAAATGAAGATGAAAGAACTAACCAACACAGGAATGGTGGAAGTGTACAATCATCAATACTTATGGGATAACAGGCAGTTCCCTAAAATACACCAGGCATTTGCAGATATATGGGGCACTGAAAAATTATGGGTTACAATCGACCGGGCAAACCTCAACTTTCCCATTCGGCCTGGTCATGAGTACAAAGGCTTTATTCACTGGGATTACGACCCTGAAACGAAACCACAAAATGTGCAGGGTGTTTTGGCGCTTGCCGACCAGACCGATAAAAACATGGGTGGGTTTCAATGTGTGCCTGAACTCTACAGAACTTATGATACATGGAAACTGACCCAGCCCGAAGACAGAGACCATTTTAAACCTGACGTATCCGGTTTTGAAATCGTAAAAGTATCGATGGAAGCAGGTGACCTTTTAATATTTAATAGTACTCAACGCCATGGGATTCGGGCAAACACGAGTGGCGATAAAGTGCGTATGGCTCAATACATCTCAATGATGCCGGCAGAAGAAGAAAATGAAGAACTAAGAGAATGGCGGATTTCTTCCTGGAGAGAAAGAAGAGCACCGGAAGGGTATGCTTTTCCCGGAGACCCAAGAGGATGGGAGCAAAAAAAATACGAAACCGCAGAATTATCGCCCTTAGGGAGAAAACTGCTTGGGTTGGATAAGTGGTAAGACCCCCACCCTAAAGGGAGCTATCAGAGCTGTACTTAACTGGGAATGAATTGGTCAATGGTCAGTTGTCAATGGTCAATAGCCAGTTGTCAGTTGTCAGTTGTCGAATAAAGAATGAAAAGTATAAGAGTGCGACGCAACGGCTGATCCATAGTAGTAACCCTGCCCGGTTCAAAAAATCCTACTCACCTTTTTATCCTTTGTGCATGATAGCTCTATTACCATAATCTTTTGACTTATCTCTTTAGAAGGATTGGTATTTAATATCCTGATTTAAATTAAAAAAGCCCGGTGATTTTCATCGGGCTTTTTTAATTTGTTTGATTCAATTGATTTTGAAAATCATTCCGCTATCCTGCCAATGGAAGCTGCACATGAAAAGTGGTTCCTTTTTCCTCTTCTGTATCAAACCATATACTGCCGTTGGCCTTTTCAACTATTCCTTTGCTGATGGCAAGACCTAAACCGGTGCCGGATGTTTTGGTGGTAAAATTGGGAGTAAATATTTTTTCCCTCTTTTCTGCAGGTATGCCTGAGCCCTGATCGGTAATATGAATAAATAGGTTGCTGCCTTCGGTTTCCTGCTTTATAATGATCGTGACATTTGCATCTGCATCTGACGCTTCTATGGCATTTTGAAAAAGGTTAGTGAATAACCGGTTTATCTGGGTACGGTCGGCGCTTATCATTGCCTTTTTACCAGAATGATCGTACAATATGTGCAAACGAGGGTTAGCGCTGTATAAATTGATCAAAGAGTTTAAAAGTATATTCACATCAAAAACTTCCACTTTTACATTGCCGATGTTTGCGAACTGTGAGAAGTCAGAAGCGATTTTTGCAAGCTGGTCTATCTGCTCAACTAAGGTTGAAGAGACTTTTTCTGACAACGCCTGCATATTCGGGTTCTTTTCCTTAATGGCTTTTTGCATGTATTGAATACTAAGCTTCATAGGTGTCAGCGGATTTTTTATCTCATGCGCTACCTGCCTTGCCATTTCGCGCCACGCTCCTTCTCGTTCGCTTTTGGCCAATGCCAGGGCGCTTTCCTCCAGCTTCTTTACCATCTTATTGTACTCATTTACCAGGGCGCCGATTTCGTCGCTCGCATTCCAGGTAATTTCTTCATTTGCCTTGCCAAGGTGTATATCACGCATCTTGCTGGCAATAAGGGTGAATGAATTGGTAATGCGGTTGGTGAGCAGCACCGAAATAGCGCCTGCGATAACGAAAATAAACGCGTTAAGACAAATCAGCGTAACGAGAAAATTAGAGATCTCCTGGTTCAGTTCTTTTTGCGTGTTGAGGTATGGAATATTAAGATAGGCATACAACTCGCCATTTTCGTCTTTAACAGGAACATATATGCTGAGGTATGAGAAATGGCTTATCTTCTCCTCACGTATCACCTGAATCTCCTTATTGTACCTGAGCCTGTAAAATGCATTTGGATCCATCATGCGGCTGAGGATTCCCTTGTTGTACATATAGGGCTGGGTAGAAACTTTGAGGTTGCCGCTCAGATCAAAAAGGTTTGCATCTACGTTGTGTATCTCCGAAATTTCCTTGAAAGATTTTTCCAGTTCGCTGTTGGCGCCTAATTCATAAATCTTCACGACATCATCAAAAATGGTATGATTTGCCACCTGTGTTTCAATTTCATCGCCCAATATTTTGATTGCCTTTACCAGCCGCTCTTGGTTTGCGTAAAACGGTTTATATAAAAAGAAATGGTGGCTATGCCAATTACCAGGAAAGAAAATATGCTGATAAAAATGATTGCGCCCTGTATCTGGTGCCTGATATTTAATTTGAACCCAGCTCTTAGCCGCCTGAAGCGAAACTTAAACCTGACAAGAAAGTCGCCCGACTGCAGCAGCACAACTATAAAAAGAAACGAGCCAAACAGGTATGCAAACAAGGTAATCGCCTCAAAAAAAAGAGAGCCGCTTCTTACAATAATCACCATTTTATTATTACCGGCATTGTACCACAGTTCGGTATACTCTCCTTTTTTCTCGTCTCTGTATTCCTGCTTTAAAAGCCGGCTTTTAGGAATATGTGACAAAAAATTATAGTCACCGGCGCTGTTTATCAGTTCGCCTTTATTATAGACCGCATAGGTTAAATTCAAATCGGTTTCTGCGTCTTTTACCTGCTTAAACAATTCGGGGTAAAGCGCCTGGTTCTTGTATTTTTTCGGCTCGGCAATTACAAAAAAGTATCCCTGCGTATTTCCGGTGTTGTCTTTTATTTCTTTTTCATATAAAAAACTAAAGCTGTAATACGCATTTTCATAATAAAACATGTCGGCATAAGATGCTTTTTTGCTGCGCCTGATTAAAGCGGCTAAGACATCATAAGAAACAGAATCTTCGTTGTATAAGGCATGATGGTCTTTATCGAATGTGTACAGCCGGGTATCGTACCTGTTGAGAAAGGTTGAAAAGTTTTGGTTGATAAGGCTGTCTTTTACCGTTTTATTAGAAGTTTGGGCAGTGAAACGGCGGTAGTTCTTTGTAAGAAATTCGTCATCGATATTTGTAATGCCGATACTCATTACGTTCTGAGCCGAAGGGTCTGCTTCTGCTGCAAGCTTTTCTGCGGTCTGTTTTTCCTGCTCTAATTGTTTAAAGCGGTTCTGGTAAATGATAAGCGATGAAATGCTGGCTGCAAAGAATATGAGCCATATTAGAAAAAACGAAGAACGAAGAATGGAAACATACATGTCTTCCTTTCTAAACTCCATGATAAGCATATAAACAAGCAGCCACAAAAGAACAATAACATTACTTGCAGATGCGGGATTACCTATATTCAACGACAGGTAAATGAGCCCTGCAACAGCAACAAAAAGATACTTGCCGTAAGCAGGAATGCCGGTGCATTTATCAATAAACAATAAGGCGATGTGGCTGAAATGGAAAAAAGTAAATACAAACAGGCAAAGAATAATGAAGCTTAAAACAGAATATATATTGAGGCTGAAAAAATTGGTAACGTCAAAAGAAATCTGGGAGTCTACAATCAGGCTTCTTATTACGCCTGCCGATACGAACGAAAGGATAATTAAAAAAACAGAGAGCGATACACTTACCAACCAACCTTTGACGCCGGTTATTATCTTAGAATTTCTAAAGCTGTTTATTGCTGCAAATCTTACAAAACTGATTAGCCAGAATAAGATGATCACATTTATAAATAAATCGCCTAAAGAAGGGTGCAGGCTGTTTGAGGCATAAATAGAAGGGTCAAACAGCTCAAGATTTCTGAATGTAAAAGGGAAAGGGAATTTATAAGTGAGGAACCTAAAAAACAAGACGGTGGTTGCAAGAAAAACAAAACCTTTGACCCAGCCTTTTTGGTAAACGATATCAAAAGCACAAACATGAATAAAGATCAATACAAAAAAGACGGCAAGAATGCGAAGTGAAAGAGACCATGCTCCGGGGCTTTCGCTTTGAACTTTCTTTTTTTCATTCAGTCCAAACAAAACTTTTCCATCTCCGTTCCTTATGTAAAACTGCGCATTACCAGTAACTACCTCGTACCGGTTTTCTACATCTCCCAATGCAGGAAAACCGGATTTTAAATAATTGTTTTCAACAAAATAATTCCAATAGACAGGGATAACCGCAGCAGCTATTACCTGCCTGCCATTAATAACAAAAGTCTTTTTTATAAACTCAAACTCCCCGTTAGGATACTGCACAAAAAATTTACCGTCGGGTTTCACCAGATCTTTGCTGTCGGGAAGAACTTTATTGTTGTTCCAAAAGTCGAGCAAAAGATTGCCTGCATCGTTGCGGCTGTAAGCAAACAGGCCTATCTCATCAGTGGTATAATCAAGAGAGGTTTCGGGCTCATAGTGATTGATTGAAATAGCCTGGATTAAGACAGAGTCTTTAGTAAAATTCTCAAATCTTTTTTCACTTTTTTCAAGAAAAGACTCCAATTGGTTTTTGACCCGCACGGGCGAGGATGTATAGAACCAGTAATTTGAAAAGATAAATGAAATAGTATATAACCAGGCAGCAATGATTAAAAGGTAACCATTTTTATAAAAACTTTTCTTGAATGTCTCTATCACTGAGCTCGTTTACTTTTTATTTCGTTCCAGATGTCATCCATTTCGGCGAGAGACATTTCAACAAGCGACCTTCCCTGCCGTGCTGCCTCTTCTTCCATAACAATAAAACGGGAAATAAATTTTTTATTTGTTTTCTCTAAAACACCTTCGGCGTCAATTCGCAAAAACCGTGCATAATTGACAAGGCTAAACATGACGTCACCAAACTCTTCTTCTATATGTTCGGTATCATTTTCGGCAATGGCTTCGTGCAATTCAGTCATTTCCTCTTCTACTTTTTTCCAGACATCTTCTTTATTTTCCCATTCAAAACCTACCTGCTTTGCCTTTTCCTGAATGCGTGCTGCTTTCACTACCGCAGGCAACGATTTCGGAACGCCGCTTAAAACTGATTTCTTCCCTTCCTGCATCTTTATCTGCTCCCAGTTCTTTTTTACATCATCGTCGTTGTTTACCAACACATCCCCATAAATATGCGGATGCCTTCTTACCAGTTTCTCGCTTATTCCATCCAGTACTTCTTCCAGCGTAAATTGTTGCTGCTCGGTTCCTATTTTAGCATAAAAAATAATGTGAAGCAGTATGTCACCTAACTCCTCTTTAATACCTTTCCAGTCATTGTCGGTTATGGCATCTGTCAGTTCATACGTTTCTTCTATCGTCAATGGCCGTAAAGTTTCTATGGTTTGCTTTTTATCCCACGGGCATTTTTCTCTCAGTTCATCCATTATAGAAACCAGTTTTAGAAAACTCTTTTCTGCAGACATAGTACAATTTTTAGGCAGTATATATTGAGAAGATAAAAAATGTGACAAATAAAATCGTTTTCTTAACTCTGAACCAAATGAGACACCTGTTAAAGTTTGAATAAAAATACACACCAAACCTGTACGAAAAACATATCATCAAAATCAATGTTTTTTCCTTAACATCTCACCTGTTACTTTTGACTGTTTTAAATATTGTGAATGAAAAACCTTTTATTATGTGCATGCTTTTTTGTTTTGGCCGCCAATGCGGATGCACAATATTATTATCTTGACATAATAGGTACAAAGCAAACCAATCAGCAATACAAACTTCTTCGCGCTTTTCAATATAAAAGAATAAATGCTACCAGTTTTGAAGGCGATGAGCTTTCTAAGGACTTCGTGTTAGAGCAAACTATATCTGGCGACGGAAAGCAGATCGTTACCCGTTCTGCAACTATAGGAAGCACAGAGTCTTTTTTCATAAGCAATTACCAGAATAACAGGGTTGTCAAAACGGTAGACAGCAGCAAAAATGCAATTAACAAGGTTTTGTATGAGTATGACAACGTAGGCAGGTTGTCGTCAACACATTCTGCAAGCGAAGATTTTGACGGCACTTTTAAAAGCGATGAAAGCCATACCTGGATTTACAACGATAAAGGTTTGCCTGTAAAGATGGTTAAAGTAAAAAACCAGTCTGACACAACCCTGATAACTTTTACATTTGATGACCAGGATAATGTTGCCGAGGAAAAATGGAGTAACCATAACAGAACATTAGAGACTTACTATTATTACTACAATGCCAAAAAGCAGCTAACAGACGTGGTTCGCTATAATGCCAAATCAAAAGCGATGCTTCCTGATTATATGTTTGAATATGATTCTAAAGGCCACATTGCTCAAATGACACAAACGCAAAAAGGAAATGCCGATTACCTCGTATGGAAATACGTATACAGCGAAGATGGAATAAAACAAAAAGAAGTGGTTTACAACAAGGAGAAAGAAATGTTGGGAAGGATTGAATATAATTACAAATAAAGGTGAATGGGCAATGGTGTGAATGGGCAATGGTGAATAGGCAAACAATCTCCTTTACTTATACTGCTTGCCGCATACATTTGTGCAATAGATTTTTTTGGTAACGAGCAGAAGAATAAGCATTAAGCATTGTTGTGTCACTCACTTGTACGGTATTCCCGCTATTCGCCTTTGCGCTACTTGTTAAAATGGTTCCCCTACTCCCGACTTACCACTCCCTACTCCCTATTCAAGCCTCTTCAGTTTTACATTGGTTACCGGTGCTACTATAAGCGGGAATTTTTCAACATTCACATTGCTGGTGTCGAGACCAAAACCGCGTTCTTCTGACAGGCTCACTTCTTTTAGCCAGAAATAAAACTTCATGATCAGTTTTTCTGCAAAAGGAAGCTCATTGTCCTGGCTCAGGTATTTTTCCATTTTAATAAACTGAAAGTCGCCTACTACATTATTGCGTTCCAGGCTTTCATAACGGCTGGTAACATTTACTTCTTTATTCACTACCAGGTCTTCTACTACCTTTCTAAACAAAAGGTTTATTCTCGGCTGCACCCTGAAGCCCAAACGAAACTCTATCCTGATGATATCGTTTGGTATAATGTGGTCAACCTTGTATTCCATCGTATAAGGGTCATCTAAAGTATCTACATGAATGAACCAGTAAATGTCGGCTCTCTTTGGCTTCCTGTTTAAAATGGAGTAAATAATCTTATGCTCAATTTCATTGGGATTATCAGCGCTTGTGAGGTACACAAGATGCGTGGCATATTTGGGAATAGTCTTATCGTTGCTTAGTTCCTGCAGGTTAGAAATGTAGTGGTCTAATCTTACGAATTCCACATACCGGTTTTTAATTTTTCTTGCCCTGAACCATACATACATAATCAAAAACAGGCCTCCGCCAACTATCAGTGTTACAAAACCTCCGTGCGGAAATTTATCGAGATTAGCAGCGAGAAAAGCAACTTCTATTGTAAGGTACACTGTCAGATAAAGATATATCCAGACAGGAAAGGTTCGGTGCAAAACTAAAAAATTAGCAAAGAGAATAGTTGTGGCAATCATACACATTGTTATGGCCAGGCCATAAGCTGCTTCCATATTTGTTGCCTTTTGAAAATACAGAACGATGCCGCAGCATCCGATAAAAAGCACCGTATTTATGCCGGGAACAAATAGCTGGCCTTTTGCCTCTGATGGATATTTGATCTTCATCTTTGGCCAAAGGTTTAACCGGATGGCTTCACTAATCAAAGTAAAAGAACCGCTTATCAACGCCTGGCTTGCAATAATTGCCGCCGTTGTAGCAATGATGATACCGATGATGACAAACCATTCGGGCATAATGCCGTAAAACGGATTAAAGCCTTTTGTAATCATATCTTCTGTGATCACCTTGTTTTTATATTCTGCCAGTAACCACGCAGCCTGGCCCAGATAATTTAAAATGAGACAGGTTTTTACAAATACCCAGGAAACCCGGATGTTACCTTTTCCGCAATGACCTAAATCAGAGTATAACGCTTCTGCGCCTGTTGTGCAAAGAAATACTGCACCTAACAGCCAGAAACCATGCGGGTATCTTGTAAGAAGATGTATTGCGTGATAAGGATTAAAAGCCTTGAAAACGTACAAATACTCGCTAATGTGTGATATGCCTAAAACCCCGAGCATTACAAACCAAACGGTCATTACCGGCCCGAATAACTTACCAATAGATGCAGTACCAAACTGCTGTGCAAAAAATAAGGCTGCAATAATGGCTAATACAATACCTACAATTGTGCGGTCAGCAATAGCACCCAAAGCCGGAATATTTCGCAGGCCTTCAATTGCAGATGCTACAGAAATGGGGGGAGTAATCATACCGTCAGCAAGTAATGCAGCGCCGCCTATCATTGCTGCAAACACCAGCCACTTACGCCTTCTGCGCACCAGCGCAAAAAGTGAAAATATACCACCTTCGCCCCTGTTGTCGGCTCTCAGAGTAAGTATAACGTATTTGATGGTTGTTTGCAAAGTAAGTGTCCAGATAATACACGATAAAGAACCTAAGATAAGATGGTCTGTAACTGCACGGCCCTTTAGAATAGCATTTAAAACATAAAGAGGAGAAGTACCGATGTCGCCATAAATGATTCCAAGTGCAATTAAAATACCGGCAGCCGAAACTCTGCTATTAGAATGGGAACTCATTAATCTTATTTTTTTTCGAATGCAAGAGCGCAAAGGTATATTGATTGAGCGTTTCTCCAACAATATAAAAAACACAAAATATGTAAGTAATGAAACCAGGATGGTTAACTGAAATTGAAACTGATGACGCTATGAAAAGATGACGCAGAAGTGAGTGACACAACCGGAGATGAATTAAGAACTAATGCCGGTTCAAAAAAGAAAAGACCATATATACAGCCTGCTTTTGTTACTCATACAAGTTATGTGTACTTTTATTAAAAACAATAATGCCACCACTTGCAGAAGATATAAAAAGCCTGTCAGCACCAGAAAAAGCTGGACTGTACAAACTGCTGCAGGATGATGAGGAACTAAATGATTACTTAGCTTCTAATGATAGCATATTTGAAAAATTAGCTCAACGGGACAAGGATTATGAAGAAGGTAAGATACAATTAACCACGAGGCAACATCTAACTACCCGGCTGAAAAACCGCAGGAATTTTTTATGAAGTGCTAAAATATGCTATCGCCCCTGTCTTTTATTTAAATCAATTTACTGGTAATCTTGTGAATGCAATACTTCAAAAGCCCTAAGAAAAAAGTTCTTGAATTTTTAAAGGTTTTAGGACCAGGCTTAATTACCGGGGCAAGCGACGATGATCCTTCGGGCATTGCCACTTATTCGCAGGCAGGTGCGCAATTTGGCCTTACTACCCTCTGGACTGCTTTAATCACCTTTCCCTTAATGGCCGCTATCCAGGGCATGTGTGCACGAATAGGCTTGGTAACATCGGTGGGACTTACTTCTACCCTGCATAAATATTACCCAAAACCGATTCTTTACTTAATGATGATCTTCAGCATTCCGGCAATCATTTTAAATATAGGTTCAGACATTGCTGCAATGGGCGCTGTGGCAAATTTGATGATCCCATCTATTCATCCCTTTTTTTTCAGCATCTTTTTTTCTGTTGTTTTAATGATTACAATTGTTTACCTGCCTTATAAAAAAATGGTAGCTGTTTTAAAATATTTGTGCCTGTGCCTGCTGTTATACATTGCTGTCCCGTTTTTTACAAAGCCTCACTGGCACGATGTGGTAAAAAACACTTTCATACCCACTTTTCATACAAATAAAGAATTTACCACCATGCTGGTAGCTATTCTGGGCACAACCATTTCGCCCTATCTTTTCTTCTGGCAGGCATCTATGGAGGCTGAAGACATAAAAGAAATAAGCAAGCACCTGGTAGTGAATAACCGGGTTATAAAAGAAGAAACTGTATTGAAGGAAGGGAATACAAGGGAGAAAAAACTGTTTACCCTGCTTATACGCAAGATGACTACAGATGTAAACTTTGGAATGCTGCTATCGAATATGGTCATGTTTTTTATTATTCTTGCTACAGGTACTGCTTTATTTAATGCCGGTGTAAGACAGATTGATACGGTCGAGCAGGCAGCCAAAGCCTTAGAGCCGGTTGCCGGTAAGGCATCTTATATTCTTTTTACTGTTGGGGTTATCGGCACAGGCTTTCTGGCTATACCGGTTTTGAGCGGCTCATTGTCTTACATTGTTTCAGAAACCTTTAACTGGAAAGGCAGTTTTGATGAAAAATTTTACCAGGCCAAACCTTTTTACCTTGTTATTATTGTGAGCATTATTTTAGGCTTGCTGATAAACTATTTTGGCATCAGTCCTATTCAGGCGCTTATTTATACTGCAGTTTTGTACGGCATTACATCACCGGTTATTATCGCCATCGTATTACACATTGCGAACAACAAAAAAATAATGGGAGACTTTACGAACGGAAAGCTGTCAAACATTCTTGGGTTTGCAACTTTACTGCTGATGACTGTTTCTGCTGTTTATCTCATTTACCTGCAATTTTAAACATTACCATTCTGCTCTTGCAGTCGGGCTAACAGTTATGTCAGCAAAATCGCTGCGGAGGTATTTGTAATAAGCAGTAATAGCGATCATGCCGGCATTATCGGTACAGTATTCAAATTTGGGAATAAAGGTCTTCCAGCCCGCCTTGTTTCCAAGTTCGGTTAACCCATTTCTAAGACCGCTGTTTGCGCTTACTCCACCTGCAATGCATACGTTAGTGATGCCTGTTTCGTTAGCTGCTTTTTGCAGCTTTTTTAGTAAAATAGAAACAATGCGCTGTTGAAGCGATGCGCAGATGTCATTCAGGTTTTCATCTACAAAATGGCTGTTCTTATTTTTTTCAGCCTGCAGAAAATATAAAACAGATGTTTTTAGCCCGCTGAAACTAAAATTAAGGCCGGGAATATTCGGCTCCGGAAAAGAGAACCGTTTCGGATCTCCGTCTTTGGCATATTTATCAATCAACGGTCCGCCCGGATACGGTAAGCCAAGCAGCTTTGCACTTTTATCAAACGCCTCGCCTGCTGCATCATCAATCGTTTCACCAATTACTTTCATCTCATAAGGGCTTTCGCACAAAACAATCTGGGTATGACCGCCGCTGACCGTTAAACACAAAAAAGGAAAAGAAGGCTTTGGATCATCTATCATATTGGCAAGCACATGTGCCTGCATGTGATGAACACTTATCAAAGGCTTTTGCAGAGACATTGCCAGTGATTTTGCAAACTGTGTCCCCACCAGTAAACTTCCTATGAGGCCGGGAGCTTGTGTAAAAGCAAAAGCATCTATTTCACTTAGCTGAACCCCGGCTTTTTTTAAAGCGATATCTGCAACAGGAACCATGTTCTGTATATGCGCCCTGCTTGCCAGTTCAGGCACCACGCCTCCATACTGCTCATGTATTTTTTGAGAAGCTACGATATTAGACAATATATTTCCATCACGGCAAACAGCAGCGCCGGTATCATCGCAGGAAGATTCAATAGCTAAGATGGTAGTCATTAAGTAAAGTCAGTAAGGCAATAAGGCATTAAGCAGTAAAATTAGTAAGTTTTAAAACAGATACTGTAACTATCGCGGGCAATGCTGCGCACTTCTTCGGAACATCTTTTTGGGTTACCGGCATTTAATCTTGTCGAAACATCGTCAGACGCTTATCGGATTTTTAATGTGTTATGACGGGTAGAAAAATTAACGACGATGTGGTAGATAAAATGTTAGGTTATGCAATGCTGTACC
>CAXUMK010000050.1:0-207 GCA_964251885.1 uncultured Segetibacter sp. | reverse complement strand
GGATGAGGTCTTGCCGAACAGCGAACAAAGCGTACAAGTGTGCGACGCAAGAATACTTCATAGTAGTAACACAGCCCGGCTCCAAAAAAATCACTGCACATTTTTATGCCCGTGAAGTATAAAATGAGATTGCTTCGTCGTTTCCCGAAAACAAGTTCGGGACAGGCTCTCCCCGCAATGACGAAGGCTGATCTTCTTCAAGTCCCC
>CAXUMK010000049.1:0-26741 GCA_964251885.1 uncultured Segetibacter sp. | reverse complement strand
ACGCTTTCATATAATATCAGCACTCCTGCCGCAACTATCAATGTTCCTTCAACAGCAGCCGAAACAAATTCTGCTTTTCCATGCCCGTAAGGATGTTCTTCATCACTTGGTTTTGCTGCGATGAATAAACTGTATAAACCAATTCCGCCGGCGACCACATTCACTATACTTTCTAATGCATCGGTTAAAATGGCAAGGGAATTAGTAAGGTAATAAGCTACCACTTTAGCTGCAAAAAGAACAACTGATAAACCAGTTATCCATTTTTGTACTTTCAAATTATAACTTGCTGCCTGCAATGTGTTTTTTTTAGAATGAATTGTTTAGTTCGTGCTGCGTTATCGGGGCGAAAATAAACAAACCTGAAACCAATCCGGTATTGATTCTTTTCAAAAAGTTAAACGTAACAGGCAGGGTAAAAAACACAGCTAAAACAAGATTACATTCATTACCATTGCTTGCTGGTATTAATTTTGAAAATATTGTATAGCTGGCAGGATTATTAAAGATTAAATCTGTAAAAATTAAACTTTTGTATGAAAAATGATCTCGATAAAACAAATCTTCAGGTAATAGGACTTGGTATCATTTCGGGAATGCGGGCAACGGCGGCTCCGGCGATCGTTGCTCATTACCTAAGCAAAAAAAACAGTTCTTCGTTAAAAAAGTCAAAGCTGGGTTTTATTCAATCACCTGTTACAGCAGTACTTACCAAACTGTTTACTGCCGGAGAACTTATAGTAGATAAGCTTCCATCAACAGGAAACAGAATTGCCACGTCGGGGCTAATTTCGAGGACAATCTCGGGAGCATTTGTAGGTGCGGCAGTGTCGGCAGCAAATAAAGACAATGTTGTAAAAGGAATTTTGATCGGAGGCGCATCGGCGCTTGCAGCTACTTACGCCACTTTTTTTCTTCGCCAATACATTGATAAAAACACATCTCTTAAAGATCCAGTAACAGGAGCCCTCGAAGATGCAGTTGCGATAGGCGCAGGCGTGTTGCTGATGAGGTAGTGCAGGTTTACTTCCTTTATAGTTGTCGAGCGATATGGTGATGCCCGGATTGTTGAATAAAGAATGAAAAGTACACGAGTGCGACGCAACGGTTGCCTCATAGTAGTAATTCAGCCTGGTTCAAAAAAAATTCTACTCTGCTTTTATTTCACTTAGTATATATTGAAAGTAGCGGAAATGACGAATTTACTACAGAAATGGCAGTTATTTTTGAGCAGGTAAACAAGGCAGGTAAAAGGAGAATTAATTCAACACTTTGTATACTACAGCAGCTTTAGCTTTGTTTTTTAAGCTGACTTCCCCTATTTTTTCGCAGTTAAAAGATTCTTTTATTTTTAGGTAAGACTCTTCATTAATAACGATCTGGCCAGCCTGTGCTATTGACTGCAGGCGCTGTGCAGTATTTACCACATCGCCAATAACAGTATAATCAAGCCGTTTTAGAGTGGCCGAACCAATATTGCCGGAGATAACTTCGCCGCTGTTGACACCAATAGAAACTTTTGGAGAAAAGGTTTTTCCTTCTTTTGGAGCAAGATGTTCAATTTGTTTGCGAGCCGCAAGACAGGCTTCGATTGCCCTGTCTAAATGATAATCGCCTTTAAACACTGCCATGATCGCATCGCCAATAAATTTATCTATGTATCCTTTTTGAGCAATGATTTCTTTGACCATCACATCAAAGTAATTGTTTAAGAGATTTACAACCTCGTTTGCAGGCTCTTTCTCAGTCATCGATGTAAAGCTGCAGATATCAATAAATGCAATGGTAGCCTCAACCGTTTCATTCTGCATCAGGCTTTTCTCGTATTCCTGCCCGCTCATAAACTTCAGCACAGTCTCATCTACATACATGCGCAGAATATTGTTTTCCTTAATGGCCTTTAATGTTTGCCTGATCTCCATTACATGATGAATGGTTTTCTCAATGGTTAGTTCAAGGTCTTCGAAGTTTACAGGTTTACAAACAAAGTCAAATGCGCCGCGGTTCATAGCAGTGCGAATGTTTTCCATATCTCCATAAGCCGATACCATTACCGTTTTTACAAGAGGGCTTATTTCGTTTAGCTTGGTCAGCAGTGTAAGGCCGTCCATTTCGGGCATATTGATATCACTAAGCATCAGGTCTACGTCGGGATGCTGCTGCAGTTTTATCAATGCTTCATTTCCATTTAAAGCAAAAATAAATTCGTATTTGCTTTCTCTTATCTGGCGTCGAAACTTTTGTTTTATCAGCATTTCAAGATCAATCTCGTCATCTGCGACTAATATCTTAGCCATTCGTTTTTAGTTTTAGTTTTTCTTTTAAAAGATTGAAATCAATGGGTTTTGTGAGAAAATCATCAGCGCCTAACTGTATCGCATGGTTGTAATTTTCGCTGTCGCCATACGCCGTTATCATCATTACAACCGGCGGCGGGGTAGCATACTTTTGTTTGATGTGCTGCAATAATTCAAGTCCGCTCATACCGGGCATATTAATGTCAGAAAGGATCAATACCGAGTCATGGTGATGCTGTTCGAGATAGCGCAGCGCTTCCTCACCTGAATTGGCAAAGGCAAACTCAGTAAGCTGTTCTCTTATTTCTTTTCTAAAACGTTGCTGAAATAAAGTTTGCATATCCTTCTCGTCGTCAACGACTAAAATTTTCATGCTGCTGTTGTTAAGATTCGCAATATATGTTAAGATAATTATTTAAGAGGAAATAGAAATGATAAACTCTGCAAAATTCTCTTCTTTAGTCTGTGCTGCAACTCTCCGGTATCAGCTATTACAATACTATAACCTGTCTCAACCACGATTAATAAGATTTATGGGATTTGCCGGATTACAGGTTATTACCCGTTGGCAACTTAATAATGAATTCTGCACCTTCTCCCTCTTTGCTTTGCACCCTTAATTCTCCCCCATGTGCCTTTATAATATCATAACTCAACGACAATCCTAATCCTGTTCCTTGTCCTGTGGGTTTGGTCGTGAAAAAGGGTTGAAAGATCTTGTCAACAATATGTTTCGGAATGCCATTGCCATTGTCACTCACAATGATTTCAACTTTATCGTTCAATCTTTTTGTTTGAACAGAAACTGAAGGCTTATAACTGATTTCTGATAGCTTTTTCTTCTCATTGACTGCATAAAAAGAATTGTTGAAAAGATTGAGTAACACTCTTCCAACATCCTGCGGAACGACGTGTATTTTTCCAATACTTTCATCAAAATCTGTTTTAAAATCTGCATTAAAGTTTTTGTCTTTTGCACGCAAACCGTGATAACTTAACCGTAAATATTCATCTGCTAAAGCATTAATATCTGTTGGTTCTTTTTTGCCGGTGTTTGCTCTTGAATGCTGCAGCATGCCTTTTACAATCGTATCTGCACGCTTGCCGTGATGATTGATTTTTTCTTCATTGTCTTTTATATCGTTTGATATTACAATTGCTTCTTCCGTATTTCCTGATTTTAATTCAGCTTGTAATTCGTCAATCATTTCTTTATTTACTTCAGAAAAATTATTCACGAAGTTTAAAGGGTTTTGAATTTCATGGGCTATGCCTGCAGTAAGCTCACCAAGGGAAGCCATCTTCTCAGATTGAATAAGTTGAGCTTGGGTAGCCTTCAACTCCTTCAATGTATTTTCTATTTGTATATTCTTTTTTTCAAGTAGTCCATTAGCCTTTCTCTTTTGGCGGTTGTTGCGCCATAAAAATAATGCTATAATTAAAAAGGTAAATGAGGATCCCAGTATTGTGTTTATTTTTATCCTATTACGAAACTCAGCCTGTTGCTCTATAATCTTACGCGGTTTTCCTGCTCTTTAAATTCTTGGTTAAATGCAATACTTTGAATTTGTTGTTGCTTTTCCTGGTTAAACAAAGTATCTTTTGCAGCTATCATGTATTTGTAATAGCGGATTGCACTATCTCTATTCCCTTCTTTCTCATACATTTCACTTAGCAATTGGCTTGCTTCAAAAGCTCCTCTTTTGTAGCTGCTTATTTCGGATAGCTCCACGACCTTGTAGGCATAATAAATAACCGAATCTGTTTGCCCCATAGTTTTAAATACTTCCGCCATTCCGTTGTAATTGTCTATTACATCTTTTATTCTGTTCTGCGCATAAGCTAATGAAACAGCTCCTCTGAAAAGAGATAGAGCCTTATTAGTGTTACCTATCTTAGTATAAACAAGTGCAAGCCGGTACATTGGATAATTATTTTTGAGGTTATACTTTATATTCATATCATAAGCCCTCTGTCCATAGAATAAAGCGGAGTCCAACTTATTGAAATGAAGGTATGCCATCGCTAAAATCATATAATCTTCTATCGCGAAAGACTCTTTTGAAGTGTTAATATGAATATTATTCAAATTATTTCGCAGGTGTGTGGTGTCATAAAGTTGTAACGATTTAAAAGCATAGTTCATAGCTTCTTTATAATTGCCATTGTTAATATATAAAATACCAACAAACGTAACAGAATTCAAATAGAGATGAGCATCCTGGTACTTAGGGTAGTCGTTAATGTTTTTAAATGTTGCCTCCAAAGCCGAGGCAATATCACCGGTAACGAAAAAATAAAAGGCTATAGGCAAATTTGTATAAGCTTTCCATAATACATTATTTTTATTCTCTGCTAAAGCAATAGCCTTTCTTGTATACATTATGGAACTATCTGAATTGATAAATGCATAGAACTCCCCTGCCTGTACCAGCAGTCTGAACCGTACACTATCATTGGTAGTTTTGGTAAGCGCTTGCCTGACACTATCAACTACACTATGCTGTGCTAAAGCATTTATAGCAATTGTAAAGAAGCATATCAAAATAGCTAAACATCTCATTTTTGTCAGTTTAATTTATTCAATGGCAATGAGAAAATAAACACTGCACCTTCTCCCTCTTTCGTTTCCACCTTTAACTCCCCGCCATGCGCTTTTATAATGTCATAGCTTAACGACAATCCTAAGCCTGTTCCCTGGCCTGTTGGTTTGGTCGTGAAGAAGGGCTGAAAGATTTTGTCAACGATGTGTTTTGGAATACCATTGCCATTGTCACTCACAATGATTTCAACTTTATCGTTCAATCTTTTTGTTTGAACAGAAACTGAAGGCTTATAACTGATTTCTGATAGCTTTTTCTTCTCATTGACTGCATAAAAAGAATTGTTGAAAAGATTGAGTAACACTCTTCCAACATCCTGCGGAACGACGTGTATTTTTCCAATACTTTCATCAAAATCTGTTTTAAAATCTGCATTAAAGTTTTTGTCTTTTGCACGCAAGCCGTGATAACTTAACCGCAAATACTCATCTGCCAAAGCATTAATGTCTGTTGGCTCTTTTTTGCCGGTGTTTGCTCTTGAATGTTGCAGCATGCCCTTTACAATGGCACCTGCACGTTTGCCGTGATGATTTATTTTTTCTTCGTTTTCAATTACGTCACTTGCAATCGCTTTTACTTCATCAATGTTTCCTTTGTCAGCTTCGTCTTTTAATTCTTCAAGCAATTCTTTATTTAGGTCACTAAAATTATTTACAAAGTTCAACGGGTTTTGTATCTCATGTGCAATGCCTGCGGTTAGCTCGCCAAGGCTTGCCATTTTCTCACTTTGTATAAGCTGGGCTTGAGTTGATTTAAGTTCTGATAAAGTTGTTTCTACTTTTTGCTTTTGTCGTTCTAATAAAAGATTGGCTTTATGCTTTTGCCTATTATTTCTAAACTGGATCAATACAATAATTAAAACGGCCAGTATCAAAATTGCCAATGCGGTTATGATAAAATACTGTTGATTTTTTATTTTTTGTGCAACTGCATCTTTTCTTTCCTGTTCCACTTTTGCAACCTGTTGCTTTTTTTCAAATTCATAGTTCATTGTAAGCTCTGTAGCTCTCTTTACATTTTCTTTACCCTTAACAGAGTCTGCAATTTTTGCGGAGGTTTTATAAGCGGCAAGGGCTTTATTAAAAGCACCTGTTTTTTCATAACATTCTGATAAATCAAAATAAGAATTCCCAACTTCTTCATCGTACAGATCTGCATCGGTTAATGAATGAAAAGCTTTTTCAAAAAAGGGGATAGCTTTTTTGTATTCTTTTTCCATCGTAAGAATGTGTCCCATACCAGAATAAGCCTGGTATATATTATAAGGTTGCTTTGATGAGTCGGCAATCGCCATAGATTGCCTGTTTAAACTTTCAGCTTCATTAAATTTATTTTGGTTCGCCAAAGCCAGGGCAGCTCTCGATAAACTGCTTGCTTCTATTCCGGCATCACCCATTTGTTTACCTAATGCTGCTGCTTTGATTCCAAAGCTATACTGCTCTGCAAACTGTTTTTTATCCGCGTACAAAGCCGACAGGTTTGCATAAGCGTAAGCTTCTACATTTTTCAGGTTTAATTTTTTGGCAAGATTTACCGCTTTAAAATAAGATTGTTCCGCTCTTGCTGTGTCATCAAGCGTATTATATGTTATTGCTATATTGAGATAAATATATGCCTCACCATCTTCATCATTCAATTGTTCTGAAATTTTTAAGGCTTTTTGATAATACAGTAAAGCCTGCGGATAATTGGATTGCTGCTGGTATGCAATTGCATTGTTCTGAAATATTGTGCTTAATATAGACTTATCGTTTTTTAATGTAGCAGCAGCAATTGCCTTTTCGTAAAATAAGTGTGAGGTGTCAAACTTATTTTGCATTGAATACATGACACCATAGCTATCATACATATTTGGAAGTGCAGATACATCTTTTACCTCATTAAGAATTTGTTTTGAACTATCAAGATTTTCTTTCGCTGCTATGTAATTACCTTTAAAACAATAAACACTTGCCAGTGCGATTCTTACATTTGCTTCTCCTTTCCTGTAATTTAAATGCTTTGTTTCCGCGATTGTTTTGTTTGAAAGCACAATTGCCGAATCGAGATTAATACTCCATAACAATTTAATTTTTGCAACAGTTAGATTAATTCTTTGCGTGTCTGAAGTGGCTTTGGCAATAAGCCGGTTAAGGCTATCTATTTTATTGCTTTGTGAATAAGAAAAACCAGAAAGAAACAGTAAACATATCAGGATAGAAGTTTTCATATACAGTTATTCAAACATTAAATCTATATTAATTCTCCTTGCTTTTCGCAATAACAGAATTTTAAACTCACTGCCTTCACATTCTTTGCTTTCAACCTTTATCTCTCCACCATGCGCTTTTATAATATCATAACTCAGCAACAATCCCAATCCTGTTCCCTGGCCGGTTGGTTTAGTAGTCAAAAATGGCTGGAGGATTTTAATCGATATTTTACTTTTCATACATAACTGCTTTTATTCTTTTCTGTAACAGTTTTTTATTCGGCAAATACAACTTGTATTTTGATACAAAAATTTTATTCGAAATACCACCCATTGCATATTCCACCATCACTTCATCTTTCTCAGCAGAAAGAATAATACCTATAGGCTCACCATCCCCTTCCACGTTTTCTTCGGCTTTGAAATGATTCAGGTATAAATTCATTTGACCGATATCGCTATGATTTACCTTTTTTGTTTTCAAGTCAATCAGCAAAAAGCATTTTAAAATGCGATGATAAAATACGAGGTCAACGGAATAGTGTTTGTTGCGGAGTGATATCCTGAATTGCCGGGCTATAAATGCAAAGCCTTTACCCAGTTCCAATAAAAACTGCTGCAGGTTATCAATTATTTTTTGTTCAAGATGTTTCTCGGTCATCCTATGGCTCTGCGGAATTTTTAAAAAGTCAAGTACGTATGGGTCTTTTACAGCTTCATGCGGATGGGAAATAATATTGCCTTTTTGTGAAAGTTGTAATACTGCCTTTTTATCCCTGCTTAATGCAAGCCTTTCAAATAAAGAAGTATCAATTTGTCTTTCCAGTTCACGATAGCTCCTGATTTCATGCACCGCCTGCTTTTCATAAAACTTTCTTGCTGCATCATCAGAAATAGCAAGCAGCGTAATAATATGAGTCCAGCTCAATTTGCAGGCACTGCCTGCCAAATTGAATAAGTAAGGTAAAGCCTGCGCATATCAAGTATATTACGCCTGCCAATCCTTTACCGAATTAAGATCTCAAATCTCTTGAAAGCCTTGCCCGCAATGCACTTCCATACTCTGCTCTTTCATTTCCCTGTTGTTCAAATTCAATAACATGCCTGCCAATTTCCCAATGACTTTTACCAGTTCTGTGTTCACAGCCTTCACAGCATTTTGCCAGACTGTTTTAATGCAACACCAACATATGCCAGCAGCTTATTGTAATTTGGTTTGGCTTTTACTGATTTCATTTGCTGATGGAAATTAAATCTTTATTTAGGGAGTGTCATAATAGACTTTGCCTCTTCACCCTCTTTGCTTGCACTTTTATCTCTGCTTCTATTAAAATTGAGTTGAGGCTACACTTCTTTATCGATTGCTGCAGGGTCATTGTGCATTGTTGAAAATTGAACAAAGCGTACAAGTGGGCGACGCAACGATGCCTCATAGTAGTAATATCGTTTGGCTCCAAAAAAATCAGTGCATTTTCAAGCAGTGCAAAGTATAAATTCTGCCGCCTTAAATCATACATACACCCTAAAAAAAATCATAGACAAAATACCTGTGAGCATGGCCAGCTTAATGAAGGAACTTAAACGGTGATAATCGCTGCTTGTACCGGCTTTAAACAGCATTTTGAAGATATACAGTAAAGGAACAACAATCAGCAGCATACAATAAGTAGCGCTCCACCACCAGTGCAAAACCAGCACATAAAACTGAACAATTGCAAGCGCACCTGTTAATACAATTAGCCAGACAGCTACAAATACTTTGGTTGCATTCGTGCCCCAGGCTATAGGCATGGTGTTGCAGCCGTAGCGGCGGTCGCCTTCCATGTCTTCCATGTCTTTTACCACTTCTCTTATCAGTGAAATAACAAAGGCAAAACCGGTATACAAAAAAGATATCCGGGTTATCTTTTGCGTATAAGAACCCGTGAGATTAGCATGAAATAAATTAGAGGTCTCGCACCATGTAATAACAAGTATGACCCATGCTGTAAGAGCAGAGATCACAATATTGCCCGACAATAATTTCTTTTTTAGAGAAATCGAATACAGAAACAGCATAGCTACGCAGGCAAAATTGGCAAAGCCCAGAAAACGCACATGGGTTTTAAAATCGATATAAAAACCTAAGACTATGCCGGTAAGACTTAGAAACAGGTGCCAGAAAATAACCCACCGGCGCGATATGATTTTGGCAACTACAAGTTTATGGGGTTTGTTTATCTGGTCGATATTTAAGTCGAAGTAATCATTTATAATATAGCCGGCAGCAGCAATGATAACTGACGAAATCATCAGCAGGATAAAATATACACCGCGAATATTAGGCTCTGCTTTGGCCGCATACATTACCGGGTGAACAATGCAGTAAACAAACAGAATTTGTGTAATGGCAATGAACACCAGGTTAGGCCAGCGGACAAGCCGCAGAAATGCCTTGATAAGTTTCAAAACGAAAAATTTATATGCACCAAATTAATAAGGAAAATACAATGCAAATGTTATTTTAGGTAGACGGTATATGCGCATCTTCATTCCAGTGACCTCTTATTTTTAAAACCTTTTCTATTACATCGCGGGCACAACCATGTCCTCCGCTAACAGGCGAGATGTAAGCAGAAATTTCTTTTACTTCATGCACTGCATCTATCGGGCAGCAAGCAATAGCAACTTTTTTCATTGCCTGCATATCAGGAATATCATCACCCATAAATAAAACTTCATCCCAAGAAAGCTGTTTTTCTGTAAGATATTTACCCAATACACCCAGCTTATCCGTCACCTTCATAAACACCTGCGACACGCCCAGTTTATTCAACCTGTCTGTAGCCTCCTCCGACACTCCTCCTGATATTATAATGATATTGTAACCCTTTTTTACTGCCAGTTGCAATGCATAACCGTCCTTCACATTCATCTTTCTCGCCATAATGCCGCCCGGCAAAACGGTGAGCGAACCATCTGTCAAAACACCGTCCATGTCAAAAACAAAAGTGGTTATAGATTTAAAAAGTTCAAAGAGGTTCATAAGCTAAAATATTATTGAATTGAGGATTGAAAATTGAGCATTGAACATTGAAAATTTCCTTGTTTGGCCTTAATGTTCGATGTTCAATATCCAATGTTCAATTTTTAACAAAACTATTTCTGGTTGTCTCTCCACTCATACACCCACGAGCTTTGAATCATTTCGAGGTGACCTTCGGTGCTTTGTTCCCTCGTGCCCGCAAAGTTTGGAATTTGTAAAACATACTCAAGCAAATCGGTAAACCTGATACGGTAAATTTTTCCTTCATTAAAATCGTCGCCAAATCGTTCATACAGTTTCAAAGCAATGTCTTCATAGTCATTCCAGTGTATCGGCGGTTCGTATTGTGTCATCTTATGTAAGTGTTGTTTCTATTTAAAAAGCATTCAAAATTATTCTCCCAAAAACTGGGTTTGATCGGGTAAAGTCACATCTACTTCTCCACTGTCATCCAGCAAAATACATTGGCAGCCAAGTCTCGAATTAATTCGCGGATTAACTGCGCGGTCAATAAAGTCCTCTTCTTTATCACTCAGCTCTTCAAGATAATCTTCGCCTTTGTTTATGTATATGTGACAGGTGCTGCATGCGCAAACGCCGCCGCAGTTATGATGAAGTTCTATATTATTTAGCAGCGCTACCTCCAGTAAACTCTGGTCTGGTTCTATATTAGTAAGCGTAACCGGTGCACGTCCCTTTTCTTCAAACCTGAAATTAATAATGTACATAGTTCCTTCTTTGGCTGCAAAAGTATTAGAAAACATCTGCTAAAAACATTGAAATTAAAAACCATCTTAAAAATTGACAGGAGAGTTTTCAATTTTTCTGTAAATCAAAAGAAGATATACATGTAAAAAGTATTGAGCAGCTTATGCTGCGAAAGGAACAAAAAGTGAGTAGAATTTTTTTTGAGCCGGGCTGAGTTACTACTATGAGTCAGCCGTTGCGTCGCACACTTCGGCTGAAGTTACTTTTTTCGACAGTTTGAAGACAGCAAAATCTTCATTCACCTGTGCCTTTTAAACTGCAAATAAAGTTTTGCTCAATTTTTTTGTTACCGGGCCTTTGCGTCTTTGCTTGAGACCTTTTTCTAAAAGTACTTTTATCACAGTTCGCAAACGGAAAGATTTTTCCTGCGCCATTGAGCTATTGCGCCATGAGTCATTAAGCTATTGAGCCATTGCGCCTCTGCGCCTTTGCGTGAGACCTTTTTTTCTTCCTGCGCCTTTCTTCATTTGTTAAAATTTTCCCCGAAAAACTCTCTCATTATAAAATTATCCACCTTATTTTAGGTGTCGCTTTTATTTTATTTTGTATAGTTTTGAAAACATGGCTTTTCAATTAATTTCACCTTTAGCCGAAGCGTACATTGAACAGCATACCAGTCCTGAAAGTGTACTTCTGCATACGATACATGTAGAAACGGTTAAAAATCACCCGCATAGCCACATGCTTAGCGGACAGGTGCAGGGTAGGTTTTTATCTTTTATCAGTAAAATGCTGCAGCCGAAGTACATTTTAGAAATAGGAACTTTTACCGGTTACAGCGCTTTATGTCTGGCAGAAGGTCTTACAAGAGAAGGAGAATTGCACACAATAGAACTTAGGCAGGAAGATGCAGATACCGCCTTAAAAAATTTTAAAGTTTCAGAAGACAATAATCGCATTATATTACACGTAGGTAATGCTAAGGATATAATTCCAAGCTTACCATATCAATGGGACCTGGTTTTTATAGACGCTGATAAAGTAAGTTATATTGATTATTACGAACTTGTTTTGCCACGTTTATCTAAAAAAGGTGTTATCATTGCAGATAATGTTTTATTTCACGGCCAGGTGCTTGAAGAGCCTTTAACCGGAAAAAATGCTGCTGCAATTGATGCTTTTAATAAACATGTTACTAACGACTCCAAAGTTGAGCAGGTAATGCTCTCTGTGAGAGACGGATTATTATTTATAAAAAAATTATAATGATAAAATTCCCCCAGCTTTCCACAACCTTGCTTTCAGCGATCTTATTATTATCTTCTTTTTCTTCTGTTTTCGGCCAATGTGATAAACTACGGATTGATGCTTACGTTAATCAATACAAAGAGCTTGCCGTGGCAGAAATGCTTAGAACCGGAGTTCCGGCAGCCGTTACCCTTGCCCAGGGGATTTTAGAAACAGCAGGAGGACAAAGTGACCTTGCTGCGGTAGCTAATAATCATTTTGGAATAAAATGTAAATCTGACTGGACGGGCGAATTTATGTATCATGACGATGATGCTAAAAATGAACGCTTCAGAAAGTATGCGACAGTGGAAGACTCGTACAGAGATCATTCAGATTTTTTGAAGTCGCGACCTATGTATGCTTTTCTTTTTAAACTCGATCCTACAGATTATGAAGGATGGGCAAAAGGTTTAAAAAGAGCAGGATACGCTACCAGTTCTACTTATGCTCAGAAACTGATAAGATTAATTGTAGAAAATAATCTGCAATCGTACACATTACTTGCACTGCAACACTCACAGACCGGTGAAGATCTTTTTGCAACCGGCAGTATCAGCAACAAAATAATAGAAACCACCGCCAATGCAGATGAAGACGATGCAGAAGTAAAGCAAAACACGCCTGTATTTATCGTTCCTAAAGCCACAAAAGAAAAATTAAAGAGTGATAAATATCCTTTGAATGCAGTTTTTAATATTAATGAATCAAAAGTCATTTATGCAGAAGCCGGCACGTCGTTATTAGCCCTTGCTAATAATTATAAAGTTGGACTAAAGAAATTGATAGAATTTAACGAGTTAGATCAAACTGATATTCTTACTTCAAACCAATTGATCTTCCTGCAAAAAAAATCAAAGAAGGGTAACAAAGACATTCATGTAGTTGAAGTAAATGAGTCGCTTCACGACATATCTCAAACAGAAGGAATTCAGCTTTCAGCTATTATGGAATACAATGGTTTACAAAAAGGCATGCAACCGGCAACTGGAGAAAGGATTTATCTTAAAGCTCCGGCACCTTCTTCTCCAAGATTAGCATCCGCAAGGTCGTCTCAAACAGGAACAAGTATGTAAGAACGTCTTATCTTGTATCGCAAATTTTACTTAATGACACCGATACAAGTTCATGATAAACTTTTTGTTCCTTACCTGTCTTCACAAGAAATTATTGAGAAAGTAAAAGAACTCGCAGAGAAAATCAGCAGCGATTATAAAGGCAAAAGACCACTTTTTATATCTATTTTAAATGGTTCTTTCATGTTCTCGGCCGACCTGTTCAAATTTCTTACAATTGAGGCTGAAATCTGTTTTATCAAGCTTGCATCTTACAAAGGCACCAGAAGTTCGGGCCAGGTTATAACCGCTATCGGTCTCGATACAGACATTACAGGCCGTGATATTATTATTCTGGAAGACATTATTGACACCGGTAAAACATTGAGTCAGTTTTTACCGCAGGTGCATAATCACCGTCCGGCTTCTTTAAAAATTGCTGTGCTGCTGCACAAACCCGATGCTTCAGTTTACCCGGTTGATATTGACTATACCTGTTTTACAATTCCCAATAAATTTGTACTTGGATACGGCCTGGATTATAACGGATTAGGCAGAAACCTTTCGCAGTTATACCAGCTTAAAGAAGATTGATTGTTGCAGCAACAGTTTATTCGTTATTGTAGTCTATCATTTTCAAAACTAATCTAACCATTGTGCGGCTACTGGTTACTATACTGTTTATATCTGTATTTGTAAAAGGTGTTTTCTCACAATATTACTTACGCGGCGAATTAAAGGATGAAAAAGGAAACGGAATTCCGGGAGCAAGAATTTCCCTTTACTCAAAAGGCAGCTATCCTTATTTTACAGGCAGCACCGGCGCCTTCGGAATTCCCACAAATCTAAAGGTTGATACGATCACTTTTACTTTGGATGGATATGATACCTTAAAAACGCCTGTTGTAACTACTCAATACGGAAATTTTATTCTTAAACCGCTTTCAGGCAAAGTTCTTTCCACAACCTTACACCTTTCTTCGTTAACCAAAAACCTGCCTTCTGAAAACTTTGAGACAAGCGCGATTGATGGCGAAACTTATTCTTCCACAGTAGAAAATCAATTTGTTTCGGCAAAAAGTTTTCCGGAAACAGGTTTTGCTCTGCACGTTAACCGAGCTAGTTACAGCAACATCAGAAGATTTTTGAATCATAAGGAGAAACCTCCCGCCGATGCGGTAAGAATTGAAGAAATGCTCAATTACTTCAATTTTAAAACAAAAGGCAATACTGATCCCCAAAAAGCTTTTTCAGTCAGTACAAACCTCACCTCATGTCCATGGAATGCCGCGAACCAGTTATTTTTTATTAACCTTAAGGCAAAGAAAATAAGCCTGGATAAAACTCCCCCTGCAAATCTTGTTTTTCTCATTGATGTTTCGGGCAGTATGGATATGCCTAACCGTTTGCCATTGATTAAAAGTGCATTTAAACTGCTGACAGAAAACCTGAGACCGAAAGACCTGGTTTCGATCGTTACCTATGGAGACAATGTAACAGAGTTATTGCAGCCGACACCGGGCGATAATCAGCAAAAAATAATTGAAACTATTGAAGGCTTAAGGCCAAACGGTTCAACCCCCGGAGCTTCTGCAATCCGTACAGCTTACAGGCTTGCGGCAAGTTCATTCATTACTGATGGAAATAACCGTGTTATTCTTGCTACAGATGGCGATTTTAATATTGGCCAGACAAGTGAAAAAGACCTTGAAGATCTTATTATCCGTGAAAGTAAAACAGGAATATATCTGACTTGTCTTGGGGTAGGTATGGGTAATTACAAAGACAGCAAATTAGAGGCGCTTGCAAAAAGAGGCAATGGAAATTTTGCATACCTCGATAATGAAACTGAGGCAGAAAAAGTTTTGGTAGAAGAATTTGCACAGACACTCTATACCGTTGCTACAAATGTATATCTCAATGTAAAATTCAATGCAGACATGGTTAAAGAATACAGGCTGATTGGTTTTGACAATAAAAAAAGTGCGCTGTCTGACAAAACCGTTGAACTGGAAGGAGGTGAAATAGGAAGCGGGCACGCTTTACTGGCTGCATTCGAAATTGTTCCAAACAGTTCTCCTGATTTGGTGCAAACTAAAGATGAATCGCAGCCGCTGGCTATTTTACAGCTATCCTATAAAAACGCGGGAAGCAATGAAATTAATAAAGACCGTTTGCCGGCATCTTACAACTATCAAAAGCTTGATAAAGCTGACTCCTGTTTACGTTTCGCAGCATCGGTCATTATGTTTGGAACATTGCTGAAACAATCGCAGTATGCAAAAGATTTTTCGTGGGATGCTCTGCATAACCTTGCCAATTCTTCCGCTGACCAAAAGAGTCTTTTACAAAAAGAATTGATTGAGTTGATAGCGAAGGCAAAGAAATTATATCCAGCCAGGAAAAAGAAGAATTGATAGTTTATAGTGCAGGCTGGATAAGTTTCCCATAAACGGGACAAGTAGTGCATTGGCTGAATAAAGAACAAAGCGTACAAGAGTGCGACGCAACGTAAGCCAGATAGCAGTATGCCGGGGCAGGCTCCAAAAAAATCGCTTCACATTTCTACGTCGTGTGAAGTATAGAAGACAGCCATACCACTTTGCTGCAATTTAAAAAAAACAAAAAAGGGGCAGATTATTCATCTGTCCCTTTTTTACGTGTGGAAGCAAAAGTTATCCCAAAGACCTGAACCAATCAACTATTTCATCTTTGGTTTTTCCGAGTTTCTGCTGTATACGTCCCCAGAACTCGTCGTCCTTACCTTCTTCATATTTAAGATCGTCGTCGGTAAGATTGCCATGGGCCTGTTTAAGCTGACCCTTAATCTCATTGTAATTACCCTTTAATTCTAACTTATCCATAAAATTAAATTTCTAAAAAAGATTAAAAAACTATGCCAGTTACTGCTCTTTTATTAACAATATTTCAGCCGGTTATTAAGCCTCTTCAGGGGTTTGGGGTCTATTGAATTCCCTCTGTTGCACCCTGCATACCGGCAGCCTGGCTCTTCATATTCTGGCGTTTGAACAGAGAAAAATCCATTTTACCAAAACGGTAAGTGAAATTAAGCCTGATCATCTGCGGATTATTCAACCTGTAATATTCCTGTGTAAAACCAGGACCGGTAGAAAACTGGTCTGACTTACGGGTTCTGAAAATATCGCTGATGCCGAGAGAAACCGTTGCCGCATTATTTTTAAGAAAGCTTTTCTTAATTGCCGCGTCCATACCCCAGAACTGCTTGATATAACCCTGAGAAGAGGACTGCGCCTGTGAAGGAGGCCCAAAATTCTGACCGCCACTGCTGATAGGCAAATTGGTTTTTGACTGGTAATCTGCAGACAACTGTATACTAAAATTCTTCGGTAGCCTGAAAGTGCTGTTAAACTTGCCAAACCAGCTTAAAAGCGCTGGCTGAGATATACTGCCGGCGATATTATCTGTATTGATTTTTGAGTTGTATATATTTATGTTGCTGGTAACGTCCCACCATTTTGCTATGTAGTTGATCGAGGTAAACTCGGCGCCGTAAGAATAGCTTGAGCTGGCGTTGATGTAAGTATTAATGATATCTTCTTTTCCTGTTGACTGATTGAGAGCCGAGTCGAGATAACGTGTAATTAAATTCTTGCTGTGTTTGTAATATACCGAAGCAAGTATGTTGTTGTTGCCTTTGTAGGTTTTGCTGTAAGAAAACTCAAAAGAATTGGTGAACTCAGGCTTCAAAGCAGGATTACCACGCGTGATATTCAGGCTGTCGGTATAATCTGTATAAGGAATGATCTGGAAAAAATTAGGCCTGTTTACACGGCGGGTATAACTCATTTGCAGTTCCTGGTTATTCTTTAATTTTTGACTAAGAAATGCTGAAGGAAACAGGCTTACAGGATATTTGTTACTGAAATTTTGTCCGGTATTCAGCAATTGACCATTGTAATCAGAGCTTTCTGCACGCAACCCAAGCTGGTAGCCAAAATCTTTAATGGCGCTGGTTACCGAAAGGTAAGCTGCATACACATCGTCGTGGTTTTTATAGTTATTAGTAGCTGAACCGATCTTTACATAATCGCTTGCGCCAATGCCTTTGATGTAAGTATCGTTGTTATTAATGGTATTTCTCAACTGAGCACGCAAGCCCGTCTCCAGTTTTGTTTTGCCTGTAAATGGCTTTACATAATCTGTCTGAATAGTAAGAAATTTATTAGTTCCATCACCCAAAACCTGCTGCAGTTGTGTTCCGTCGGTGCTGCCGGTTTTACTTAAGTAGTTGGTTGTGGTTAAATTGTTACTGGTGTTAACGCCCGAAAAATAGTTCGCATCTGCGGTAAGTTCTTCCCCGTCTTTAGGAAAGTTGTGTTTAAAGCCCAGTTGCAGACCGGTTGCATTAAACGTTCTTTCCCCTTGTGTCAAACGCTGGCTTTTATCGGTTACTGTACCACTGTTTAATAAGCTGTCTGTGGTTATATCGATTGTTTCATTGGGTTTAAAAACTCCGTGCACTTTTATTAAACCTGCAGATAAGGTTGTACGGTTGGTTATGAAGTAATCGAGACCCACTTTACCAAACATAAAACCGCCGTTTGTCTTATTGTTATTTTGCTGAAAGATATTTATTGCTGTATCGCCAAAGTTGTTTCTGGTAGTTGTTCCGGTTGTGCGGTTTTTCATTTGGTTTACCATTCCAGCAGCCGAAAAATTGAATTTCCCCTGTCTTACACTAAAGTTTGCCCCACCGTTTACTCCGCCTCTTTTATCTACACCAGCCATAATATTTCCGTTGTAACCGGTTTTCTTATTCTTCTTTAAAACAATATTTAAAATACCGGCATTACCACCCGAGGCATCGTATTTTGCAGACGGGTTTGTAATCACTTCTACACTTTGAATAGCATCGGCAGGTATCTGGTCGAGAGTTAAAGTGGTAGGCCGGCCATCAACATATATCTGGGGAGTAGCATTTCTTAGTTTCACATTACCATCTATGTCTACCTGTACAGAAGGTACATTGCGCATTACATCGAGACCGGTTCCCCCGGCGCTTACGATGTTTTTTTCTACATTAAAAACTTTTTTGTCAATATCTAATTTCATTAAAGGCACCGTAGAAGTCACCGTTACTGACTCAAGTACATTGGCGTTTTGCTTCAGTTTTATATTGCCTAAATCTTTATCTGCTGGTGGCATGCCTCCTGCTGCACCTTTCGACATGTTTTTGGGGTCAAAGAAGGAAACGTTTTGTTCGTAAGATTTATAACCGGCTGCAGTGATCTTTAATTTCAAAGGGCCAAAAAGAGGAAGCTCTTCGAAGCTGAACTCACCATTTGCCTTTGCCGCCGCGCCTTTCAGCAAAACTTCTTTTGATTTCTTTGTTACTGAGTCAAATTTAGTTTGCAGCAATACGACCGATGCATCGCCTACAGCCTTTCCGGTGCTGTCAACGAGTTTGCCGTAAATATGACCAATGTTTGGCACAGACATTCCCCCCTTTCCACTTGGCGAACCTCCGGGATATTGAGCAAATGCATTGGCTGTTGTTATAAAAAGTGCGGCAATTAGTAAAAACTTTTTCATTGAAGTGAATCTTTATATGAGTAAATGTGTTGTTAATAATTATTCAGGGGCAAATGTAACCGCGGGTTGATGGCTATTGTTTTAATTGAGACGAAAGTGGAAGTTATAACGACCAAATCGAAAACGGTTGAGTTAGATAAAGATATGTCACACCTCGAAGAAGTGCCATACTGAGCAAGGGATAAAAAGGTGAATAGAAGTTTTTTGAACCGGGCTGAATTACTACTATGAGTCATCGTTGCGTCGCACACTTCTACTTTTCATTCTTTATTCGCCAAGTCAAAGAGTCACTCATATCCCTTGACAACTATAACGATGCAGTCTATTCGCTTTGTTTCCCCAGAAGCGCCGCTACTGCGTCTTTATAACTATCTCCGACAGAGAGTTCTATTGGCCCAATAAAAACGCTGTTTTTCTTTACTGAAGTAATGTAGTCTTTTGAAATAATATACGATTTCTGGATTCGGATGAACATAGATGCGGGCAATTGTTCTTCCATGCTTTTCATGCTGATACGGGCTACAATTGGTTTGGAACTGCTTTTCAGATGTATCTTGATGTAATCTTTTAAACCCTCAATCCACATAATATCGGCATACACAATTTTTACATGGCTGTAATCGGCGTTAATAAAAAAATAAGCAGGGTCGGCATCTTTTACAACATCGCTGTGTTTGCTTTTGAGCTTATGTAATTCCCATGCTTTGTTGCAGGCCTGTATAAAACGGTCAAGCGAAACAGGTTTTACGAGGTAGTCGACTACATTGAAATTATAGCTTTCGAGAGCATACTTTTCATAAGCCGTCACGAGAATAAACATCGGCCTGATATGAAGTGTCTGAATGACCTGCAGCCCTGTTAATCCGGGCATTTGTATATCGAGGAAAACAAGGTCTATCTGCTGCTGCTGAATAATGGTTATCGCCTCGACGGGATTGTCGGTTGCAGCAACAAGCTGCAGATACGGCACGCGACTAATGTTGTCGGCGAGCAATTCGAGCGCTAAGTCTTCGTCGTCTATAGCAATACAACGCAGCATTAATGCAGTTTTAATTGAAGAATAACGGTAAAACGGTTGTCTTTGTTGGTAATATCTAACGAATGTTCTTTTTTGTATAATAGATCCAGTCGTCTTTGTACATTCTGCAGCCCGATGCCGGATGTTTTATCCTTTATCTCCTGCAGTGAAGCATCGTAGTAGTTGCTTACAAAAAACCGAAGCTGGTTATCCTTTACGCATAATTCAATGTTTATCTCCCTGTTTATCTTTGATCCTGTTCCGTGTTTAAAAGCGTTTTCTACAAATGGTATCAGCAGCATTGGTTCAATGTAGTAATTTTTATCAATGCTGCCAATATCAACACTTACTTTTATCTTACTTCCAAATCGCTGAATCTGCAGATCAATATAACTCTGCAGGTACTCGATCTCTTTATACAGCAACACTTTTTCTTCGTCGGTTTCGTACAGCATATAACGCAGCAATGAAGACAGCTTGATAAGAGAAGGCTCTAACTGATCTGATTTTTTTCTTGCAAGTGAAACCATATTATTGAGAACATTAAACAAAAAATGGGGCGCAACCTGCGAACGCAGAAACGACAGATCGGTCTTCAGATGTTCTGTCTCTTTTTCTTTTGCAAGCCTGTCGGTTTCTATTTTGTTTCTCAAAAGAGTATAAGCAGTGCTGCATGCCATAATAAACACCGACGGAAAAATATAGAAGAAAAGCGCATTTCTGATTACAAATGGTATGTCGGGAAGTAATAGTTTAAATGTTAGCGAATTGATACCGAAAAGTACTGCGAACAGAAGAACCAGCGATACAGCATAATGTATGTATTTCTTCTGGTTAATGATAAACTGAGACACCAGGTACGAATTGATGTAAAAAAACCCGATCCATAACACGCAATTTACAAGATAGAGGTAAAAAAACTCTTTTTCGTGGGGCTGGGCAGAATGATGGGAATTATTGTCAGTAAGCGGACGTAGCAAATAGGGCAATGAAAACAGCAATGTCCAGGCAGCTATATGAATTACAATGGTAAACCACCTTTTAGATAGCAAGGAGAATTTCATCGAAGCAAAGTAGTTATTTTAGGAAAGCCTCTACTGCAATCAACGAAACTTGCGACCAAAGTGAAGTTCTATGCTACCAATACTCATTTACTTTCTCAACACAGGCTATATTGAAGTCGGTTTTATTTTAAGGCATCCTGTCGAACAAGTATTAGATAATACTACTTTTGACTACTGTACATTTTATTCGAGTAGGGCTTCCACTCGCCACTGTTATGGCTACTTACTCTCCAACTTGTCGTAATTGTGAATGGCAGTTTATGTCGTTTTCCAAAATTCAATAAATTAATATCGTTAGGAATTACCGCGCTTAAGCCATTAAGCAAATGAGAATTGTAGGGCGGTTGACAATAATCAATCAAAATTTGTTCAGCAAAATCTATTTGTGAGTTCCAATCTTGAACAGTTGGAATTTGCGATGAACCTAATCTTCCAATATAAATTCTGTATTCAGGAAAATCCCAAGTGATATAATCTCTTTGAGGTAGCCGTATAGAAAATGTCTGGTCACATGCTTGTCCTAAGTATAATAAAGTGTCTGTCCCTAAAATGTTATGCGTTCCATAAATCTGATATAGCCCAAAGTCAATATCAGAATTCAAAGACGTTATTTCTTCAATTGTAAAAGGACCTTTCCATTCAATTTCAATGAGGCTCATAAGAATTAGTTTTAGAATTTTTTTTCCTTTAAGCGTACAAATGCCAACAGTACTTCTTAAGCGAGTATCTTTTGCAGATTTTTATAGCTCGTAGTAATGCTGGCAAATGGGTCGGCAGGCATATCGTGCTCTACAAAATAGTACTTCATGCCCGAAAGGTTTGCGTTGGCAAATATGCGTTTGAAATCTATGATACCTGTACCAACAGGCTGCGGTCCCTGCATGTTTTTGTCAATGTCTTTTACATGCCATAACTCAAAACGCCCGGGATGTTTCTTAAACAATTCAACCGGATCGACACCTGCTTTGACTGCCCAGCAAAGGTCTAACTCCATTTTAAGATTGGTTTCAGACAATAGTAAATCGTAAGGTATTTTTCCGCCTACTGCTTTAAACTCAGCATCGTGATTGTGATAGACTAAAGTAATACCTGCTTTTTTTGCAGCCTCCGCACTTTTCTGCAAAGTATGAATCGATTGTTTTATTTCGTCTGCAGTATCTATGGGTGTGTTGGCACAAACGAGAAAAGGAATGCCAGCCGCCGCAATTTCATCTATCAACTCCTGGTAGTTATCCCTGAGATTTTTCATAGGTGGAATAACCATTGGCTTTCCATCAGGTGTTGTTGGCATCTTGGCACCAGCCGGCAGCTTAAAAGGCGCTCCTAATACATGGTGCGATTTCCACGACATGCCCAGGTCTTTTACCAAAGCCGAAAACTCTTTTGGCTTCATTCCATAATAACCGCCTTTTTTACTGAAAGCCGATTCGATTTCTTTGTAACCGATAGCAGCTACTTTTTGCAAATTGCCCTTTACATCATCATCTAAAACATTGAATAAAGTAAACAGTTGCAAACCGGGCGGAGGCAGCGGAGATCTTTTGAAAAAAGCGCCTGCCTGATTGGATAGGGCAAGACTGCCAAGAGACATTGCACAGGAATGTTTGAGAAATTTTCTTCTGTCAAGCATAATCGTTATTTTTTTATGAAGATGACTATAAATGTAAAATGATTGTTTCAAACCATTTTTATATTTTTTACCCCTCCTCACAAGACCCATCCTGTACGGTCTGATATTTTAAACCGAATTATTCAAATGTATAATACTTCATACTCCTGCTAAACAATGTTATGATACAACGTACTATCCCTTGTTCGGGAGAACAATTGCCTGTTATTGGATTAGGCACCTGGATACAGTTTGATGTCAATGCTTCATCTGCTGAAAGCGCACCTTTAAAAGAAGTGCTTACCGTGATGAATGAGAAACAGGCGAGCCTGATAGATTCCTCAACTATGTATGGCAAGTCAGAACAGGCTGTTGGCGACCTGACGGTGGAAACAGGACTTGCCGATACATTTTTTTATGCAACCAAAGTATGGACTCAAGGCAAACAGGCTGGTATAAAACAAATGGAATCGTCTTTGCAAAAGATGCGGCGAAAGACGATGGATCTAATGCAGGTACACAATCTTGTTGACTGGAAAACTCACCTGCAAACACTGCAGGACTGGAAGCATCAAGGAAAGGTTCGGTATATCGGCGTAACACATTATGTCGCTTCAGCCCATGCGCAACTTGAAGAGGTTGTAAAAACGGGAGTGGTTGATTTTGTACAGCTCAATTATTCGATACGTGTCAGAAATGCCGAAAAGAGTTTATTGAACGCAGCAAAAGATAACGGGGTTGCAGTCATCATAAACGAACCTTTTGAAAAGGGTTCGCTGTTCAGTCTTGTAAAAGGTAAGGCTTTGCCTGAATGGGCGGCAGAATATGATATCCATAGCTGGACACAGTTTTTCTTAAAATACATTCTGTCTCATCCTGCCGTTACCTGTATTATTCCGGGTACATCAAACCCCAAAAATGCAGCGGATAATATGCAGGCAGGATACGGTGAATTACCCGACGAAACAGGTCGAAAAAAGATGGTGCAGTTTATAGAAAGCCTGGTTCCAAACCCCTAAAGAGCAATGCCATTTAGTTAAGCATGAATATCAATTGCACTGCCCTTTAGGGCAGTGGATATGTTTTATTTTCTTCGGGCTTTAGCCCCACAATTACTGGGCTAAAGCCCGATTGCTACTCCTAACTTATCCCCGACCTAAAGGTCGGGGCAATAAATAATCCTCAACTACTCTTTGGCTTGCTGAATAAAGAATTAAAAGTAAAAGAGTGCGACGCAACAGTTGTCTCATAGTAGTAACTCAGCCCGGCTCAAAAAAAAACTACACCCAATTTGCTAATTAGCTAATTAGCTAATGTGCTAATTAGTACATCAGCACATTTTCACATTTTCATATTTTCATATTTTCCCATTAGCCCATTAGCACATCAGCACATCAGCACATCAGCACATTAGCCCATCAGCCCATCAGCACATTAGCACATCAGCTTACACTTCCTGCCTTAATATTTCCAATGGCGATTTTACCAGCACTGCGCGGCTGTTCAGTAAGCCGATGATAACTGTAAGCATACAGACCAAAAGAAAAATAATGAGTACAGGCAAAAGGGGAGGTGTAAAAGCAATTTCAAAAGTATAATGAGCCAGCGCCCATCCACCTGCTAATGCCAGCACATTACCGGTGAAGGCAGCGAAGGCGCCGAGGAAAAAATATTCGAGTGCGGTGATGGCGAATATCTGTTTGCGGCTGGCGCCAAGCGTTCGCAGCAATACACTTTCCTGCATACGCTGATACTTGCTGATAACTACCGAAGCAATCAATACTACCAGCCCGGTGACGATGCTAAAGGCTGCCATAAAACGGATGACAAAACCAATTTTATCAAGTATCTGATCGAGTATGCTCAACACGAGGCTCAGGTCAATAATAGAAACATTAGGGAACTGTTTTACAACTGCCTCCTGAAAACGTGCAGATGCAGCAGCAGATGGAACATGGGTCATCAGCACGTGAAATTGCGGAGCGTCTTCCAGTACACCTTTTGGAAAAAGAACCAGGAAATTAGTTTGTATCCTGTTCCAGTCTACCTGGCGCAGGCTGCCGACAACCACCGGCATTATTGCTCCCTGCACGTTAAAAACCATCGTATCGCCCACTTTAATACTGTTGCGGTCAGCAAAACGTTGTTCCAATGAAACATACACCGTTCCCCCGTTACCATTTGCGGTTCCGGTCCACTTTCCCTTCGTTATCTTTTCAGAGGCAGTAAGCGTATCACGAAAAGTAACACGGTATTCGCGGCTGAATATCCATCGCTGCATTTTTATTGTACTGTCTTTTTGCAATGCTGCAGGCGTGATGTTGTTGATAGACTCAAGCCGCATGTTTACAAGCGGCACTGTTCCGTTTACAGGCAGTCCCATTTTTGCCAGCGCCATTACACCCTCTTTCTGGTTGCTTTGAATATCGAACAAAACGATGTTAGGCTGATTGGTGCCGGCAGATAAAGTGACGCGGTTAAGCAGAATAGTCTGAATAAAAAATAGGATGCAGATGAAAGCGGTGCCGAGGCCAATAGAAACGATCAGGATGACTGTCTGGTTATTTGGCCTGTACAGATTAGCCAATCCCTGCCTCCATAAATAACTCCAGGATGACGGAAAAAAACGGCGAACCAGCCACATGAGCAAAGAGGCAATAGCTGAAAGAATGAGGAACGCGACTATTACCCCCACTGTAAAAGAAAACGACTGCCTCAAGTTGTTTAGCTGAAAGCTGCTAAATACAAAAATGAACAATACGATCATTGCATACACGAGCCACTTAAGGGGATCTTTATACATGCCGGTTGACTGAAATGAAAGCCGAAGCGTGTTGAGCGGAGATACATTGCGGATGGAGACAAGCGGCAATAAAGCAAACAGAATGGATATGATAAGCCCCAATAAAACGCCCTGCCCGATAGCGCTCCACGAAATGTCGTTTGAGATTTGTATGGGCAGAAAATCTTTTAGCACAAGCGGTAAAAACTGTTGTATGACTGCACCGAGAGCAGCGCCGATAACAGAACCGGTAAAGCCAACACCAACGATCTGTATAAGGTAAATTAGAAATGACTGGGAAGCTTTTGCACCCAAACAACGCAATACGGCAATGCTGCTTATTTTTTCCCTCACATAAATATGAATGGCGCTGGCTACACCAATGCAACCTAATAAAAGCGCAATAAAACCTACCAATGCAAGAAAGCGTGTTACATCGCTGAAAGACCGCGCAGTATCTTCTTTCTGGCTTTCGATCGTATCATAATTTAAACCTTCCACATCCAGTCGCGGACCAATTCTTTCAGCCAATTTTGGCATATCAACGGGATGGTCATACTTAAAATAAAACCTGTAACCGATATTGCTTCCTTTCTGCTGCAACCCTGTTTTACCGAGATAGCTTAGAGGAATATACACAACAGGAGCAATGGATGAAGACATGCCCGTTTGTCCCGGAGCGCTTATTAATGTTCCGGCAATGGCAAAAGTAAAGCTGCCGACTTTTATTGAGTCGCCCGGCTTAGCATTGAACTGCAGCATCAATGTCTGGTCGACCAAAGCCTGCTGTGCATTTCTAAAAGTTTTTGCAGCGGCAACGGGCAGCGTTTCAAGTTCGCCATAATAGGGGAAATCGCCTTGCAAAGCTCTTACCTGTATCAACCGGGTACCGCCGCTTTTAGGAAAATAAACCATCGAAGCAAACCTTCTTTCCTCCGATTTTCTGTCTCCTAAAGAATCTATCAAAATCTTGGTTGCAGGCGTAAGAGGCTTATTACCCGAAATGGCAAGGTCTGCGCCAATGAGGCTCGCCGCCTGTTTATCAATTTCCTGTCTTAGATTATTGCTTAGCGAATAAATCGCTACCAGTGCCCCAATTCCTAAAATAATGGAAGAAACAAAAAGAAGTAACCGCGAACGGTTGCGCCTGCTATCTCTCCAGGCCATTTTTACGATCCACGAAAATTGCAGCGATGTTTTCAAAGACGTATTATTTTCAACAGCGGAATTTTCCATACTCTTTTTTGAGATTGTTTTGCTAAGCCCGTGTCACTAAATTGTACAATTTGCCAGCAGTTTTTATGCGCACTGAAAGCTAAGTACTTCTGTTGTACTTAACGCCAAATAAGATATGCAGAGGTTTTTTTTTTTGAGCCAGGCAGTATTACTACTATTTTTCATCGTTGCGTCGCACTCGTGTACAATTTATTCGCTGTTCGGCAAGACCTCATCCTCCGTCTCCTTCTCCCCGCTGAGAAGGAGCGGTACAGCATTGCATAACCTAACATTTTATCTACCACATCGTCGT
>CAXUMK010000048.1:25635-27516 GCA_964251885.1 uncultured Segetibacter sp. | reverse complement strand
TATGGTAACTTATATAACGACAAGTAATTCAAAAGCCCCGGAGGGGTGATATTTACGATGACTTAAAATGTCGCCCCGATGGGGCTTTCTATGTTGAAAAGGGAAGTTGTGTTACCAAAATTCCAGCCCGAAGGGCTTATACAAAACCTCCGGTGAATATGTCGATAAACTTTAAATTAGCGACTCTTTGGATTGTCGAATAAAGAATGAAAAGCACACGAGTGCGACGCAACGATAACTCATAGTAGTAATTCAGCCCGGTTAAAAAAAATTCTACTCACCTTTTTCCCCTGGCAGTACATATTGTCGGCTATTCAAAAATGATTTTTTGAAGAAGATAACACATTAGCAGATCAGCAAATCAGCCCATTAGCACATCAGCTAATTAGCTAATTAGCACATTCCCAACCCTTCGGCGCAATATTTTTAGCCTTAGACATCTAAAAGAAGATGTGATGCAAAAGACGATGCATAGTGCGGTTAATGTAGAAGTGATTGATGAATGCTTTTACATGCCGCAGTTGGACCGCTGCAGGAGAATATGGCTCTATAAACCCGGCGGCTATTATAGAACCAATAAAAGATACCGGGTTGTGTATATGCACGACGGGCAAAATCTTTTTGATGTAGCTACCGCTTTTGGTGAGGAATGGGGAATTGATGAAACGTTAAACAGCCTCGCAGGTGAATGCATGATTGTGGGAATAGATAACAGCGAACACAGAATGACAGAATACAATTTTCACGATCATGAAAAATTTGGCAAAGGTGAAGGCCGCAAATACATTGAGTTTCTAATTAAAACACTGAAGCCGGTCATCGATCTTAATTTCAGAACAAAGCCCGACCGAAGAAATACGCATATTGCAGGCAGCAGCATGGGCGGATTAATTTCTTTATATGGTGCCATGTATTTCCCAAAAATATTTGGCGGTGCCGGTATTTTTTCTCCATCCTTGTGGGCAGTTCCTGGTGCTGCAGACGAGCTGAGAAAGGTGGCGAAAGCTAATAAAAGATATCCTCAACGGTTTTATATTTATGGAGGAGGCAAAGAAGGAGGTAACCTGGTAACCCGCATCGAGAGCATTGCTGCAGTTTTAAAAGACTTTCCCCGCTTTGCTGTTGAGGTGGAAATTGACCCGGAAGGTCAGCACACCGAGTACTATTGGAGAAACAAGTTTGCCGATTATTATAAGTGGCTTTCGAAGGAAAAATGATACATATTATTGGCTTTGCCCAAACTCATCCTCTACGCTTTCCCTGAGGTCGTACATCAGCCATTCTTTGTTTTTTACCTCGGGTTGTTTATTCTTAAGCAGGTTCAAAAAATCCTTTACGCCAACAGGTTCGTTTCCATTGCCATGGATCAATACAATGCTTCCGGTATTTGGCTTTTGCCCTTTAGCCAGCCAGGCGTCGGTGCCTACAGGAATGAGTCCGTAATTCAATACCTGATCCACTATCCTGAGATCAGAAACAAGTCCCGGAAACCTGAAAAAAACAGAAGGTAATAATCCGTGCTGCAGCATGGCCAGTTCTGTTCCTAATATCTCAAAATTAATGTCGGTGCCGGGCTCGAGTAAAAAATTGCTGCGTAACGGTGCAGTTACACTTACCCGGTGATTGTATGAATGATTGATCCAGGTAACTGAAATGTCGCCCGACTGCTGAAGCTGCTTTAGCCAGTTTAGGTCATCGGGGTGAGTAAGCATCCATCTTCCGGTAATAGAAATGGCCAAAGGAACTGGCATTTCAGTTTTTTGAAATTCACTGATGAGTGAGGTTAAAACAATTCGATCCAGCGCACGATGCGATGGACAAAGGTCTATCGTAAGCGTGATGCCTTTTTCTTTGGCGTATCCGTGTGTGATACCTGCATCC
>CAXUMK010000048.1:7876-25625 GCA_964251885.1 uncultured Segetibacter sp. | reverse complement strand
AGTTTTAAAGTATTCAATCGCTTTTGACCAGCCGGCAATTTTTAAATCAGTTTGTACAGCAGCAAGCGTGTCGGTGTTTAATTCTTTAGGGTCTACTGCAAGAAATAGCTGCCCCCGTGGTGTTTCAAAACTCCGCAACACCAGCCATTCAGCATTATGATAGGTTACTGCTGCATAATATTGCTTGTAATTTTTTATGACCGGTTGTGCTTCTGCAGTACACACAAACAATAAAAAAGCAATTGCAGAACGCCAAACTAATTTCATGGTTGAAAGTTATTGGATAAAGATGGCAATACTTTTTGAAATGAAATAAGCAATGGTAGGTTTTGCAAATTGAACTGAGTAATACAAAGCTATTTATAACTGTTAACAGCTTGAAGAGAAAGTATGAAAATTAACCAAGTAAAAGATATTGCTGCTCATACCTTAGTTTACGTTGTTGACTTATAAAACGCTCAGCCTCCTCATCTGTCATTGCATCAGGTTTTACGTTACCGGTGACAGCATCTAAAAGCCTTGTTTTATGTAAGATCTCATTCTTACGTAATTGTATCAGCAATATCTTTTTTTCTGTATCGTTCAGCTTTTCCACTTCGCTGACAATCAGACCTAATAAAGACGGTTGTTCTAAGATTAATTCCTCTGACATGACTCACTTAATTTATCAGGTATAAATTTACAGATTTACTTTTACTTTTAAAATTTCAGACTCACTGTTGCCTTTTTTGAATATAGCGGGAGGGATAGGATGATCTCGATGGAAATAGCATACGTGTATTATTTATGCATCAAGCAGGGTCATTGTGCATTGCTGAAAAATGAACAAAGCGTATAAGTGTGCGACGCAACGATGACTGATAGTAGTAATACAGTTTTGGCACCAAAAAAATCATCGCATGTACTTATGCTTTGCTTAGTATAAAATGTAAAAAAGGAGTTGCAATGGCAACTCCTTCAGGTTTCATTTATTGTCCTTAAAATGCAACTATTGCTTCAGGCTTAGCAGGAAGCCGATAGTAAAGTTTGCATCCCAGTCAAAAACAAAAGTGTCGCACTTGGTAGCATCCGCAATAGCCTTGTAAATGTTGAGACCCGAAGCCATTTTCTTGTCGCTGCCCGGTTTGTAGCTTGCGGGTGGATTTAATACAGTATATCTTTCCTGGCCTTTACGGGTTTGCTTGGCAAGTGAAAACGGAACTCCGCCGATAATGAAACATACGTTGTGTTTGGCTGCAGGTATCTTACTTCCCTGCGCCTTTACTTCAGTATACACGGCATCATCTGTAGTGCCCTTGTCATAATATTTTGCGCCGCTTGCTTCTAACGATTTCAGGTTGCCATCTTCCTGCCATGAAATCTTTGTGTTGCCTGAACCAATGTCAACTAAAAAAGAATTGTCCTGGTAAGATGGAGGAACGGTTGCCTTAAATCCGAACTTGCCCTCCTGGTCTGCGGTCACAAGGTTTACTACGTACCCGATTTTTTTAAGTTCATTGGATATAACCAGTGTTTTAGGCTCTTTTTGCGCGCCGGATGAAATAACAAAGTGCATGTTATTTTTTGAGACACCTTTTTCAAACATGCCCGCGAGGTACTTCTTCAGTCCTGCCCTGATGTCATCTTCTGTTGCCAAACCTTCATAAGCCAGTGATTCTCCAAAATCTTTTGATATAATTTCCCACCGCTTTTCCTTGTCCATGTTAATTACAAAGGAGTTGAAGCCGCTTGCTCCAACTTCTACCACACCTCTAAGGATACCATTTACCGGTTTTTCAGCAGTGTAATTAAATTCACGGCCTTCAGATGTACCTGCTGCTGTACTTGTCGATTTTTTATCGCCGCCGTCGGAAGCTGCAGATGTGTCGCTTGTAGTGGCAGTGGTTGTATTGTCAGTTGTATTGTGAGGAAGATAACGTCTGATAAGAAAGAATGCTATTATGCCCAATATCAGGAATATCGCAATTTTTCCACCTGGTTTAAGTTTCATTGTTTTTGTTTTTTGTTTGAGATGTTTTAATGATAAATGCGCTGAAAACGATTATTTATTTTTATCGAAAATATCGAGGTATTTATTTCTTCCGTCATTATTGCTGCCACCAGTATTCTCAATCTTAGCTGCTGACGTCTGGATGGAATCTGAATAATTGAAGGTTCTGTCAACATCTAATTCAGTGGCTGTTTGCGCAGCAATAGAAACCTTGGCAGCGTCTTTCAAATCCTGTGCGTTCATGGCCTGCGAAGTGATCTGGATGGCTGATTTTATACCGCCGATCTTGTTAGCAACATCCTGCCTGATCTTTTGTATGGCAGTGTCAGCATCACTGTTCAGTTCGGTATTACCGGTAAATGCTTTCATGGCTTTGCCCATGGTTGCAGAGGCGGTTGTTACCGCATCATACTTTGCCTTTTGTATTTTCACGGTGTTCTTTGAATTCATCAAAGCAACTCCCGATTTCCGGTAAGCTTTGTCGGCAAATACAACCAGGTTGCTTACATCGTTTTCAACCGGTTTTACAGAGTCGATAAAATCTTTTGCATTATTAAAATTGGTTGCAGACGTCTCAAGGGCAAGCTGCGTGTCAAAGTCATCAGGGCTTTTTTGCAGTCTTGCCTGGCAAATCTTTACTTCCTCCTGCGCCTGTCTCAGGTTCTTTTCATTTTCTTCTAACTGAAGCTGCAGGTTCGATTCCTGTGCTTTCAGTTTTTCACCGTGAATTCTCAATTGCTCTCTGTCTTTTTCTGCTTCCTCGATTTGCAGGTTTAAAATATTCCAGGGGTTCATTTCAATTGCCCATCCCAAAGTTCCCTGTGCAACCGCTTCTGAAAAATAACGGATGCCTCTCCAGAATTTAGGATTGGTCAATATCATCAGCAGCACAATTGCCACTGCTATTCCAACAATCAATTGCACGGTTCCCCATACAACCGACAGCAAAAAGGGCAGGATGTACATGTAAAACAATAGTCCAAGACCTGCCAGTATTACCAGCATCATGATTGTACCCCATGTTTTTTTTGCATCCCATTTAGGCAGTTCAAAATTTGTCCTTATTAATTCGTTTGCCATTTTGTTTTGTTTTTATTGTATGTGTATAAACGGTTCAAAGAAGTGAAAGTGCTTCGTGCTAAAGACTTAACCATTTCTTAAAAGTATTGATCTATTTTTTCCAATTCAGTCTCTATTTCTTTTTTCTTATTTTCTCCTGCAGCCACAAAAGCGTTTTTATTAGAGATCAATTTGTCTTTGCTTTGAATGATCTCCTGCGACATTTTTTTCATTTCCAGGTTCATAGCGGTTATCTTTTCAGTCAGCGCCTGCAACTCCTCCGCTTTTTTCTGTAGCAATTGTTCTTTTTGCTCAACATCGCTTTTATAATGCTGCTGAAAAGCGTCATCAAATCCCTTTAAATCACGCTCGATCAATTTAATGTATTCGTGCCCTGTAGTTACCAGCTTCTCTTTTGTCAGCCCTGTTCTTTTCAATACATTAAATGCCGTTTTATATCGTGTTCCTTCATCGGCAATGGCTTCTACGTCTATTTTACTGTCTATAAATTCCTTAAAATCCGTTCCTGCAAAAACAGGGTTTTTAGCATTTGCTTCTTCAACCAGGTTTTCAAAATAATTTTTGTATTCACTCTTGCCCAAGGCAGAACCGGTACCTGCGGCAGATGAACTAAGAGAGGTAGAATTGTTTCCGTTTGTTGAAACAGGATGTGTCGTTTCCGCTTCACCGGTTGTTACCTTTTCTACTTTTTGCTTTTGAGGAGATGCAGGATCTCCTTCTTTAAACTCTACAAAAGGTTTCAGAATATTTTGTAAAAATCCCATGTTATTTTGATTAAGATTAATGAAGAGCAAAGCTACAAAACGATAACGCTCACTCCTTTTACTACTCCTTTGCTGAGCATATTATTTTTATACTGCCATTGTACGAAGTTTAGGAGGAATTGTTGAGCCAGCGGCAACAAGATAAAGAGAAATCGTTGCGACGCTCCATTTATCTGCAAACCTCTTATCGGCTATTACCTGTACAGGGATATCAAACGTTTACAAAGATTGCGCTACTCTAAGTAATAATGCTTCATTTTTGTCAACTGTTCATCCAGCTCATACACCCAGGGAACGGCAGTTGGTATGTCGAGATTTGTGATCTCCTCGTTAGAAAGATTGTCGATGTATTTGATCAGGGCACGCAGGCTATTACCATGTGCCGAAATAATTACTTTTTGATTTTTACGTATAGCCGGTACAATTCTTTCGTGCCAGAAGGGTAACACACGATCCATAGTCTCGCTTAGGTTTTCGGTAAGAGGCAGTTCCCTTTCCGTCAAATGCTGATACCGCAGGTCATGACCAGGGTATCTTTCGTCTTCCTTAGTAATAGCGGGTGGAAGTTCATTGGGATCGCGCCGCCATTTATGTACCTGTTCTTTACCGTACTGGGTAATTATTTCGTCTTTGTTCAAACCCTGCAGCGCACCATAAAACCGCTCGTTCAGCCGCCACGATTTATCTACCGGGATCCATAGATGATCGAGTTCCTCCAGTACAATATGTAAAGTTTTGATCGCCCTTTTAAGAACAGATGTAAAAGCCGCATCGAAATTATAACCGTGCTTTTTTAAAATTTCACCCGCTTTTTTCGCCTGCAGGTAACCCTCTTCAGAAAGGTCAACATCAGTCCAGCCGGTAAAGCGGTTTTCTTTGTTCCAAATGCTTTCGCCATGGCGTATTAAAACTAACTTTTGCATAGTCTGCAAATTAATAGTGTTTTTACAGCTAGTGTTATTTATCTATAAAAAATAAATTGTGAACATCGCAGAAGGCAAGAATAATAGAAACAGCGCCTGTTACTGCTTATTTAAACTATGTTTTTTTTATTATTGTTAAGTTGATTATTTTATTAATGAGTAATCGTTAATGCATAACCATTGCTGACAGTAAAGGTAGCTCCGGTATTTACTTTTATGCTTCTGCAAGAGGCATTTGAATTCAAAATCGCTGTACCACTGTTGATAATAACATCAGTGTTTGAATCGGGTAAAGAACCACATGCCCAATTAACAGGATCTTCCCATGCTGAATTAGCAGTGCCAGTCCAACTGTTTGAAAAACGGACAGAAAATACAGTACTTACATTCCCATCCACGATGCAACGAAATTGGTATCCGTAATTGGAAGAAGGCAAATTATTTAAACCAAGGGTGGCAGTTGCGGAACCTGTATAGTTACTGTCGTTTAAAAGAGCAGTAAAACCGTTACCCTTATCAATTTGCCATTGGTAAGTAGTGCCGGTTATACCAGACGTAAGCGCAGTACTTCCACCAGGGCAAAGATTAACTCTGAGAGGCTCACCAATCTGATTAAGTAAAATTGAAATGGTACCGTCATTATAGTTTGCTGTAGCAATATCGGGCTTGCCATCCCCGTCAATGTCGGTAATATCTATACTTTTTGATACTGATCCTGTTCCATAGCCAACCTTTGTTGCAAAGGTTATTGTTCCCGGCAGAGAGCCATTCTTATAAACCCAAACAGTATCAGTATATGGATTGGCTATAACAACAATATCTGGTTTGCCATCTCCATCCATATCACTTATTGATACTTTGCTAGATCCTGTTATATCAGTTGGGTAACTTACTTGCTCCCCAAAAGTTATTGAACCATTCGCACTTGTGTTTCTTAAGATGATGAAACTGTTTCCAGAATTGGCAATAGCAAGATCAGGTTTCTCATCCCCGTCAAGATCGCCAATTGCAATTTGTTGAGCGCTCTGGTAAATAGTAATATCTTTTTTTGTATCAAAAGATATTACTCCCGGAATACTTAAATTCTTCAATATTGAAACACTTTCACCACTTAAAACAAGTTCAGGCTTATTATCACCATTGATGTCTGCAAGGGTAAAATATCGGGTATATGCGTCTGTTAATATTATAATGGGCTGGTCAAAGGAGATTTTATTACCGCTTGTTGTATTCCTGAATATCCAAATCCTTTGACTATAAAGACTATGTATTATAACATCAGTTTTTCCATCTCCATCTACATCTGCATTAGCCGCATCAAACTGTCCTACTGCTTGTAATGAAATCACAAACTCGGAATCGAAAGAAATAGCGTTAGACGTCCCTTTATTTCTGAATATTGACGCTGCATTCAAATCCTGGCTATTGCCTATACACAAATCAACGTTCCCATCTCCATCCAAATCACTGATCGATATTTGATATGGAAATTTTCCAATAGATGAATCAACTATTGAAGAAAAAGCAACATTGCCTTTAGAACTGGCATTTTTTAAGATTATTGAAGATGACAGGCATGCAGCAGTTATATCAGGCTTTCCGTCACCATCCAAATCAATCAGGGTAACATCAGTAGGTTTTTCAGTTACAGCAATATCTTGTTTTGCTGCAAAAGAATTTTGGGTAAATGCAGAAGTTGCCCCACTAAAAGTTACTATAAAAGGTTTGCTTGTGTGAGCTGTAAAACTATTAGTTGTAACAGTTATAGGTTTATAAGATGCACCTGTAGGAACAATTACTGTGAGAGTATTATTGGCAGCAGCAGACACCGGAGCCTTAGCAGAACCAAAGAAAACAATGTTATTTGCAGCAACAGAACTAAAGTTTGTACCATTGATAGTAACCACTGTACCAACAGGCCCAGCTTGTGGTGTAAAAGAAGTAATTGCAGGAGGTGCTACAAATGTAAATCCGTCAAGTGTTCCTGTTCCATATACGGTTGTTACTTCTACAGAGCCTGACGAACCCTGTGGTACAATTGCTGTAATGCTTGTATCAGTTTCAACAGTAAAAGAAGTGTCGGATATGCCACCGAAAGTAACCAAAGTTGCACCGGAAAAGTTTTTGCCTGTAATAATAACGTGTGTACCTGGGCCTGCAGCCGCAGGAGTAAATGAAGTAATAGCAGGTATATAATTTATTTTATTTCTTAAAACCGATAAATAAAAATTATCCTGCACAGATGTGACAATATCAGGTTGCCCGTCAATATTCATATCAACTGCTATTACATCACGTGGATATGGATCTGTGGAATATTCCGATTCCTGAGCAAAAGAAACGCCTCCGGCAGAAGAAGTATTTTTTAAAATAGAAACACTCCCTGAATTTGGATTGCTGATAATAATGTCGGGTTTTGCATCCCCGTTCATGTCGGCAATTGAAAAGTGGCTTGAAAGGTGATTTGTCTCAAAATCTTTTTTAGGGAGGAAGGAAATAACGCCTGTACTGCTTGTATTATTAAATACAGAAAGCCTTGACGGAGAAAAGTTGGACACGATGATGTCGTACTTTCCATCTCCATTCATATCTGCTACTGCTATGCTTTGAGGAAAGCTGTCAGTTACGTAATCGATTTTAGCGGCGAAGGAGATGCTTCCTAAAGTGCTGGTGTTTTTATAAACAGAGACAGTATAAGAACCTTTATTCAACACAACAACTTCAGGCTTTCCATCACCATCAATGTCTGCTATTGAAACTTTATAGGGATTGACTCCTGTAGGGTAATCAACTTTTGAAGAAAAAGTAATTGAACCGTTATAGGGAGTAGGAGCCAAATTTTTCAGAATGGACAATGTATTATCAGTGTAATTTACTATTGCAATATCAGGTTTTCCATCTCCGTCAAGATCCGCTGAAGCAACGTCTTGTGGATTGACCCCGGCAGTAAAATTAAATCTTGTTGTAAAGGAAATAGTGCCAGGATAGCTTACATTTTTTAAAACAGAGACAGAATTACTGCCATAATTAGGGACAACGACATCGGGTTTTCCGTCTCCGTCAATATCACTGAAGCAAAGGCCAACGGGCTGGTTGTCTGCAGGAAAGTCTATTTTTTCATCAAACAAAACAGTTCCTTTTTCCCCTGTATTTCTAAAAATAGAGATTTTATTGCCAGTGTTTACTGCTGCAATATCTGTTTTTCCATCTCCATCTACATCAGCTGCAGCAATGTTATAAGGGCTGTTACTCCTGGTAAAATCCGTTTTAATTGTAAACGAAGAAGGATTAAATTCTTCCTGAGTTGATGGAAAAGTTATACTGAAAGGTTGCTGTGAACTAACTGTAAGACCATTGGTTGTAACAGTAATGGGTTGATATGTTGCTCCGGCGGGAACTGTAACAGTAAGCGTTGAATTGGTAGCAGCAGTTACAACTGCTTGTACAGCGCCAAAATAAACTATATTGCTATAAATAACAGGGCTAAAGTTACTTCCTTTAATTGTTACTGTCGTACCCACCGGTCCACTTGAGGGACTGAAAGAAGAAAAAGTTGGAATTACTACAAAATAAGCAGACCCTGTGCCATAAGCATTCGTTACATTAAGGCTACCCGTTGTTCCTGTACCTAAAACTGCCGTAATATTGCTATCAGCAAGGATTTGGAATGATGTTGCCGGAGTCCCCCCAAAATCTACGGTAGAAGCAGTCGAAAAGTTTCTGCCTTTAATATTCACAGTTGCTCCGGCAGATGCAGGATTTGGTGTAATAAGGGTAATGGTCGGTTCATTAACCCTATTTCTAAGCATGGTAACTCCTGAATAAAGGTTCGATAAAACAAGATCAGGCTTTCCATCCAAATCCAGGTCGGCAATAGAAACACTGGTACTGCCAAAGGAAATAAAAAAATCAACTTTTTCTGAAAACCTAATGTTCCCGGTTAAACTTTCATTTGTAAAAATAGAAACAAAAGGATCAGATTCGTTAGACACTGCAAGTTCAGGCTTTCCATCGCCATTGAGATCAGTTATTGAAACTGTTCCGGGGTTAGCAGCTGTTGTATATTCTATTTTTTCCCCGAAAGAAATAGTTCCATCAGTGCTTAAGTTCTTTAGGATAGAGACTGTATTTGATGTTGAATTTGTGAAGGCGATATCCGGCCTTCCGTCAGCGTCCAAGTCTCCAACAGAAGTTTCACCAGGATATGTGCCAGCAGGATAATCAACTTTTGATGCAAAAGAAATAGAACTGCCACTGCTTGTGTTTTTGAGAATTGACAAAGATGAAGAACTAAAATTACTGACAATAAGATCAGGTTTTCCATCTCCTTCCAAATCATTTATTGAAACATAATCAGGGTGATCAAATGAGGTATAATCTATTTTAGGCGCAAATGAAACAAAGCCAGGTGAACTACTTGTGTTTTTAAATATTGAAATAGTTCCTGAATTTCCACTAGCTACAACCAAATCTGGTTTATCATCGTTATCCAGGTTACCAATTGCCAGGCCAATTGAACCGCTTCCGGTTTCCAAATCAATTTTGTCAGCAAATGAGATAGCTCCAATTGTACTCGTGTTCCTGAAAATTGAAACATGACTGGAGTTACCTGAATTGAAATTTGTAACAGCTACATCTTTTTTACCATCACCATCAAGATCACCAATGCAAATGTCAAAGGGGCCGTTTCCCGCCTCATAATCAACTTTAGTAAAGGAAACAGTACCTGTATTGACACCGGTATTACGAAAAACTGATATTGTATTAGAGCCTTGGTTTGTTATTACCATGTCAGGTTTACCGTCTCCATCCAAGTCAGTTACACAAACCCGTCTTTGATTACTTCCCGCAGATATATTTAATCCCGAAGCGAAGGAATTTACTTCAAATTTAGCACTGCCTCCCAAAAACGTTACTATAAAACGCTGAGCTGAATACGCAGTGAGATTATGTGCAGTAACAGTAATTGGTTGATAAGTTGCACCCACCGGAACAGTGACCAAAAGCGAGGTCGTAGTTGCAGAAGAAACTACAGCCTTAGCCGCACCAAAAAAAACAATGTTATTAGCCGGAGTAGGATTAAAGTTTGTTCCGGTTATTACTACCGTTGTTCCGACCGGGCCTGATGCAGGCGAAAATGAGTTAATGGTAGGTTGAGCAAAGAGATGCTGGGTAAATAAAAATGAAATAAAAATAAGAAAAAAGTACTTACTCAAACTTATTATGGCGAGGGTGATTTTCATTGGACGAAAATATATAAAAATGTTTTTTAAATTATTATTCTATATATAATTGATCTTCTGTCTCATTTTCTTCATCTTAGTTAATATAGCAAAATTTGAATTTAATTCTTTTAGCACTGCAACGATGTTAGAGTCTTTGTAGATCAGTGGCCTTTTTTATTGCTATCTTATGTGCTTTATTTAGAAGTTCTCATTTGAGAAACAAATTTTTGCTAAAATTAATTTATTCGCTAATTTGTTAAAGTAATGTTACTGCAACTTTTATAATTCCTAAAATTCTATTGATGAAAAAACTACTTCTACTCGTATGCATTCTTGGGTCTTTATCTAACCTGTATGCTCAAAAAGGTCTTCTTCAAAAAATTAACGGAGAGCGAGGGCTTTCAAAACAATTTACTAAACTCGATCCTGGCGAACAGGTTTCATTCAACCCGTCTAATGCCCGGGGTACATTTGGTTTGGATGCAAATTCTGATCTTGTTTTAATGACAACAGAGTCAGATAAATTAGGTGAGACTCATTACAGGTATTATCAGTCGTACAATAATATCCCTGTGGAGAATTCAATGTATATCGCTCACACTAAAAGCGGCAGGCTTACGGCTATGAGCGGAACGATCGTTACAGAATTCAATGGTAAGAAGGGCATGAAAAGCACCGCATCTGTATCGCCTGCACAAGCTCTTAATGCTGCACTAAGTTATGTGCATGCAGAAAAATATGCCTGGGAAGATGCCGGTTTTGAACAACGGATAAAATTAAGAAAGGGCAAAACGGCTACTTATTATCCGGTTCCATCAAAAGTATGGTATGGCGGAGACGACCAAATAAATCCTGCAGATCTTACACTTGCTTATAAAATAGACGTGTACACCCTGAAACCTTTTGACCGTAAGTTTATTTATGTTGATGCTGCTACGGGCAGCATTTTAGGTACAAAGCAGGAAATGATGCACTCAGATGCTACCGGCACAGCAGCAACCGGCTACAGTGGCACACAAACTATTCACAGCGATTTGAATGGCTCTACTTACCGCCTTCGTGATCTTACAAAAGGCAATGGTATCATTACTTTGCATGCAGCTTCAGGTCATGCCGATTATACAAATTCTTCACCCAACTGGGCTTTAACCGGAGCTGATCAGTGGGCTTTGGATGCTCACTTTGGTGTAGCTGCAACCTGGACTTATTATAAAGATAATTTCAACAGAAACAGCGTTGACAATGCCGGCTATGCATTAACCAGTTGGGTAAATGATGCTTCCAACACGGATAACGCCGATTGGGATGGATCTGAAATGGATTATGGGAACCTTTCTTCCAATGGAAAGGGAGTAACAGGAATTGATGTTACCGGCCATGAACTAACGCACGGCGTTACTCAATACACCTGTAACCTTACCTATAGTAAGGAGCCCGGTGCAATGAATGAAAGCATGAGCGACATCATGGGTAAGTCGGTGCAATTTTACACAAAGCCTTCTGATAACAGTTGGATATTAAGCAACGATATGGGTTGGGAAATAAGAAGCTTTTTAAACCCGAACGCCGATGGGCAGCCGGATACCTATAAAGGAACTTACTGGGCTACCAGTTCATCAGACAGTTACGGGGTACACACTAACAGCGGAGTAGGTAATTTTATGTTTTACCTGCTGGTTACAGGCGGATCGGGTACCAATGACATCGGCAGCGCTTATACTGTAAGTGGTATCGGATTGGCCAAAGCAGACCAGATTTTGTACCGTTCAGAAACCGTTTACTTAACCAGCACTTCGCAGTATGTTAACTGGCGTACTGCCTGCATCAATTCTGCCACTGATTTATATGGGGCTGGTTCAAATGAAGTAATACAGGTTGAAAATGCATGGTATGCAGTAGGTATCGGCACAGCAGGAGGCAGCAGTTGTAATCTCGCTGCACCTTCAGGGCTGGCAGCGGCATCCATAACTAATACAAGTGCTGCTATAAACTGGAACCCCGTTACCGGCGCTTCAGGATATATTCTTCAGTACAAGCTTTCATCCGCCGGTACATTTACCACAGTTACCGGAATTACTGGTAACTCTTATAATCTTACCGGGCTTACTGCAGGTTCGGCCTACCAGGTACAGGTATCAACAGTGTGTAGTGCAGGAGGTAATAGCGCGTATAGCCCGGTTTATTCATTTACAACTACCGGAAGTGCTCCAATTACATATTGTACCTCTGTTGGTCAAACGTATGATGGTATCACCAATGTTACATTCAACACGATCAATAATACCACTTCGGGTACTACATCAGGATATACCAATTATACTGCAACACAGTCTACCACTGTTAACACCGGCAGTATTTATACATTGTCTGTTAAGGTAAATACAGGCGGTAATTATACCAATTATGCAAAAGCATGGATAGATTGGAACCACGATGGCACCTTTAGCACAAGCACCGAAGAATATAATCTCGGAACTGCGAAAAATGTAACCAGTGGGGCGACCTCTTCGTCTCCGTTATCCATAACAGTTCCTGCAGGTGCAGTGGTTGGCACTACCCGCATGCGGGTTTCTACCCAATACAATGCAGCGCCTTCGCCCTGTACAGCTTCCTTTGATGGAGAAGTGGAAGATTATTCTGTAGTAGTTGCTGCCGGAGGAGGAGGTACTACCTGCACCGCTCCTTCAGGATTATCTGCATCGGCCATTACCAATACCGGTGCAACTCTTAACTGGAGCGCTGTTTCAGGAGCTACCGGTTACAGCGTACAATACAAAGTTACCGGAGCCGCAACCTGGACAACTGCATCATCTTCGGGTAACTCTCTTGCCATTTCAGGTCTTACTGCAGGCACCTCGTACCAGTTTCAGGTGGCTACAGTTTGCAGCGCTGCCAGCACAAGCGATTACAGCAGTCCCGTTACATTTACTACAACCGGCGGGGCAGTCACTTACTGTGCATCAAAAGGAACCACTACGTATGAATATATTAAAACAGTCGTGCTTGGCACCATCAATCATACTGTTGCCAATGATGGCGGATATGGTAATTACACCAGCCTGAGTACCGGTTTAACTGCCGGCGCAGCTTATACCATCAATATAACGCCTGGCTTTGCAGGCTCTTCTTATACCGAAGCTTACACTGTCTATATTGACTATAGCCAGGATGGAATACTAAATGGCACAGGCGAAATTGTGGCATCGGGCAGTGGAACAGGCACAGCCGCAAAAAGCCTGACTTTTACAGTTCCGGCTGCGGCTAAGAATGGTAATACGCGCCTTCGTATTCAAATGAGCTACAACTCGGGAGGTACCAACCCGTGCGCTACAATTGCTTATGGTGATGTACACGATTATACTGTTAACATCACAGCAGGTACGGGCTTCAATTCCAATGAAATCGTGCAGATCAAACCTGTCGATGAAATAAAAGGAATGAATGTGTTTCCAAATCCTGTAGCAGGTGCAACGGCAACCGTAAAATACTATCTTCCAAAAGACGGACAGGTAACGTTAAAAGTGGTTGATATACTTGGTCGCAATGTTCAAAGCGAAAACCTGGGCAAGCAAACACAGGGTTCATATACAGCTGCGCTTAAACAAATTAACAAACTAAGCAACGGAAATTACTTTGTTGTAATAATGCAAAACAACGAAGTGATTGGCAGAAGCAAAGTAGTTGTGTTTAATAAATAATAGTTTTCATTTGAGCAGGAAAGCCGTTCCATAAATAGGACGGCTTTCCTGTTTTTGTACTTCCTGCTGATAAAATTGTGCTTTGCTGAATATGGAACAAAAGTACAAGTGTGTTCCTTTTCTTTCCTTTCACTGGAAGAAAAGAAAAGGACAAATCCATGATTGCAACAATGAAAAATAGCAGCAATACTGCCCGGCTCATAAAAATTCATGAAATGTTTTTGGTGTTAAGTATAAAGTGATCTTAGTTTTATAAAAGTATTAGCAAGTAAAAGTGCAGCGAACTCAATAGCAGCATTAAACATTTTACAATTCCAGCCATTTCTGGCAATTTTTTACAGGGCATGCCTTTTGCTAAGGCAACATCCATGAAAAAGATTTTATTCTGCGCTTTGGTTTTAACCCTTTTGATAGCCTGCAAAAACAAAAATAAAGACGACAATACAAACGGAACAACCACAGACGGAAACGAAAAGAAAATAACAAAACGAGATTACAGCATCAGCAGTTCTAACTCGTACAGCACTCTTTTTCTTGATAGCTCGCAGGTTGAAAGCTTTATTGCAGATAAAAAGCTGAACGATACCGTCGCAAGGCGAATGAGAAGTTTTTACAATGCACGCAATTACCAGTTTGCCTGGTTTTCAGGTGATGGAGTAACTGAACAGGGAAGCAGCTTCTGGAACCTACATGAATATTATACTACGTACAGCAACGATAATTCTTTAGACGACAAAAGTTTAAAGAAAAAAATGAATAACCTTTTAAGTGCAGATACATTAAGGGTAAGCTCTAACAATAAGTCAATAGCAAATATTGAAATTACCCTGACGCAGCACTTCATTCAGTATATTTTAAACAATTATAAGCAGGGAGAAATCAAACGCAAGGAAGGAGAGAGATTTGTTCCCTTTAAAAAAGAAGATGCGATGCTTCTGGCCGATTCGCTGCTTACAAAAAAACACAAAGACAATAAATACTATGCTGATGTAAACCCCGCATACAAACTGCTGAAAGACCAGTTGCAGAAATATTATGACATTGCAAAACGGGGTGGATGGCAAACCATTACCGCTACTGCGAAAAGCATTAAAAAAGGTACTTCATCACCTGGTGTTGCCGAAATAAAAAGAAGGCTGCAGATAACCGGAGAACTGCCTGCAGGTGACACAACTTTAATATATGATGACCAGTTACAAAATGCAGTCAAGACCTACCAGGTAAGCCGTGGCCTTACACCAACCGGAACTGTAACCGCTGCGCTGATAAAAGATATGAATGTGCCGGCTCTTAAAAGAGTAGAGCAGCTGCTTATAAATATGGGCAGAATGCAGTGGATGCTTAACCGGCAGGAAGGCAATTTGATAATGGTAAATATTCCCGAGTTTGTATTGCACGTGTTTGAAGGAAAAAACAAAGTATTTGACATGAATGTTGTTGTCGGAAAAGAAGGGCATAATACAACCATGTTTACCGGCAATCTCAACCAGGTTGTTTTTAGTCCTTACTGGAATGTGACACCTAATATTGTGCAAAGCGAAATTCTTCCGGCAATGAAAAAAGACCACGACTATCTATCCCGAAATAATATGGAAGAAGTGGGAAGCCCGGTAGATGGTCTTCCTGTTATCAGGCAATTACCAGGTCCTAAAAACTCACTGGGCAAGGTCAAATTTCTCTTTCCAAACAGTTTCGATATCTATTTTCACGACACTCCTGCAAAAAGCCTTTTCAGCAGCGACAAAAGAGCCTTCAGCCATGGCTGCATCAGGCTGAGTGATCCCGTAAAAATGGCTAACTATATTTTACGTAACCAGCCTGAATGGACACCTGATAAAATAAATGAGGCAATGAACAGTGGCCAGGAGCAGTATGTAAAAGTAAAAACTCCTGTGCCTGTGCTCATCACATACTACACAGTGTGGGTTGACGAAAAAGGAGTATTAAACTTCAGAGACGATATTTACAAGCACGACGTAACTCTTGCACAAAAGATGTTTACTAATCCTTTATAAGTTTTTATTATCGTGCAGGCATAAAAAGTGATTGGAATTTTTTTGAACCGGGCAGTATTACTACTATGACTCAGCCGTTGCGTCGCACACTTTTACGGTTTGTTCGCTGTTCGGCAAGACCTCATCCTCCCGCTCCTTCTCCTCGCCGAGAAGGAGCGGTACAGCACTGCATAACCTAACATTTTATCTACCACATCATCGTTCCTTTTCTACCCGTCATTGGCACCTTACCCGCCTCAGGCGGGGGAAGCAATCACCCAGCCAACTGTCAACCTGATTGTGCAGGTGGATTGCTTTCCTGTTTTTGTTGAGGGACAAGATATCCCCGCCAATGGACGAGGAGTTAACAACGCCATCGAAAACGACAATTGGGATGAACCCTTTTTTATCGTCGTTTTTTCTACTCCGCAATGTGCATTTCATAGCCAGACCAGTACCAAACGTTCCTACGGAACGAAAAAAGCCTGTACGTTCATTTTTCTACCCACCAGTCGTTCCGAAGGAACGTTTCGTGGGTATTATCTATTGCCCCGTCCTTTAGGTCCGGGGATAAGTAAGAAGTAGTAATTGGGCTTTAGCCTGGCAATTATAGTGTTAAGCCAGCAGAAAATAAAACATATCTACTACTCTAAATGGCAGTGCAATTAATATTCAAGCTTACCTAAAATGGCATTGCCATTTAGGAGTTAAGCCCTTCCGTTTTTTTAGCAATATTCGCTTTTTGTCTTCATCGTGTACAAGTTTCCACATTTTTTAATGCTTCTAAGGTCGGTTAGAACTAAAAAACCTTGATCCTAATTGGCTTCACACCTATATAACCTTTATTTTTTTAACGATTCAATTTAGAAGTATGCTCATAAACAGAACCCTTTAAGTAAAAAAATGGATAAGTGAAATTGTTTTAACCAGGTGTTTTAGAGTTGTAATTACCTGATAAATAGATAGTTGAAGTGAAGGATCTTTTATGCTGAGTATTGCCAAATACTATTTGTATCTGATGCAGCGTTATAAATGCAAGCGGTATATTTTCATGCTAAATGGTCTTAAAACCTGGTGAACAGGACGAGTGTGAACAACTTAAAGCAATAAAAAGGTGGGGAAAAGAAAGTTTACCCTATTTTCGTGCCGCATTTGTGACAGAGGTAATTTATTTTTTAACTATTAAATCTGCCAAAATTGAAGAAGTTATTTTTTTTATTGTTGTTAATTCCTGTTTTTTCGATTGCGCAGGAGGGTAGTAAAGAAGGCGGAAAACAGCTAAAAGGTTTTGCAACTATATATGCCAACCGCTTTAATGGACTAAGAACAGCAACGGGTGAGATATTTAAGCATAGTAATTTAACAGCCGCCAGTAATAATTTTAAAATTAACAGTTGGGTCAAGGTAACAAATCTAAGTAATGATAAGTCGGTAATTGTTCGTATCAATGACCGCATGCATCCACGGATGGCTAAGCTGGGAAGGATAGTTGACCTGACGAAAGCCGCAGCTAAACTGTTAGGTAATTTTGATGGAATACTGGGTGTGAAGGTGGAAGAAATAGCAGCGATTTTACCTTCTGACGATTAATCTTCATTTATATTTCATACTACATCTTTTACAATTGAAAGCGAAAACAATCGGCTTTAATTTGTTTTTGCTTTCAATTTTATATTTATCTCGGGTCTGCCCGCAGACTTATTATAAGATCAATTCTCTTAATCAGTTTTACTTTTATTCGCAGATTGTTTCCGGTTCCTTCCAAATTAGTTTGAGGGATCATTCGATTCTGTTTCCTGTAAGTAAGGCAAATGCATTTTGCATTGTTACAACACATTTTGTATCAGACACAACAAAGAAAAAAGATAGGGATGGAGACGGAATAGTTGACTCTCTGGATAAATGTCCTGATGAAAAGGGGGTAATTGAGTATGATGGCTGCCCGGTCCCGGACTCAGACAATGATGGTATTCCTGATGATGTGGATGATTGTCCTACAATTGCCGGTACTGCAAAATACAGAGGCTGTCCTCCGGGAGACAAAGACGGCGATAAAATAAACGATGAAGATGATA
>CAXUMK010000048.1:4906-7866 GCA_964251885.1 uncultured Segetibacter sp. | reverse complement strand
ATGATAAGTGCCCTGATCTGCCCGGTGTTGCAAGATACGATGGTTGCCCGGTAGGCGACAGGGATGGAGATGGTGTAAACGATGACGACGATAAATGCATTGATACTCCCGGAACAGTAAAAAATGCGGGTTGCCCGGAAAACACAAAAATCAGCAGACATAACAAAAAAGATAGAGTCGTCAAGAAAAAGAACTAATGTCTTTGTGATCTTACAATGATAATGAGTTGAAGATTGTATTCTAACAGGAATATCAGGATTGCCTGTATGAGTGCGGGAAAGGGATTTGTTAAGTATGCTCCAGGCTATTTACTGTCGTAACCCCATTTTACCAGAGTTGCTCCCCAGGTAAAACCGCCACCAAATGCTGCGAGTACAAGATTATCATCTTTCTTCAGTTTACTTTCCCACTCCCATAAACACAATGGAATGGTGCCTGATGTAGTGTTTCCAAATCGCTGAATATTAAGCATGACTTTCTCAGACGGAAGACCCATACGGTTAGCGGTTGCATCAATTATTCTTTTATTAGCCTGGTGTGGAACGAGCCAGGCAATATCATCACCTGTCAAATTGTTTCGCTGGAGCAATTCATAAGAAACATCGGCCATACCAACAACGGCAAATTTAAAAACAGACTGACCTTCCTGGTATATATAATGTTCTTTCGCTGCAATGGTTTCAGCCGATGCGGGTTTTAATGATCCACCCGCTTTCATGTGAAGATATTTACTGCCACTGCCATCGGTTTTAAGGTTGCTGTCCAGCACTCCGTATCCTTCTTCGCCCGGCTCGAGCAACACTGCGCCGGCGCCATCTCCAAAAAGTATGCAGGTAGTTCTGTCGCTATAATCAACAATAGCGCTCATTTTATCTGCGCCTACAACAACAACTTTTTTATAACGGCCGCTTTCTATAAGAGAAGCACCCATAGTTAATCCAAATAAAAAGCCTGAACATGCTGCGCCGAGGTCGAAACTAAAAGCGTTTTTAGCGCCTATTTTTTCGCTTATGATATTAGCCGTTGCGGGAAAAAGCATGTCGGGTGTAACCGTGCAGCAAATAATGCAATCAATTTCAAGGGGATCGATTCCACGTTTTTCGCACAGGTTCTTAACTGCGGGTGCACCAAGGTCAGAAGTAGCTTTTCCCTCACCCTTCAAAATCCTTCTTTCCTCAACTCCGGTGCGGGTTTTTATCCATTCGTCATTTGTATCTACCAGTGTTTCAAGCTCTTTATTTGTTAACCGGTATTCCGGTACATATCCTCCCACACCCGTAATTGCTGCGCTGATTTTTTGTGCCATTGATCGCTTAAAATTATTAATTCGGGTGATAAATGTAATTGATTATTCTTGAATAGTAAAAGAAGCAAAGTAAGGCTGGCGAAGGGGGAAACGGGTGTTTTGACGACTGACCATTGACGACTGACGACTGCCCATTGCGCATTCACAACTTACTGCACATAGGACAAGATTCCCGCTAACAGGAAAAGTAGTGCATTGTGGAATAATGAACAAAGCGTAAGTGTGCGACGCAACGATGACTCATAGTAGTAATGCAGCCCGGCTCCAAAAAAATCACTGCACATTTTTATGCCGCGATCACCGACGACTGACTATTGACCACTGACGATTGCTCATTGCCCACTGACCATTTTAAAATAATGTTTGCATTTCGCTTTGCATCTTATATTTTTGAAATTCTGTTTAAATAGTTTAAAAATTTCAAAGTGATTGCTTTTGTCAGAGGGAAGTTTGCAGTTAAAAGTCCTGCACAGGTTATTGTGGATGTGAACGGAGTAGGGTATGACTGCCAGGTAAGTTTGAACACTTACTCTGCTATCAGCCAGCAGGAAAGCGGGCAGCTATTTACTTATCTTCATATTACTGAGAATAATCAAACCTTATATGGGTTTTCAGAATATTCTGAAAAAGAACTTTTTATACAATTAATAAGTGTTTCGGGAGTTGGTGCAGCAACCGCGAGAATGATGTTGTCTGGAATGAGACCCGATGAAATTATAAAGGCGATTGTGCAAAGCAACGCAAGACTGCTGGAAAGCATTAAAGGAATAGGCAGAAAAACAGCAGAAAGACTGGTTTTGGAGTTAAAAGATAAACTTAGCAAAAACTTAAATGAATCTATTCTTATTTCTTCTGTATCAAATAAAATAGAAATTGATGCGTTAAATGCATTGACTTCTCTCGGAATTCCAAGACCTAACGCAGAAAAGGCACTAAAAAACGTTATTGATACAAACGGCGGAAACATTCAATTAGAGGAACTTATAAAAAAAGCGCTAAAAAACATATAGCCTATTGAGAGAATTGTACATAAACTGCTATAAGCCTTGACCCGTCTACACCAGAACTTTTCTGCTGCTATATTTATAATTTTTGCTGCTTTTTGGGTAACCTCTGCTTATTCACAGGATACAACCCATCGTAGCTCTAATGATACAACCCGTTACCCTATAGCCGACAGGGTAGGCGACCCTTTTACCTACAAATCAAATAATCCTTTCAATCTTTCTGATACAGCTTATATAAAAAGGGACATACAGTACGATCCTAAAACCAAACAATATTATATAGTAGAAAAAATCGGTAATTCTTATTACCGCACGCCTACTTATATGACTTTTGATGAAATGATGCGCTACCAGGCAAAACAGTCAGAAGATGAATATTTTCAGAAAAGAGCCAATACATTAAGCATCTTAAACCGTAAAGTTGCCCGGCCAAAACTGAAAACGTATGATAAATTGTTTGATCGCATCTTTGGAGTTGGACCCAACGGTTTAAAAGTAGACATTCGTCCGCAGGGTAATGTTGACATCACCGCCGGTTATGAAGGGCAGAATATAAAAAACCCAACGCTACCGGAAAGCGCCAGAAAAAACGGGGGTTTTGATTTCAATATGAACTCCAACATCAATGTAATTGCAAACATTGGTGA
>CAXUMK010000048.1:0-4896 GCA_964251885.1 uncultured Segetibacter sp. | reverse complement strand
CAAGCTAAAGCTTCCCATTAATTACAACACCCTCGCCAACTTCGACTTCGAAAACCAGTTAAAGCTGGATTATAAGGGAATGGACGATGAAATAATAAAATCTATAGAAGCCGGAAACGTTTCTTTTACATCTAAAGGAACGCTCATTCCGAGCGCACAAAGTTTATTTGGTATAAAAGCGTCGCTGCAGTTTGGTAAATTATTTCTTACAGGGGTAATTGCAAACCAAAAAGCGCAACGCCAGTCTCTTGCTTTGCAGGGGGGCGCAGCAGCAAGTAATTTTAATAAAAAACTGGATGATTATGAAGAAAACCGGCACTTTTTATTAGGAGATTATTTTAGGGCGAATTTTAATAAAGCCATGCAGAATTTGCCGGTTGTAAACAGCCAGGTGCAAATTTTAAGAATGGAGGTGTGGGTGACCAACCGCACAGGAGCTACCACCGAAACCAGGAATGTTGTAGGGTTGATGGACCTGGGTGAAGGAGCGCCCTACAATCCAAATATTACAGGGAATGGTGCAGGAACACTCCCTTCAAACGGAGCGAATATTTTGTATACCAACCTGATCAATACTCCTTCGATCCGTGACCCGGTTATGATAAACTCAATACTGATGGGTAAAGGCCTGCAGCCTGTTCAGGATTATGAAAAGACATTTGCACGTAAACTAAGCTCTAACGAATATTACTTTAACCCGCAAATAGGTTTTGTTTCTCTTACCCAGCAACTGCAGTCCGATGAAGTTTTAGGCGTTGCATACCAGTACACTTATAACGGTAAAGTTTACCAGGTCGGCGAGTTTTCGCAGGATGTAACGTTAGACTCCACACAGGGCGTGCAGAAAGTTTTGTTGCTGAAATTATTAAAAGCCACTTCGCAGCGCCCTGCCCTGCCTATCTGGAGATGGATGATGAAAAATGTGTATTCTCTCGACCTGCCCGGCATTCAAAAGCAGGATTTTAAATTAAATGTTTTATACCAGGAGCCAAGCGGAGGTTTGAAAAGATATTTACCAGAGTCTGACAGTACTGTAGAAGGAAGATCATTGCTTCGAATTCTTAATCTCGACAGGCTAAACAATCAAAACGATCCTATACCCGATGGAGTATTTGATTTTGTTGAAGGGTTTACGGTATTGTCGCAGCAGGGCAAAGTGATCTTTCCGGTTCTCGAGCCCTTTGGAAGCGATCTGGAAAGGCTTGCTTTTGCGACCGCTTCTGATACATTGAAAAAGAAATACGTTTTTAGGCAATTGTATGATTCCATAAAAGCCATTGCTCAAACGTATGCCAACGTAGACAGGTTTGTAATGCAGGGATCAGGAAAAGGAAACTCTTCCTCCGAAATTTATCTCGGCGCTTTCAACGTGCCTCAGGGTTCGGTAACGGTTACCGCAGGCGGGCAAATTCTAAAAGAAGGATTTGATTACAGTATAGATTACAACTTAGGTACCGTTAAAATTTTAAATGGCGCTATCTTAAACAGTGGCATTCCGGTGAATGTACAATTTGAAAATAATGCAGGCTTTGGCATTCAGCAAAGAAGTTTTCTTGGGTTAAGGGCAGATTATATAGCAAGTAAGAAGTTGTCATTAGGTGCAACAATGGCGCGTTTGTCTGAACGTCCGTTTTTTACTAAGATGAATTACGGGGAAGATCCAATACGAAATACGATGTATGGTGTCGATTTCAATTACCGTTCGACAGCGCCTGGCATTACCCGTTTGTTGAATAAGCTTCCGTTTTATCATAGCACGGTGATGTCTAATATAAATGCTTATGGAGAAGGCGCAATTTTGAAACCAGGCCATCCGGCGCAGATAGGAGCGGGCAGTAACGGATTGATTTATGTAGACGATTTTGAAGGCACCAGAAGCAGCATTGACCTTCGTTTCCCTTTTGTTGCATGGGCTCTTGCAAGTACGCCGGCGGGTAATGGTCTATTTCCAGAAGCGGATTATACCGACAGTATTCCTTATAACTTCAACAGGGCAAAACTTGCCTGGTATAATATTGAACCGATCCTGCAGGATAAGAACAGTGTAAATAATCCTCTCAAAAAGAACCTGACTGAGTTGAGTGACCCGCGTGTAAGAGCAGTTTATAACCAGGAGATTTTTCCTCAAAAGACCAATAACCTCGGCGAAAACCAATTGGTCACTTTTGACCTTGCATATTATCCCAAAGATATTGGTCCATACAACTATATAAGCGATCCTTCGCAGGTGGATGCAAATGGCAAATTTAAAAACCCAACGCAGAAATGGGGTGGTATCATGCGATCAATCGATCAGACTGATTTTGAAACAAGTAATGTAGAGTTTGTAGAATTTTGGGTGCAGGATCCATTTATCAAAAAGCCAAACAGTACAGGCGGAAAACTGTATCTTAACCTGGGTTCTATTAGTGAAGACATATTAAAAGATGGCCGCCGTTTTTATGAGAATGGCTTAAATTCTCCCAATCAGCCTTCGGCAGTAGATAATACTTCTACCTGGGGTATAACGCCTGTAAATCCGATCCAGGTTACGCAGGCTTTTAGTAATGATCCTGCAGACCGGCCTTACCAGGACGTAGGTTTTGACGGTTTGGATGATGCCGGCGAAAGAATAAAGCGGGCCGATTACCTGAATAGTGTGCTTACCAATTTTGGCGCCTCTTCTCCTTTGTACACAAGAGCACAGCAGGATCCGTCGAACGATGATTACAAATGGTACCGTGATAATTCTTATGATGCCGGCAATACCGGAATTTTAGGCCGTTATAAAAGCTTTAATAATCCCCAGGGAAATTCTCCCATCGCCACTGGTAATTCACAGTTCAGCCCGGCTTCAACCTTATACCCCGACAATGAAGATCTAAACCGCGATAACACGCTTAACGAAACCGAAGAATATTATGAGTACGGGATAGACCTTCGCCCAAACATGAACATCGGAGATAAGTATATTACCGATAAACAGTCGATACCAATAAAATATGCAGATGGAAGCACCGGAAATGAAAACTGGTATTTGTTTCGTGTTCCAATATCAGATTACGAGAAAAAAATAGGAAATATTCCTGACTTCAAATCCATCCGTTTTGTGCGCATGTATCTTAGCGGTTTCGATGATTCGGTTGTACTGCGTTTTGCAACCTTAGATTTGGTTCGCAATCAGTGGAGAAATTATGCTTTCAACTTAGATACGACCGGTAACTATGTAAACCTGCCAACTGGGGGTGCCACTGCTTTCAACGTATTAGCAGTAAACGTAGAAGAAAACAGTAAAAGGCAGCCTGTTAACTATTTGATTCCTCCCGGCATTGAAAGGGTTCAGGAACTGAGCAACAACGGTGTGAACCTGCTGCAAAATGAGCAGGCGATGAGCTTTCAGATACGCAGTCTCGAAACAAATAATATAAGGGCTGCTTTTAAAACCATGAACCTCGACATGCGGCAGTATGGAACATTGAATATGTTTGTACACGCAGAAAGCGTAGTAGGAAGCCAGCCGATAAATGATAATCAGTTGAATGCTGTAATACGCATTGGCGATGATTTTCAAAATAACTTTTATGAAGTAAAAATTCCGTTAAAGGTTACGCCACCGGGCAGCTATCCAAATACAGATGCCGGGCAGCGAAGAGTGTGGCCCGACAGCAATAATCTTGATTTTGATCTGCAGCAATTAGTTCAGTTAAAAACCAGGCGTAACAATACAAACCAAAGTATAACCGCTTATTACCAGGAAACAATAGGCACCAAAAGCTTTGCAATAAAAGGCAATCCAAACCTGGGACAAGTGACTTCTTTTTTAATTGGAGTTGAAAACACACAGTTGTCAGATGGAATTCCTGCCGATGCAGAAGTTTGGGTAAACGAACTGCGTTTGTCTAAACTGAATGAAAAAGGAGGATATGCAGCAACCGGCAGAGTCGATATGACCCTTGCCGATCTTGGCACCCTTGCCATTTCTGCAAATATGCATACCGTTGGTTTTGGTACTCTTGAGCAACGGGTGAACGAGAGAGCCAGAGAAAACTTCATGCAATATGACATTGCCACCAACCTTCAGTTGGGAAAGCTGCTGCCAAAAAAACTGGGGTTGTCTATTCCTTTTTATGCAAGCATCGACCAAACTACCAGCACTCCCGAATATGATCCCTACGACCTCGATATTAAATTGGATGACAAGATAAAAGCTGCAACAGGAAAAGAAAAAAGCGCCATAAAAAGCGCAGCGATAGACAGAACGACTTTAAAAACAATCAATTTAACAAATGTAAGAGTGATGCCGACAGGCAAACCAAAGCTGTGGAGCATCAGTAACTTCGATATAAGTTATTCTTATATCAAGTCTTCACATGTTAACCCCCTCATTCTTAAAAACGACGTTATTAAACACAGAGGTGGTCTGGGTTATACCTTTAACAGTCAGCCAAAATATGTTGAACCTTTTAAAAAGAAGATCAAATCCAAATCGCCCTGGTATGCTTTGGTTCGCGATTTCAACTTTAATCCCCAGCCGACTTTACTCAGTTTCAGGGCAGACATCAACAGGCAGTTTGGCGAGTTTATTCCGAGAATCGTGGATACTTACGACAACAAGGTTGAAAGAGTAGATACAACCTATGATAAGTTCTTTACTTTCGACAGGTATTACAACATGAGGTGGGATTTAGCAAGGTCTTTAAATGTCGATTTTTCTGCAGTAGATAATGCCCGCATAGACGAACCTGAGGGAAAGATAGATACAAAGGCGAAAAAAGATACGATCATTAGGAACTTCCTGAAGGGCGGAAGAAATACGCTGTACCAGCAAAAAGCGATTGCCAGCTATACTTTTCCGCTTTCAAAGCTTCCGCTTACCGATTGGATAAATGCCCGTTACAGTTATTCAACAACCTATAA
>CAXUMK010000047.1:13609-27590 GCA_964251885.1 uncultured Segetibacter sp. | reverse complement strand
AAAGTACAAGTGTGCGACGCAACGATGTAAAATAGTAGTAATACAGCCCGGCTCATAAAGTGTATTGCCACTTATACGACTTCAAATATACTTGTGCTAAAACTGCAGTAAAAAAGTCGTCCCCTGCCCTTGTGCAGATTGAGCATGAATGTTTCCATGATGCAGCATCATAATTTGCTTGCAAAGGCTGAGACCGATGCCGCTGCCGCTTTTTTTAGTACTGAAAAAAGGAATAAAGATCTTGTCAAGTACTTCTTCGCTCATACCGGGGCCATTGTCTGCAACCTTGATAATCACTTTTTTATTGCTGTTCATTTCTGCTGCCAAAACTATTCTTGCATCTTCGCGGTCTTTTACGGCATCAATACTGTTTACCACCAGGTTTATCAGTACCTGCTCTACAAGACTAACATCTACCTCTGCTGTAAGACTGGGATCCTTCAAAACAATCTCCATTTCAATATTCTTTTTATCAAGCGTAGGCTCCATTAAAGTGTTGAGGTTCTCAAACAAATCGCGAATGTAAATTTTAGTCAGGTTAAGCGTGGTTATCTTATTTAGGTTGCGGTAGGTTTCGGCAAACTTTAGCAGGCCTTCGCTCCTTTTTTTAATGGTATCAATTCCAAGCTTCAAATCGTCTACGCTGCCCTGATTATTATTCAGGTCATCCACCGACTCCTGCAAACGGTTTTTTAAAGTATCGGCAAGAGAAGATATTGGCGCAATAGAATTCATGATCTCATGTGTCATTACACTCAGCAGCTTTTGCCATGCCTTGGATTCGGTTTCATCTAAAGCTTCATCTACATTTTGAAAAGCGATCAGCTTGTATTTCTCTCCATCTGTCTGAAAACCGGTCGCAGACAAGAGTACTTTAAAAGATTTTTTTTCAGCATGGGCAGTAGCAATTTTACTCTCTCCCGGTTTTAATGCAAGCACATGATTATACAGATCTTCATCTCTTTTTACGAGAGAATGTATGGTTTTCAGATACGGCAAATGAAGCATCTTTTTAAGTGTTTCATTCATCCACACCACTTCACCATCGTCGTGCTTGTAGGAGAGAATACCGGTATCTACCAGTTCCAATATCTTCTGCAGGTACTGGTACTGTGTTTCCTTCTCTTTACTGATGACTTTAAAGGTGGAGTTGATCTCATTAAAGCCTTTTCTTAATGGCTGAATATCGGCAGGCGCATGTTTAACGTCAAAGTTTCTTGAGAAATCGCGATAATGTATCGCCTCTACAAACTGGCTTAGTTCTTCCTGCGCCCCGCGGTGAAAATTGAAAAAATCGACAACTATGTAAATGATTAGCGGCGATAAAAGCGCAGCAGCGAGATACCATTGTTTCACAAGTGAGAACGACTCTGCAGCCAGCACTATAAAAAGGATGGCTACCCTTACAACTATTCGCCACTCGCTGTTTTTTACAATCATGAAGAATTGAGGTTTAAGGTGGAAGGCCGAAGGTACAAGATACAAGGTTTTAGGCGTAAGGTATAAGGTATAAGGTCGAAGGCCTTACACCCTAAGCCTTACACCTTATCCCTTCCACCTTATTTAAATATCATATTTGCTTAATCTTCGGTACAAAGCTGTGCGGGTTAGCCCAAGCTCTTTTGCCGCTTTCGAAATGTTGCCATTGTGTTTTTCTATCACTCTCAGAATGGTATTTTTTTCAACGGAACTCAGGTTAAGCTCTACAGGTTCCTCTTCTGAAGGTCTGCTTGTTTCGATGGGAGAAAAAATGATGTCATTGGCTGTAAGTACTTCATCCTCCGCCATTATCACTGCCCGCTCTACGGTATATTGCAATTCCCTTACATTGCCCGGATAATTATAATGCAACATTTTATCCACTGCGCTCTGGTCGAACCTAACACAGGGTTTCAGGTATTTATTGCAATAGAATTTGCTGAAATGATCGGCTAACACGATAATATCATTCCCCCTTTTTCTTAAAGGAGGAAGCGTTATCTCCACAGTATTGATCCTGTATATTAAGTCTTTTCTAAAGCGGTTTTCATTAGCGAGCTCCTGCAGGGGAACATTGGTTGCACAAACAAGCCGTATATCTATTGGTATGGCGCGGTTATCGCCCAGGCGCATTACCTGCCGGTTTTGTAAAACGCTCAGCAGCTTTGCCTGCTGATGCAAAGAAATGTTGGCGATCTCATCGAGAAAAAGGGTGCCACCATTAGCTGCTTCAAATCTGCCGGCACGGTCTTCACGGGCATCGGTAAAAGCGCCTTTCTTATGACCAAACAGTTCGCTTTCAAACAGAGATTCGGTTAAAGCACCTACATCTACTTTTATATATGGCTTGCTTGCCCGCAGCGATTGCTGATGAATCGCTTTTGCTATCAGGTCTTTACCTGTACCGTTTTCGCCTAAAATCAAAATATTAGCATCGGTGGGAGCGATCTTTTGCACTTTATAAAAAATATCCTGCATTACCGGCGATTCTCCTAAAACCTCTTTATTCATGATACTTTCAGAGGCAGGCGACGCATTCGGTTTTCCGTTGTTTTTTTTATTTAAAGCTTCTTTGATCGTCGTCAGCAGCTTTTCGTTATGCCATGGCTTTACTACAAAATCTGCAGCGCCTTCTTTTAAACAACGGATGGCAAGATCAATATCTCCGTAAGCGGTAATCATGATCACTGCCGCTTCAGATTTAAATTCCTTCACTTTTTTTAGCCAGAACAATCCTTCATTTCCCGTATTGATCGAACTCATAAAATTCATATCAAGCATAATCAGGTCAAAGGGTTGCTTTGCTAAAATGGAACGCAGGTTTTCGGGGTTCTTATCTGTAAGCACCTCTTTAACTTCTGTCTTCAGCAATAATCTTACGGCGGTCAGCACATCAGGGTCATCATCAACGATTAATATAGAAGCGTTTTTAAGCAACATAGTTTTTAGAAACAGTTTTACCTGGTGAATAGTTAACGGCAAGTATAGTATAAATATAACGCGGCGTACGTTTTTTTTTATGAACGGAAGCAATTGAAGCAATACATGATTCTTTTTGGTGACGAACAGAATAACATTCTTCATCATTGTTGTGTCACTCACTTGTACTTGCGCTTCTTTATAGAGCTTTTTTAAAACGCCCTAATGATAGACCCTAATGTCGAAGAGGGGTCTTCATCACAAAGGAATGTGTGTTAGCATGAGACCCTGCGCTGCACACATGCCGGGTTTCTTAGCCCACCGCACAAAGCTTTGAAGGAAACCCCAGCAGGACGAAAGGCTTTGAAGGAGAGCGCAGCGGGACGAAAATATAATATTCTTCCGCCAGGTTCCATGAAAAGGAGTAGATGGTTTTGGATTTTGAAGCATTATCCTGATAGGTCTCCTGCTTACCACGTTTCTAATACCAACACTACAGTTGCAGGTGATAACACCCTGCAACGGCACAAGCTGCAAGACCGACAACGGCAAAAAAGAAGAGCTTCCATCATCTTGAGCTAAAGTAGTATGTGCAAATTCTGAATGCTTTTTCTATAACGTTCCTTTTAATTTTTCTATCTCTTTTATTTCTAAATTCTTAGTTGGCATTGCACCATAAGAGGTACAGTATTGAAGTCTAAATATTAATTCTGTAGCGATTTTTATTTTTTCAGTTAAAGCGTTTACCTTTTCAGGTTTATAGGAGAAAAGTTTTGGCTCTAAACCCTTCTTTGTTAGTTTAGCTTTACGGCCCCATGCTGTATCAAATTCAATTTCTTCTACTCTTGTGGATCCTATAGTCCAAGTGCCATGAACAATATCGTTTCTTAATTCGTTTAGTTCTATGCAAAATTTAAATAAAGGATCAAGATGATTCCTTTGCTGTTCGTCATCTTTATAAATAATCGATAATATCGCTCTAAGTTTAGTGATCAATGGGTAAGCTGTAAGGTCAGCTAATAAAACCTGAAGAAATTGTTGACCATGTTGTCCGTTAGTATTTACTGAAAAAATAATACAAACTCTTAGTCTTTCACACATCTGTTCAAACTCGATTACAAAGCGACCGAAAGCTTCATATAGAGCGCCTGTTTGTTTGTCAAATTTTTCTTTGTTTTCCCCATTATCCATAATTTTCAATTTTAGTAGTTTTTTTGCCGCTGTTGATGTTCTTCACCAATAGCTTTTAGTCATTAAAGGTTTTCGTCCTGCTGGGGTCTCCTTGCCAAGCCTTGTGTAAAACCCAAGGGACCCCGGCATTCCAACACAACATAGTCAACTCAACTCTTCATAATGCTTCCCGCTCGTTTAAGACATGTTCCAAAGGACACTTAAATGTAAAAGAAAAACCAGGACTGTGTTCGGTATATTTTAACCGTTCCAAATTTATTTTGCCTTTTAGCATTTGTACAATAAAAGCAATGTGTGTTAGCAAGAGACCCTGCGCTGTACATATGCCTAGTTTCTGAGCCCAACGCACAAGGTTTTGAAGGAGACCGCAGCAGAACGAAGTCTTGGTAAGGTTATCCCAGCATACGCAAAATAAACCCCCCACTCTGTGTATCAAAAGCGAACACTTATTGTAACACAAGCGAACATGACAGGCACAGAAAGGAATAACAGGATTTTGATTATCAGTAAGTTAGAGAATCGGCACACTATTGAAGACATCTGCTTAAGCCAGGGAAATTTACAGAAAATCATAATGCTGACAGAATGAAAAGATACAGTACAAGGGAGTGACACAACCGGAGGTGAAGAAAGGACAAATGCCGGCTGCAAAAAAGAAAAATAATAACAGTAATTAACCAAATAAAATATTGAAGAAGTGGACAGAGTTATACAGAAGAAAAAATGGAACAGTAAAAGAATTGCGACGATCGCAGGTATTGCCGCAGTTGCAGGATTGATAGCGGCAAGCTTATACTTTACATCGGGCAAAAGCAGGCTGAATGTAGATACTGAACGCATCACTATTTCGGAAATTAAGAAAGGGTCTTTCCAGGAGTTTATACCGGTAAACGGTATTGTGCTGCCGATTACCACCATATATTTAGATGCAACAGAAGGCGGCCGTGTAGAGGAGAAATTTGTAGATGACGGTACAATAATGAAGAAAGGGCAACCTATTTTGCGCCTCAGCAATACAGACCTCGAGCTGGGTTTGGTAACCCAGCAAACCAACGTGTATAACCTGCTTACTCAAATGCAGATCAGCCGCAACGCTTCGCAGCAAAATACGGTGAACAAACTAAACCAAATGACAGATGTGGAAAGCCTGCTGAAAGAAGCCGAACGGGTTTACAAGTTAGATAAACACCTGTATGAACAAAAAGCGATAGGCTTGCAGGAATTTAAACAGGCAGAAAATAATTATACTTATTATGCCCAGAAACAAAACCTCACCAAACAAATTCTGAAACAGGACTCGGTTTCAAATACTCAGCAGTTGACACAGGCAAGGCAGTCATACGAAGGTTCGCAAAACGCTCTGAACGTAATGCGTAAAAAGGTAGGCGACCTGATCGTACGTGCACCTGTTGACGGACAATTGACATCCCTCGATGCCGAAATAGGGCAGAACAAAAACAAAGGTGAAAGACTCGGCCAGTTAGACGTGACCACCGGTTTTAAAGTAAGAGCCGATATTGACGAACATTATATTTCAAGAATTTTTCCAGGTTTGATGGGGGATTTTACATTGTCTGATAAAACATATAAACTGAAAATAAAGAAGGTGTTCACCCAGGTTAGCAACGGCCGTTTTCAGGTAGATATGGAATTTACAGACCAGGTTCCGCAGGGCATACGCCGCGGTCAGACATTACAGATAAGACTTGCCCTCGGCGATGAAACACAGGCAGTACTGCTGGCAAAAGGTGGCTTCTTTCAGCAGACCGGCGGCAACTGGATCTTTAAAGTAGCAGAAAACGGAAATATTGCTTATAAAGTAGACATACAATTAGGCAGGCAAAACCCTGACTATTATGAAGTGCTGCAGGGATTGAACCCGGGAGATAAAGTAGTTACATCGAGCTATGAAAATTATGGAACGATGCAGGAACTGGTGCTGAAGAAGACAGCCCCCTAAATCCCCCGAAGGGGGACTTGATGAACCCTTCTCTGAATGGAAGTAGGGAAAGATGAGAATAAACAAAACATGAAACGATGCTACTCAAAAGACAAAATAATTTATACTGCCCGGCCTCCCTCAATTAGATTTTAATCCGCTTTCCTTCTTCTAAAGGAGAAGGTGCGCAAAGGGCGGATGAGGTTGAGAGGGATTGAGGGTGAGGTGCAAAAAAATACAATTATGAAAAAACTACTTACCAATTTACTGCTTGCCGTTTTATTGAACGGATTACTATCCGCTGCTCCTGCCAATTGCACCAGCGTGATGAATGTTTCGAATATCAGTAAAATCAACTTTTCTGAAAGCGATGATATACAGCAGCAGGAAGAAGAAGCATTTGAAATTCATCCGCTGGACATTCTTTCTTTCAGATTTTATTAAACCAAAACGTATACAACTCAAACATCAAAAAATATGATAAGGATTAAGGAACTTGAAAAGATCTACCGTACCGAAAATGTTGAAACGGTAGCCCTTAATAAATTGACTTTCGAAGTAAAAGACGGTGAATTTGTCGCAGTGATGGGACCATCCGGATGTGGCAAATCTACCCTGTTAAATATTCTGGGTTTACTAGACGACCCCGATGACGGAAGCTTTCTTTTCAACGGAATTGAAGTAGCGAAGTTTAACGAGCGCAAGCGTGCAGAATTGCGTAAACGTAATATCGGCTTCGTGTTTCAAAGCTTTAACCTGATAGATGAACTGACTGTGTTTGAAAACGTAGAGCTGCCCCTTATTTATCTTGGCGTAAAAGCGCCTGAAAGAAAAACACGTGTCGAAGCGGTGTTAGACAAGATGCAGATAATGCACCGCCGTAACCACTACCCGCAGCAATTATCGGGCGGACAGCAACAGCGTGTTGCAGTAGCAAGAGCGGTGGTAAACAATCCAAAGCTCATACTTGCAGATGAGCCTACAGGTAACCTCGACTCTTCTAATGGTAATGAAGTAATGCAACTGCTTACAGACCTGAACGAACATGGAACTACGATAGTAATGGTTACGCATAGTGAACATGATGCCCGTTACAGCCATCGCATTATCCGAATGCTGGATGGACAAACAGTGATGGAGAATATAATGGTATAAGAAACCCCTGCCCTAAAGGGAGAAGAGAGATGCTTCCGCAGTATAAGAATGTGGAGTATTTTTTTTGGAGCCGGGCTGCATTACTACTATGAGTCATCGTTGCGTCGCACACTTTTACTTTTGTTTATTATTCAGCAATGCACTACTTGTCCCGTTTACGGGAATCTTATCCGGCGAGCAGTAGAACAAAAAGTACAAGAGAGTGACACAACAATGATGAGTAAAGTGTAAATGTTAAGTACAAAAATCTTTTACTGACTACTCACTACTGACTACTCACTACTGACTACTCACTACTGACTACTACCTCTATGATTAAGAACTATTTCAAAATAGCCTTTAGAAATCTGTTAAGAAATAAAGGCTTTTCCATCATCAATATTCTGGGTCTTGCAATAGGCATGGCAAGCGCACTTCTTATTCTTTTATGGATACAAAACGAGGTGAGCTACGATGGATTTCATGCTAAAAAAGACCGCATATACGAGGCGTGGAACCGCGCTGCATTCAGCGGCGAATTGCAGGCCTGGAACACTACGCCTAAAGTTCTTGCCCGTACAATGGAAAAAGATTTTCCTGAAGTAGAGCAAGCCGTAAGAGTTAACTGGCCGAGCAATATGCTTTTTAGCGTAGGCGAAAAAAGGCTGACAGTGCAGGGCAATATGGTTGACTCAAACTTCCTGCAGGTGTTCACCTTTCCCCTGCTGCGCGGAAATGCGAAAAACGCGCTGTACGATATGCACTCTATTGTGCTTACCGAAACTTTAGCTAAAAAATTATTTGGTGACGAAGACGCAATGGGCAAGCTGATAAAGCTGGATAACAAAGACAACTTTACTGTAACAGGCATAGCAAAAGACCTGCCTAACAATACCCGGTTTAAATTTGAATACCTCCTACCCTACAGCTATTTCAGGTCGCAGGGTAATGATGATGAGAACTGGGGAAACAACTCCATGCGCACCTACGTCTTGCTGAAACCCAATGCAAGCATGGCTTCGTTGAACGCGAAAATGAAAACGCTGAAACCGAGGTACGACAAGGATGATCCTAAATGGGAGATGTTTATCTACCCCATGGATCGCTGGAGGCTGTACTCAAGTTTTAAAAATGGCGTGGAAGACAATGGCGGCAGAATAGAATTTGTAAGACTGTTTGGAATTATTGCAGGCTTTATCTTGCTGATAGCCTGCATTAACTTTATGAACCTGAGCACTGCACGCAGCGAAAAACGTGCAAAAGAAGTAGGCATACGCAAAGTGGTAGGTGCGCAAAAAACCTCTTTGATTGCCCAGTTTATAGGCGAGTCTGTTTTAGTGTCTTTTCTTGCAGGTATCATTGCAATTGTTATTGTAGCGATTACTTTACCCTACTTTAACCAGCTAATAGGTGAAAAGGTTGCTATTCATTTTGGAAGCCCTAACGTATGGCTCGCATGCATTGGTTTCATCGTTTTTACAGGTTTGCTTGCAGGTAGTTACCCGGCTTTTTTCCTTTCCTCATTTCAGCCGGTACAGGTATTAAAAGGCACGTTTAAAAAAGCGCATGCATTGGTTACACCCCGCAAAGTACTGGTAGTGCTGCAGTTTACATTTGCCATATTGCTTATTATCTGCACCATCATAGTGAAGCAGCAAATTGACTACGCAAAAGACAGGCAGACCGGTTACGACAAAAACAATCTTGTTTATCATTTCTTTACAGGCGATGTTAAAAAGAACTACGAGCTTATAAAGAATGAACTGCTTTCTGCACGTGTGGCCTCTTCTGTCACCAAAACCAGTTCACCACTTACTGAAAGCTGGAGCGACGGCTGGGGGCAGGAATGGGAAGGCAAAGACCCTAATGACAAAACAGACTTCAACCGGTACACTGAAGAGGGCGGACTTGGTGTGACTGCAGGTCTGCAGTTTGTAACAGGCCGCGACTTTAATGTAAAGCAATTTCCTACAGACTCAACAGGGGTGATCGTGAATGAGTCAGCTTTAAAGGTCTTGAAATTTAAAGACCCTATTGGTAAGATCATAAAAGACAATGGAGTAGAATGGCATATAGTGGGCGTGATAAAAGACTTCATTCTTACCAACCCGTATGAACCCACCAAACCCATGCTGATCAATGGTCCTAAATCGAAATGGTTCAATACCATTCTTATGAAACTAAACAACCAAAACCCTGTTGCCGACAATTTGAAAAAAGCCGAAGGTATCTTCAAAAAGTACAATCCTGAGTATCCCTTTGAGTACAAGTTTGTTGACGAAGAGTATGCCCGCAAATTTGAAGATGAAAAAAGAATAGGTATTCTGGCAGGAGTATTTGCCGCACTAACCATTTTTATATCATGTCTCGGTTTGTTTGGCCTTGCCACTTATATGGCTGAGAACCGCATTAAAGAGATTGGCGTTCGCAAAGTGTTAGGCGCTTCTGTTGCAGGCATCACCACATTACTGTCAAAAGATTTTTTAAAGCTGGTGTGCATCTCGTTCGTTATAGCAGCGCCTGTTGCATGGTGGGCTATGCATGCCTGGCTGCAGGACTATACCTACCATGTAAAAATAAACTGGTGGGTGTTTGCTCTGGCTGCAATGCTATCTGTGTTAATCGCCATTTTAACCGTAAGCTACCAGGCAATAAAAGCAGCGATAGCTAACCCGGTGAAGAGTTTGAGGAGTGAGTAAGGCTATAATGTGCTGATTTGCTGATGTGCTGATGTGCTGATGTGCTGATGGAAAATGAAAGAGAAATTTTATGTACTTAACTGAAGAATATCAATTAAGCATCGTTGCGTCGCACACTTCCTCTGAAGGTACTTGCTTCGGCAAAAGACAGCCGTCATTGGAGGAGAGCCTGTCCCGAACTTGTTTTCGGGAAACGACGAAGCAATCTCTTGCCAGTTAAGATGCATTATGTATTGTACCGCAAATACAAATGAAGCAGGATGCGCGGGCAAACTGAAGATGCTTATTGGGTTAAAAGATGAACGGATTGCGACGCAACGATGATGCCATGAAAATAACAGCTCGTATCTAAAAAATAATTAAAAACAACAACTGTAATCATTACAAATCATTCAAACAGCGCAATAAGTCAGTAAGGCAATAAGTCATTTGGGAATCGTCATTTTAAGGTACCAGGCAATTTGATGAGAAGTGAATGGTGTGAGTGGTGAGAAAATCAGAAATCAATACATCACAAAATCAGAAATTATTTCAAATGCTTACAAATTATTTCAAAATTGCCTGGAGAAATCTCATCAAGAATAAAGTGTTTTCCTTTATTAATATTACAGGGTTGGCCATAGGCTTATCCTGTTTTTTGCTGATTGCTTTATACGTAATGGATGAGATAAGCTACGACCGGTTTTACCCTAATGCAAGCAGGATATACCGTATCAACTCCGACCTGCGCTTTGGCGGTTCAGAAATGCACATCACCCAAACCTCGGATATGATGGGTGCCCTGCTGAAAAAAGATTACCCGCAGATCGAAGAATATACCCGCCTATATACAAGTGAAGGCAGCAAGCTTATAAAGAAGGGAAATGATTACATCAACGAGCCACACGTTGCGAATGCTGATTCAACGTTTTTTACCGTATTCAGTCTCCCTGCCATTGCAGGTGATGTAAAGACCTGTTTAAACGAGCCTAATACGGTTGTGATCAATGAAAGTACCGCTCATAAATACTTCGGAACCAATGAAGTGCTGGGAAAAACAATTGAGACCAATGAGAGCAAAAACAATGTGTATAAAATAACTGCTGTTATAAAAGACATCCCTCACAATTCGCATTTCAATTTTGATTTTATCTTTTCTATGAAAAATGTGAACTACCAATGGGGACAGCTGACCAGCCATAATTTTCATACTTACCTCTTGCTGAAACCCGGCACCGATTATAAAGCGTTTGATAAAAACTTCGATCAGTATATCGACAGGTATGTATTGCCAGAGGTCAAGCAATTTATGCAGATAAACAGCATAGCTGAATTTAACAAAGCAGGCAACAGGCTTCATTATTTTCTTATGCCGCTCACCAAAATTCATTTGTATTCAACCCAAAACTTTGAGATTACACCAACCGGCAATATCCTTTATGTCTATATTTTTTGTGCCATTGCATTATTCATACTGCTTATCGCCTGCATCAATTTTATGAACCTGACTACTGCACGCTCTGCCAACAGGGCAAAAGAAGTGGGTATAAGAAAAGTATTGGGCACAGAACGGGGACAACTCATAAAACAGTTTCTGTTTGAGTCGACCGTTGTTGCACTCATATCTCTCTTTATTGCAATTGTGATTGCTTTCGCCGTGCTGCCGCTTTTCAATAATATAGCTGATAAATCTATGCAGATAAGCAGCCTGTTTTCACCTCTTATCCTTCCGCTGGTGATAGCTTTACCGGTACTGGTCGGTTTACTTGCAGGAAGTTACCCTGCTTTTTTTCTTTCCGCCTTCAGACCTATAGAAGTGCTTAAGGGAAAACTGAAAGCAGGTACCCAAACAGTAAGCTTGCGCAGCTTCCTGGTAGTATTTCAATTCGCGACATCCATTATACTTATTATCGGCACTATTGTTATTTACAAACAACTGCATTTTATACAAACAAAAGACCTTGGGTACAATAAAAACGAAGTTCTAATCATTGATAATGCTTATACCCTTAAAGACAATATTGATGTATACAAAACTAAAATGCTTGGGCATACAGGTGTTGTAAGCGGCAGCATTAGCAGCTTTTTACCGGTATCGGAATCTTCGCGCAGTGATAACAGTTATGCTAAAGATGCAGTCGGAAATTCGGAGAATTCGCTTGATATGCAAGCGTGGAAAATTGACTATGATTATTTTAAAACAATAGGGATACAATTAAAAGAAGGCAGAAACTTTTCCCGCGACTTTGGAAGCGACTCCAGCGCTGTTATCATCAATGAATCTACTGCGCAGGTTTTAGGGTATGAGAACCCGTTAGGCAAAAAGATATACACCCTTGGCGACCCCGCTCATCCCACGAGTTTTACCATTATAGGAGTCGTAAAAAATTTCAACTACGAATCTTTACATACAACTGTTGCGCCCCTGGCTTTTTTCCTGGGGCGAAGAACCGGCAGTATTTCGTTTAGAGTAAATGCGGCAGACATTCCTTCAGTCATTAAGCAGGCAGAAATGAACTGGAAAGCAATGGTTCCCGGTATGCCTTTCAGCTACCGGTTTCTCAGCGATTCATTTGATCACATGTACCGCGCCGAGCAACGTGCCGGCAAGATCGCAATGATCTTTTCTACACTTGCCATATTGATTGCCTGCCTCGGGCTGTTTGGGTTAGCAACCTTTATAGCAGAGCAAAGAACCAAAGAAATTGGTATAAGAAAAGTACTGGGCGCAAGTGTACAGGGCATAGTACAAATGCTCTCAAAAGATTTTATGAAACTGGTTACCATATCATTTATTATTTCAGCGCCGGTTGCGTGGCTTATTATGAACAGGTGGCTGCAGGATTTTGCTTACCGCATACACATTGATTGGTGGATTTATGTTGTCGCCGGTCTGGCAGCGTTGTTCATTGCGTTGCTTACGGTTAGCTTTCAGGCAATAAAAGCGGCAATTGCAAACCCGGTAAAGAGTTTGAGAACGGAATAAATCAATTTGAAAATAAAGCAATTTGAAAATTTGAAAATGTAAATCATACATCATAAATCAAAACGTATGTTTAAAAACTATTTCAAAACAGCGATAAGAAATTTTAGAAAGAATAAGCTTACTACGTTTATCAATGTGTTGGGGCTTTCTATCGGTATAAGCGCTGCGCTTATTATTTTTATGATGGTTGAATATGATTTCAGCTTTGATAAATACGAGCCCGGTAAAGAAAGAATTTACCGCGTTGTATCTGACGGGGAATGGAAAAGCCAGGGCTTGCCCGCACCGTTGCACGCAGCAGTTCAGCAGAATATGACTGGTATCGAATATGCAGTTCCGCTTTTTGATTATAATGATTGGAATGTAAAAGTATCTGTTCCGCAAGGCAACAATACAGCAGATAAAGTTTTTAAAAAGCAGGATAAAATTGTTTTTACGGAAGGAAGTTATTTCAACACATTTCCGCATTCATTTATTGCAGGCAATGCAAAAACATCGTTGCAAAATGCATATAGCCTTGTATTGAGTGAAAGCCGGGCAAAGCAATATTTTCCAAATATTTCCCCTGATAAGTTAATTGGAAAAACAGTAGCCTTTAGCGATACCGTACTTACTACCATTACAGGCATTGTAAAAGACCTGCAGGTAAACAGCGACTTTGATTACAAAGCATTCATCTCTTTATCAACCATAGCAACTAGCACTCTAAAACTTTCTTACAACTGGGATGAATGGAATAATGTAAATTCTAACAGGCAGTTAATAGTAAAGCTTTTACCAGGCAGCCATGAAGCAACTATCAATAAACAGATCACAGCTATTTTTAAACAGCATTCGCCAAATGATACAAAAACAATTCATCGCCTGCAACCATTAAGCGATGTACATACCAATCCTGATTATGGCGGAAGCGTAAATAAGTCAACTGTTACCAATTTAATATTACTCGCAGTATTTCTTTTGTTATTAGGCGCTATAAACTTCATTAATCTTTCTACAGCACATGCCGCAGAAAGAGCAAAGGAAATTGGCATACGCAAAACATTAGGCAGTAAAAAAAGCCAATTGGTGTGGCAGTTTTTATCAGAAACATTTTTACTTACTTTATTTACGGCAATTATTTCTATTGCAATCACCCCATTGTTACTACAAGCG
>CAXUMK010000047.1:0-13599 GCA_964251885.1 uncultured Segetibacter sp. | reverse complement strand
AAGGATTACAGTTTGATTATTTATTCAGTCAGCCATTGGTATGGGCCTTTCTTGCTGCATTAATATTTGTAGTAAGTATTGTGGCAGGTTTATACCCGGCGTTTATTCTTACCAAATTCAAGCCTGTATTGGTTTTAAAGAACAGCGTAGTAAACAGTTCCGGCAGTTCACGAAGTGCATTGCTGCGCAAAACATTGATCGTATTTCAATTTGTAATTGCACAGGTTTTTATTATTGGAATGATGGTCGTTGATAAGCAAATCCATTTTTCATTACAAAAAGATATGGGCTTTCGTAAAGAGGCCATCATTAATTTTTATGTGCCGTTTGATTTTCATAATCCCAACAATAAAAAATTTATTTTAAAAGATGAGATAAGTAAAATTCCCGAAATACAGAAGGTAAGCTTGGGCAACCAATCACCTGCATTTGGTGGTTCAATGGGTACAAGCATAGCGTTTAAAGAACAAGGAAAAGATATAAAGATGGATGTTGATTCAAGAAATGGCGATACAGCTTTTTTAAGTGTGTATAACATTAAACTGATTGCAGGCAGAAATATTATGGCTTCTGATACAGCCAATGAATTATTGATAAATGAAACATTGGCAAAACAACTTGGCTTTACAAACCCGGCAGCCGCTATCAATCATTTTGTAACGTTTGGAAGTTCGCTGCCTGTGGTTGGTGTAATGAAAGATTTTAATCTTGCTTCCGTTAGAACAGCTATTCACCCCTTGATATATCATTTTGCGCCAAAGTATAGTTACGTTATGCATGTTGCGTTACAAACCAACCCGGCAACATGGAACAGGGCTATAAAAAAAATGGAAGCAGCCTGGAAAACAGTTTATCCTGATACTGATTTTGATTATACCTTTTTAGATAAAACTGTTGCTGATTTTTATAAAGAAGACCAGCAGCTTTCCACCTTACTAACCTGGTCTGCAGGTGTTGCCATTTTGATAAGTTGCCTTGGCTTATTGGGCCTTGTCATTTTTATGACGAACAACCGCGTTAAAGAAATTGGTGTGCGCAAAATATTAGGTGCATCTGTACAACAGATCATCACATTATTATCCGTTGATTTTGTAAAACTGCTTGCGCTTGCATTTGTAATTGCTATTCCTATTGCATGGTGGCAAACACATAGCTGGCTGCAAAACTTCGCCTATCATACTGAATTAAGCTGGTGGATATTTTTATTAAGCGGCATTATAATGATAACAGCCGCCTTACTGATTATTTGTGTAAGAGCGGGCAAAGCAGCAGTTGCAAACCCGGTGAAGAGTTTGAGAACGGAATAATCAATTTGAAATGAGCCAATTTGAAAATTTGAAAATGGGAGAATGCTTTTGATTTTTTTTAGACTTATGCTGTACGCGGGATAAGATTACCGAAAACGGGACAGGTAGTGCATTGCTGAATAATGAACAAAAGTACAAGTGTGCGACGCAACAATGCAAAATAGTAGTAATGCAGCCCGGCTCTAAAAAAAAACACTGCACATTTTTTTATGCGGGGAAGTATAAACGTAAATCCTACGACTTAACATATCTTTTATGCTTAGAAATTATTTAAAAGTTGCTTTTCGCAAACTCTGGAGTCACAAGACTTTTTCTTTTATCAATATTATTGGCCTGGCTATAGGCATGACTGCCTGTTTCCTGATTTACCTGTATGTCACTTTCGAATTGAGTTACGATACATTTCATACCAAGGCCGACCGCATTTACAGGATAGTAGCAGACATAAAAACACCTACTGAGATTATACATGGCAATGGTCCTTCGTGGCCTGTAGCGCCAAACCTCAAAGACGAATTTCCGGAAGTGGAGTCGTTTGTCCGCCTGTCGGGCGATAACCTTTTAATAAGAAAAGGAGACATTAAATTCCAGGAAGAAAACGCCTTGTATGCAGACTCAGCTTTCTTTCATGTATTTGATTTTAAATTGCTTAAAGGCAATCCTGAAACAGCTTTAAGAGACCCGTTAAGCGTTGTATTTTCTGAAACAGCGGCAAAAAAATATTTTGGCCAAACAAATCCCATCGGTCAAACTTTACTATTAACAGGAGATGCGCTGCCTGCGAAAGTAACCGGGATAATGAAAGACATGCCCGAAAACTCGCTAATAAAAACAGATGTGCTTCTGTCTATGACCACGGTAACACAAAAGCTTCGACCCGGAATAGACAACCAATGGGGTAACTACGGGGAAACAGCCGTTTTATTACTAAAACCCGGCACCAATGCAAAAGCCCTGGAAGCAAAATTTCCCCGGTTTATGGAAAGAAGAAACGGCGCTAAAGCAAAAGAAAGCCAAATGTTTGCTTCCCTGTTTTTAGAACCGTTAAAAGATGTGTATCTGCACTCAACACGTAATGGCAGCAAGACAGGCAACATTACCAATGTATATATTTTCTCTATTATTGCTGTCTTTATACTGCTTATTGCGTGCATTAATTTTATCAACCTTACCACTGCACGTTCGGCAGAACGTGCAAAAGAAGTGGGTATCAGAAAAGTTGCAGGTGCAGGAAAAACGCAGCTTATGTGGCAATTCATAGGAGAATCGGTTATGCTATGTGTGATTGCGTTTGCGCTTACTGTTTTACTTTCATCATTGCTGCTTCCCCTGTTTAACCAATTGGCCGGCAAAACCGTGAGTACGGGCATCTTTCAAAATTCCCGCTACTTACTACTGCTTTTTGCTGCAGCTCTGGCTATTGGATTACTCGCTGGTATTTATCCTGCCTTAGTTTTAACATCGTTTAAACCCATTACAGTTTTAAAAGGCCGCTTTAGTACCGGAAGCAAAGGCATTATACTGCGAAAAGGCCTGGTGGTTGCCCAGTTTACCATATCCATTGCTTTGATTATTGCAACCATTGTAGTGTATAATCAGATGACTTATATGCGCAACCAGGATTTAGGTTTTAGTAAAGACCAGATGCTGATCATAGATACACATGGCGATGCAGGTGAGAAGGCATTTGCCGAGTCTCTTGCAGGCATGCCCGGCGTACAATCAACAGCCACTTCATCGAGTGTGCCCGGAGGTGGAAACCCGGGAGCTTATTCAGAAATTGAAAATAATAAAGGTGATTTACAGGTAGCTAATATGGACTTATACTTTGTCGACTTCGATTACACCTCTCAGTTCAAAATAAAGATGGTGGCGGGACGAAGCTTCTCAAGAGACTTTGCAACAGACACGACACAGGCAATGTTGCTGAACGAAGCTGCCGTTAAAATGTTTGGATACAGTTCGCCGCAACAGGCAATCGGCAAGCGTTTTAAACAATGGGGACGCGAAGGAAAGATAATAGGCGTAATGAAAGATTTTCACTACAAGTCTTTACAGCAACCCATCAGTCCGTTGAGCATGCGCATTGAACCTAAAGGATGTAATCTTGTTTCGGCAAACGTGGCCACAGCTAATTTACCAGCTACCCTTGCAGCCATCGAAAATAAATGGAAATCATTTATTCCAGACCGTCCGTTCAGTTATTACTTTCTCGATGAATTTTTTGACCGGCAATACCGGGGCGAAGAAAGGTTTGGCAAGCTGTTTCTGAATTTTGCTGTGTTGGCAATTATTATTTCATGCCTCGGCCTGCTGGGTCTTGCCTCATACAGCACCATTCAACGAACCAAAGAGATTGGCATCCGCAAAGTATTAGGCTCCTCTGTATCTGGTATTGTAAACCTGTTGTCAAAAGATTTTTTAACTCTTGTTATTATATCATTTGCTATAGCTGCTCCCATAGCCTGGTACTTCATGCACCAGTGGCTGCAAAACTTCGCTTACCATACAATAATTAGCTTGTGGGTTTTTGTACTGGCGGGTTTTTCGGCTGTTGCCATTGCTTTGCTTACGGTGAGCTTTCAGGCAATAAAGGCGGCGATTGCAAACCCGGTAAAGAGTTTGAGAACGGAGTGAACCTCATCCCTAACCCTTCTCCACAAGTGGAGAAGGGAATAAGAAGTAAGACGTGAAAACGGGCAAAGCGGCAATAGCAAACCGGTGAAGAGTTTAAGAACGGAATAACCTTGCAGCCAGGAAGAGGTTGTAGCCTGTTTCTGCTATCGTGGCTCTGTGATTTAAAAAGTTCAATAAGGATATAAAGTAAAAGTGAGTGACACAACGATGATGACCAAAGAACAAATGCTAAGTACATAAACTTATAACCTAAAACTTATAACTTATAACCTTCTCATGATAAAAAACTATTTTAAAATCGCTTTTCGAAATCTTTGGAGAAATAAGGGATTTTCTGCAATCAATATTCTTGGCCTGGCCATTGGCATGGCAAGCGCCATTCTCATCTTGCTTTGGATTGAGAATGAAGTGAGCTACGACGGGTTTCACAAAAATAAAGACCGTATTTACGAAGCATGGAACCAGTCAAAAATGAATGGCGAAATCAGCAGTTGGGCACTGACGCCAAAAGTGCTGGCGAAAACCATACAGGTAAGCTTTCCTGAAATCGAACAAGCAGTGCGGGAAAATAGCGTGGGTGAGTTGCTTTTCAGTGCAGGAGAAAAGCACCTGACCGCAAAGGGTGACGTAGCGGATTCTAATTTTTTGCAGGTATTTTCTTTTCCGCTATCCAGCGGCACAGCTAAGACAGCGCTTGCTGATATGCACAACATTGTGCTTACAGAAAAGCTGGCAAAAAGATTATTTGGTAAAGACGTTGCAATGGGCAAAACTGTGCGGCTCAACAACCAGGACAATTTTACTGTTACCGGTATTTTAAAAGATTTACCCAATAATACCCGCTTTAATTTTGAGTTCCTGATTCCCTGGTCGTACGGCCATTCCAAGGGGTGGGACGATGAATACTGGGGCAACAACTCCACCGAAACATACGTATTGCTGAAACCTGCCGCCACATTAGCTTCTATTGAACCAAAGTTGAAAACGCTGCGTGAGCGCTACGATAAAGACGATCCTCAGGGCGGTTTTTTTCTATATCCCATCAGCCGCTGGCGCTTATATTCAAATTTTAAAAACGGCGCAGAAGATGGCGGTCGCATTACTGTTGTAGAATTGTTTGCTTTGGTGGCCGGTTTCATCTTGCTTATCGCCTGCATCAACTTTATGAACCTAAGCACGGCACGCAGCGAGAAGCGGGCTAAAGAAGTCGGTATTCGTAAGGTTGTCGGTGCACAGAAAAGCGCCTTAATCGGGCAGTTTATAGGCGAGTCTATTTTGCTTTCTCTTATCGCCGCTTTTGTGGCGCTCGCTATCGTGCAATTGAGTCTGCCGGCATTCAATGTACTTACAGACAAGAACCTTTTTATCAATTACAACAGTCCCCTTTTCTGGGTAGCTGGTCTTGGATTTGTTTTATTCACCGGGCTGCTTGCTGGCAGCTACCCGGCATTTTTTCTTTCGGCGATGCAGCCTGTGCGGGTACTGAAAGGTGTATTCAACGCATCAAAAGCATCGGTATCGCCCCGTAAAGTTTTAGTCGTTCTGCAATTCACGTTCGCCATCATTCTTATTATCGCTACCATCATTGTAAAGCAGCAGATCGTGTATGCGCAAAACCGGGAAAGTGGCTATGACAGAGCGAACCTGATCTATCATAGCCTGACGGATGATCTGACAAAAAACTATTCTCTTCTCAAACATGATCTGCTTACATCCGGAGCCGCCATATCCGTCACAAAAACCAGTGCGCCACTTACAGAGGGCTGGAGTAATAGCTGGGGCTTTGAATGGTCCGGCAAAGAACCGAATGACAAAACCATTTTCGACCGTTTCATTGCTGATGACGCTATTGCTGCAACGGCCGGAATCAAGATTGTGCAAGGCCGTGATTTTAATTTAGCGGATTATCCGACCGACTCAACTGCCGTGTTATTGAATGAAACTGCTGTAAAAAAAATGAACCTGAAGGAACCTATAGGCCAGATCATAAAAGACGACGGCCGCAACTGGCATGTGGTAGGCGTGATAAAAGATTTCATATTGACCTCGCCCTTCGGAGGCCAGTATCCGATGGTGATTGAAGGTGCGGCAGGCTGGTTTCAAACGCTGCATGTAAAGCTCAATCCGGCAAACAGCACGAGACAAAATTTAAAAACTGCTGAGGCTATTTTTAAAAAATATAATCCTGCCTATCCTTTCGATTATAAATTTATTGATCAGGAATACGCTAAAAAATTTGAAGACGGGCAACGCACGGCAAAGCTTTCAGGATTGTTTGCAGCGCTCACTATTTTTATCTCGTGTCTTGGCCTATTTGGGTTAGCGACTTACATGGCAGAAAACCGAACAAAAGAAATCGGGGTGCGTAAAGTGTTGGGTGCGTCGGTAGTAAATATTACCTATTATCCAAAGATTTTTTACAGTTAGTTATTATTTCTATCATTATCGCATCGCCTGTAGCTTGGTGGGCAATGAATAAATGGCTACAAAATTATCCTTATCATGTAAATATTAAATGGTGGGTATTTGCACTTGCCGCTATCCTGTCTATAGTAATTGCAATAGTAACTGTGAGTTTCCAGGCAATAAAAGCGGCAATAGCAAACCCGGTGAAGAGTTTAAGAACGGAATGACACCTCATCCCTAACCCTTCTCCACAAGTGGAGAAGGGAATAAGAAGCAGAATTTTTTTTGAACCAGGCTGAATGCCTGCTATGAGGCAGAAGTTGCGTCGCACTCTTATACTTTTCATTTTTTATTCGGCAAGCCATGTGGTCACTTATATCCCTTGACAACTATAACCTTATAAATCCAGGTTCACATAATGTTTAAAAACTATTTCAAAACCGCCTGGCGCAATCTAAGAAGCCATAAAGTGTATGCTGCTATAAATATTTTCGGGCTTGCAGTTGGTATAGCAGCAAGTCTTATTATTTATTTGGTGATTCACTACGAAACGACTTACGATAGTTTTCAATCTAATAAAGACAGGATATGCCGCGTTGTTTCAACCTACACCAATCCTTTAATTAAAGAAGTTACAGGGCATGAAAGCAGCACTACGTCTGGGCTTGCAAGAGCATTAAGAAATGATATTCCCCAAATAAAAAAAGTGGCAACAGTATGGAATATTGGTGGCGCACAAATTCATATTCCGATACCGGGTAAAGATCTTGCAGATGAAAAACGGGTGAAAGAAAATAATGGTTTATTCTTTGCCGAACCGGAAATGTTCAGCATGTTTGATTATAAATGGATAACAGGTAGTGCATCAAGATTAAATGAACCAAACGTATGTGTGTTAAATGAGAGTTTGGCAAAAGAGTTTTTTGGCGACTGGAAAAAAGCAATGGGACAGACAATACAAATGTGGTCGTTTCGTGTGCCGCTGCAGGTAGTTGGTGTGTTTAAAGATTTGCCTGCTAATACAGATCTGGAAGTAAAGATGGGCGCCTCGTATGAAACTTTTAAAAAAATAAATGCAGATGCTTTTGCACATGAAGACTGGTCTTCTGCACCGTGGCCTTCAGAATGTTTTTTGTTATTGCCTGAAGGAAGCAGGCCACAGGAGTACAATGCCCAACTGCAGGCGCTTGTAAAGAAATATTATCCACCTGAGATAAAAGGCAATTCAAAAATTTCATTGGCGTTTCAGCCATTAGCAGATATTCATTTAAATAAAGATTTTGGAACGTATAAAGGCGATGCTTTAACGGTTAAAGAATTGTGGTCGCTTGGCTTAATCGGTTTCTTTTTATTATTAGTCGCCTGTGTAAACTTCATTAACCTTGCAACAGCGCAATCTGTAAACCGGGCAAAAGAAATTGGTGTTAGAAAAGTATTGGGCAGCAGCCGTTCACAAATATTAAAACAGTTTTTAAATGAAACGGCGGTCATCACCTTTGCATCTGTATTGATAGGCTTTTTATTGGCACAGCTTGAATTGCCTCTTATCGGCGACCTGATGCAAAAGCAACTTTCATTAAACATCATACAAAATCCTTCCGTTCTTTTATTTCTTGTTTTATTAGGAATCACCGTGAATTTTTTAGCCGGCTTTTATCCGGGCATGGTGCTTTCGGGTTTTAGACCCATTGAAGCAATAAAAAATAAAATCAGTACAAGCAACATTGGCGGCATTTCATTCAGGAGAGGATTGGTAGTATTTCAATTTGTGATAGCACAATTTCTGATTATCGGAACCATAGTGGTATTACAGCAAATGCAGTTCTTTAGAAATCAGCCGATGGGCTTTGATAAAAATGCCGTTGCGTTTATTGAATTGCCGAGTGATAGCCTGGATCAGCTTAAATATCCATATTTAAAAGAGCAAATGCTGAAAGTGCCTGGTGTTGAGAATGCCGGCTTTATGATGGATGCACCAGCAAGTTTTGGTTCAAACAATACGGCATTTTATTTTAATAATGAAACTGTAAAAAAAGATTTCCAGGTAAATGTTCAATTCGCAGACACCGGCTATACAACACTATTTCGTATACCGATCGTAGCAGGCCGTATTCCATACCAGACAGACACTATAAATGAATTACTCGTGAATGAAACACTGGTAAGAAAATTAGGTTTTAGTAATGATAAAGATATTCTTGGCAAAACATTGTCATTCTACGGAAACATAAAATGCCCGGTAGTTGGTGTAATGCATGATTTCAGCAGCAAGTCTTTAAAGGAAGCTGTAGCGCCTTTTGTGCTGGCAACAAATATTCATGCATATAATTATATTGGGTTAAGGCTTAATGCTGCAAGCATGGTGTCAACACTGCCGCAAATGGAAAAAGCATTTACGCATATTTATCCAACCTATATGTACACAGTAGATTTTTTAGACGAACGAATTGCCCATTTTTATACCGCGGAAACAATGGCTTCAACATTATTTAAAATTGCCGCTTTTCTTGCCATCTTTATTTCATGCCTCGGCCTGTACGGATTGGTTTCATTTATGGCTGCACAAAAAACAAAGGAAGTAGGCATACGCAAAGTATTGGGTGCATCGGTACAAAGCATCGTATATCTTTTCTCAAAAGAATTTACACTTCTTATTGGCATTGCTTTTTTGATCGCTGCGCCTTTAGGCTATTTTTTAATGTACCAATGGCTGTCGGGGTTTTATTATCATATACAAATAGGGTGGCTTGTTTTCATTTTGGCAATTCTTATCTCTGTAATCATTGCATGGCTCACAGTTGGATATAAAGCAATAAAAGCAGCGGTTGCAAATCCGGTGAAAAGTTTGAGGACAGAGTGAAATTAAGTCATTGAGACATTTAGTCAATTAGTCATTAAGGAGAAATTTGGATAATCAGAAATCAATAAATTAAAAATCATTTCTCATGCTTAAAAGCTATTTAAAAATTGCCTGGCGCAACCTGACGAAGAATACTGTTTTTTCTCTCATCAATATTCTTGGGTTAACCATAGGTATTACTGTTTGCATGATGATCTTCCTGTTTATCATGAATGAATTCAGCTTCGATTCGTTTCAGCTGCAGAAAAAACATATTTACCGGGTAATGCGCGGGATTGACGACAATGGTTCCATAAAAAGTGTGTCCTATTTGTCAGGTCCGTATGCACCTGCTTTATTAAATGATTTTAAAGGTGAAATAACAAAAGCGGTACGGGTAACCCCTTCAAGCGGACTGGTTGCCTTTGGCGACAAATCATTCAACGAAAAGAAGATATACAATGTCGACTCCGATTTTTTTGAACTGTTTACTTTCCCATTGCTGCGGGGCAGCGCTTCGACTGTTTTAAAAGATCCGGGAAGTGTGGTACTTACAGAGACCACAGCAAAAAAATATTTCGGCGACGTGGATAATGCAATGGGTAAGGTAGTGCAACTCGACAAGGAACTGCAGTTAAAAGTAACGGGCATCGCTAAAGATGTACCTTCTAATTCTCATCTCGATTTTGACCTCCTGGTTCCGATATCCAACTATTCAAACAGAGATTATTTCAATGTCTGGATCAATAACAGCATGTTTACGTATGTGCTGCTTGCGCCACATGTAAGTGAAACACAAATTGAAAGCCGCTTCCCTCAATTCATGAATAAATATATGGGTGCGGATATGACAAAATTCGGGTTTCATTTCACCCTGTCTCTTACTCCTTTATCCGATATTTATTTCGAACAAGCTGCATTTGATAATGTAAAGCATGGCGACAAAACAGTTGTCTATATTTTTCTTTCTATTGGCATTCTTATTCTGCTTATCGCGTGTATCAACTTCACCAATCTTTCTACCATTCTTGCAGTAGAGCGTTCAAAAGAAGTAGGCATTCGCAAAGTGATGGGCGCATTGCGTAATCACCTGGTCTGGCAATTTATAGGTGAGTCTGTTTTATTAACCATTATTTCATGCGTGCTTGCTATTGGCCTGTTACAATTGCTGATGCCATTCTACAACAGCTTGCTGGGTTACTCTTTAACGGTTTCGTGGAGTAGCGCACCAGTTTATCTTTTCATAGCCGCCGTTATCATTGTTGTTGGCATTTTAGCGGGAAGTTATCCTGCGTTTTTTCTTTCCGCCTTTTCACCCATACAGGCATTGAAAGGAAAATTAAAGCTTGGCAAAGGGGGTTCATTGTTCAGGCAGGCATTGGTGGTCGTACAATTCAGCATTTCTGTTTTACTTATTATCGGCACCATCATCATCACTAACCAGATGAATTTTATAAAGAATAAACAGCTCGGGTATTCCAAAGAGCAAACGGTTATTGTACCTATCGACAACAACGATATTTATAATAACATGAAGGCCTTTAAAACCAGCTTACAAAATGAAAGCAACATTTCATCTGTCTCTATGATGTCAGGGCAACCGGGTGGATTTTTTGATATACACATGTTTGATGTAGAAGGTCAGCAGGACAAATGGAGATCAAGAACCGAATTTGCAGATTTTGAATTTGTAAAAACGCTTGGGTTAAAAGTAATTGCGGGCAGAGATTTCTCTTCACAATATCAAACTGACTCAACCGATGCAGTTTTAATAAACCGTACCGCTGCTGAAAAACTCGGCTGGAAGCCGGAGCAGGCTTTGGGCAAATGGATACAAAATACAGTACGTGACAATAAAAAAAGAAGTGTCGTCGGTGTGGTGGAAGATTTTAATTTTTTGTCGCTGAAAGAAAACATCGAGGCGCTTGTTATTTCTCCTGCTATGGACAGAAGAGTTGCCTTGATAAAATTAAAATCGGGCAACATTCAGTCAGGGCTGGCAACCATACAAAAAGACTATAACAAAGCAGCGCCGGTGTATCCTTTTGCATATAGTTTCTTAGACCAGCAATTTGATGAAATGTATAAGACAGACATCAGGCAGCAAACCATACTCAGCATATTTTCAGGATTAGCGATATTCATTGCCTGTCTTGGTTTATTTGGCCTCGCTTCATTTGCTGCAACGAAACGCATAAAAGAAATTGGTGTAAGAAAAGTGCTCGGCTCATCCATTCAAAACATCGTGCTGCTGCTGTCAAAAGACCTGTTAAAACCCGTGCTGCTTGCAACACTCATTGCCATGCCTGTGGCGTATTATGTAATGAATAAATGGCTCCAAAACTTTGCTTATAAAACCCCGCTTCACTGGTGGATCTTTTTGCTGGCAGCAGTTATCACATTTGCAATTGCATTTATAACCGTAAGCATTAAAGCGATAAAAGCGGCAGTTGCAAACCCAGTGAAGAGTTTGAGGACGGAGTGAAACTAATGTGCTGATTTGCTAATGTGCTAATGTGAAAATTCGAAAATGTGAAAATGAAAGAAAATGCCTTTATTCTTTTTTTTGGCCAAACGGTAGAATAAGAATGAGGCTTTAGTTGCGTCGCACTCTTGTACTGTTGCATCAAAAAGCAGCAATGCGAATATGAAAGCAAAAGATGAATAGTATTCAGAACGTACAAGTGAGTGACACAACGGGAGATGAGTAGAGGTATTAAGTCGGTTACAAAGAAAATTCTAATCTATAATCTGTAACTTATGGTAAAGAACTTTTTCAAAGTTGCTTTTCGCAACCTGCTTCGAAATAAAGCTTTCTCGGCTATTAATATCAGCGGCCTTGCCATTGGTATGGCAAGCGCTATTCTTATTTTTCTATGGATACAAAATGAAATCAGCTACGATCGTTTCCATGTAAATGGAGACCGTTTATTCGAGGTGTGGAGCAACGACATTGTAAATAATACCACAAGGTCATTAGTCAATACTCCTGAGATAATGGCGCCCTCTTTAAAAAACGATGTTGCTGAAATAGAACAGGTATCGCGTATTAGCTGGAACCAGGACAATCTTCTAAAAGTTGGGGATAAAAATGTAAAGGCAGGCGGCAGTTTTGTTGATCCGTCTTTTCTCACCATGTTTAGTTTTCCGATGGTAAAAGGAAATATAAACACGGCTTTAAAAGATCCTTACTCCATAGTGATTACGGAAAAACTTGCTAAAAACATTTTTGGCAATGAAGAAGCAACCGGGAAAGTGGTGAAAATTGAAAATGGTGAAAATTACAAAGTGACGGGCATTTTAAAAGACCTTCCAAACAATACCCAGTTCGATTTTCAGTATTTAATGAATTATGAAAGCGTAAAAGCAAACATTGACAGCGACTGGACAGATATTAACATAAGAACTTTTGCGCTGTTAAAACCTAACACGTCTTTGGAGGCTGCTAATGCTAAAATAAAAAATGTTGTTGTACAGCATTCAGGTGGCAGAACGAAAACTACTGAATTCCTTTACCCCGTAAGCAGGCTTCGTTTATACTCCAATTTCGAAAATGGCAAACCTGTCGGTGGGCGTATCGAAAGAGTAAAAATATTTTCTATCATAGCAGTATTTATTTTGCTGATAGCCTGTATCAACTTCATGAATCTCTCAACTGCAAGAAGTGAAAAGCGTGCAAAAGAAGTAGGTATTCGTAAAGTAGCAGGCGCCCGCAAAAGATCATTAATAGGACAGTTTCTTGCCGAATCGATTCTGATGACATTTATTGCAGGCATTATTGCAGTGTTGATCGTTCAGCTTTCTTTGCCCGCATTTAATCAGCTTGTAGCAAAACAATTGTTCATCAATTTTGGTAACCTTTATTTTCCGCTCGCCGGTATTGCCTTTATTTTATTCACAGGCATTCTTGCGGGCAGTTATCCTGCATTCTTTTTATCGGCGTTCAAACCTGTATTTGTATTAAAGGGAACCTTTAAGAAAGTGAACGAATTGGTTACGCCACGCAAAGTGCTTGTGGTGCTTCAATTTACATTTGCCATAGGTCTTATCATTTGCACAATAGTTGTGGAGCAGCAAATAAAATATGAGCAAAGCAGAGAGACGGGTTATGATAAAAACAAACTCGGATATGTTTATATACAAGGTGACATTGACAAAAATTACCAGCTCATAAAGAATGAACTTTTAGGTTCAGGTGTTGCTGCAGCGGTAAGTAAAACACAGGCGCCATTAACACAAAACTGGAGTTCGGGCATTAGCCTGAACTGGCAGGGTAAGGATCCGAATGCGCAAATACAAATCAATCGTTATACCGAAGATGGTGATCTCGTAAAAACTGCAGGAATGCATTTGGTGCAGGGAAGAGACATTGATATAAATAATTATTCTTCCGATTCTACAGCCTGTCTA
>CAXUMK010000046.1:26979-28385 GCA_964251885.1 uncultured Segetibacter sp. | reverse complement strand
TGCTATTGTTCATAGCGCTGCCATCTTCAAAGGCGCTGACCTTTGCGTAAGAAACCTGTTCGCCGGTTTCATCATCCGCTAATCCCGAAACGATGCTGCCAGCTCTTTGTGATGCCTTTAGAGCTGCGGTTACTTTACCATCATCAAAAAAGGAATTTGCCATTGCACCAATTAACGAAGGTTGCTGGCTATAGACCGCATTACTTAGAACAAGTAATAAGAATATTATTTTTTGCTTGCAGAGGTGAAAGTGAGACATTATATATATAATTTATGGGCAAGTTAATCACAACCGCACAATATCAAATATCGCCACCGGTGGATGAAAATCCTGATCATCTTCGGGCCGGTTATAAATTATTCTCACTATGTTCATTCCTTTTACCACTTTGCCAAAGGCTGCGTAGCCTTGTTTGTCGGGATTGTTTTCGCCGCCATAATCAAAACCCGGCTGGTCTCCTATGCAAATAAAAAATTCTGTTGATGCCGTACCCGGCGCCAGCCGTGCAAGCGATATAGCGCCGTCTGTATGTAAAACACCTGTCTGTTTTGTTGTCTCGTGCTCAATGCCGGGGATGGAAGCAAAACGTTTATAGTTAGACTGAAAAAGCCCTCCCTGTATCAACTCAGCTTTAAAAGCGTCAGAAGGCTGGTTGTCCTGGTTAAGCACCCGGTAAAAGGAAGCATTTTTATAGAAGCCGGAGTCGATGTAAGATAAAAAAGCAGCTACCGTTTTTGGAGCTTTATCAGGATATAATTCTACTTCTATACCTCCTAATTTGGTTTGTATTTCTATATGCGGATTAGCATACTTCTTTTTACACGAAAAAGAAATAAGGCAGAAAATAACTAATACAGACTTCCATTGCATTGCTCAAAATTATATGGTACGATGCAAACAAAGGGAACTGAAATTTGTTTTTCTATCTTAAATAGCATTATGGAAAATAATAAAGCGCTGAAAGTGGAAGCTTCAAAACAATTTTCAGTACCTGCAGAACAAGTATACAAAGCGTGGAATGAGCCGGAGCAGCTTAAACAATGGTGGAAACCAATGGGTAATCAATTGAAAGAAGTGACAAACGATCTGGAGCCGGGTGGCAATGTGCAATATACTTTTAACGATATCAGGTTAATCATCTCAGGAAAATATGAGGAAGTAAAGGAAAATGAAAAACTTTCTTACACCTGGAACTGGGAATTTCCGGATGATGCAGTAAAAAATGCGTCATACAAATTAACTATAGAGTTTGTAAACAAAGACAACGGCAGCGAAATACATGTAATTCAGGAAAGCGCCCAGGATGAAGAAACATTACAGCCAAATGAAGAAGGCTGGGAAAAAGGCCTTGAAGACCTGAAAACATTTTTAGAGGGAGCATCAAAACAGGAAAATACCGACGGGC
>CAXUMK010000046.1:9861-26969 GCA_964251885.1 uncultured Segetibacter sp. | reverse complement strand
AGCAAAAGGTAGGAGGTGGGTAGCTACTTAGTACCCCAAACCCCTAAAGGGGCAAAATTTTCAATGCTCAATTTTCAATGCTGAAATAAGAACAATATTGCTTAACTATACTTCCCGCCGCATAAAAATGTGCAGTAATTTTTTTGGAGCCGGGCTGCATTACTTCTATTTACATCGTTGCGTCGCACACTTGTACTTTTTATTGTTTGTGCAGCAAAGCATATTCTTATCCAGCGTGCAGTATAAAAACATCGTCTAAAAAGGCTTTTGAAGCCATATAAAATGAACATGCTGATTTCTTGATTCGGTACAAGTGAGTGACACAACCAAAGCCAAATAGAAATCTTCTGTTGGCCTCCAAAAAAAATGTGATCATCAGTAGAATGGAATAATACAGCACAAAAATTCAATGTGCCTCAATCAGCCTCGCAATAGTAAATGCAGCGGAGGCAGCTAAAGCACCGATGAACATCACTTTTAAGGCGCCCGTTACGGGAGAAACTCCGGTCATTTTACTTTTGTAATAACCAAAAGCAAAAAGACTTATCAGGGTAATGACGGCTGAAATTTGTAATCCCTGCAGCGTGTTAGAAACAAAAAAATAGGGAGTAAGAGGAACCAAGCCTCCAACAATATAAGACAAAGCAATATTGAAAGCACTTTTACGGGCTCTTTTTTCATCCGGCCTTTCCAGTCCCAGTTCGTGCTTCATCATAAAATCTACCCATACATCTTTATCTTTTATCACTTCCGCAACGGCCTGTTGCTGCACTTCTTTGCTTAGGCCTAAACTCTCAAAAAACTCTCTCACTTCTTCCTTTTCCTTTTCGGGCAGGTTTTCCACTTCATCATACTCACGCCTCAATTCTGCATTATAATGATCTACTTCTGTCTGGCCTGCAAGATAGCCGCCCAAACCCATAGCAATGGAACCAGCGGCTACCTCAGCAAGACCTGCAATAATAATGAGGCTAGTATTGTTGACAGCGCCGCTTAAACCGGCAGCAAGCGCAAACGGAACAGTAAGGCCATCGCTCATGCCTATAACTATATCCCGTAAAAAATCAGAGCTTCTCGAGTGCTCTTCGTGCGAGTGATGGTCGTTCATAAAAGAATGTTGACATGCAAAATAAAAAACCCTCACGAATGAGGGGTTTTTATTTATACAAGCACTTGCAATGATCGTTTTATAATGCCAACACAATCGAGTATCTGCTCCTTTGTGATAATTAAAGGTGGTGCAAAGCGTATTTTATCTCCATGGGTTGGTTTTGCCAGCAACCCGTTTTTCATTAATTCCAGACAAAGCTTCCATGCAGCATTAGGGTCTGCATGATGAACGACAATAGCGTTTAAAAGTCCTTTTCCACGAATCTCTTTTAAAACAGGTGATTGCAGTTTTTGTAATTCTTTTCTCAAAAGCCTGCCCATTTCTTCTGCATTGTACGCCATGTCCTCATCTTTCAAAACCTGCAAGGCTTCCATTGCCACTTTGCATGCAAGCGGGTTTCCTCCGTAGGTAGAGCCGTGTTCTCCAGGTTTTAAATTCAGCATTATCTCATCGTCTGCAAGTACCGCAGATACCGGTAATACTCCGCCGCTGAGCGCTTTGCCCAGTATTAAGATATCAGGCTTCACATCTTCATGATCACATGCAAGCATTTTACCGGTACGACATAAACCTGTCTGAATTTCATCAGCTATAAACAACACGTTGTATTCATCGCACAGGTCTCTTACACCTTTCAGATAACCATCATCAGGCAAAACAACGCCGGCCTCTCCCTGAATGGGCTCTACCATGTATGCAGCCACATTTTTATCCTGGAAAGCTTTTTCCAAAGCCGTCAAATCATTGTAAGGAACCAGTTCGAAACCAGGCATATAAGGGCCAAAGTTTGTGTAGCTGCCGGGGTCTGTTGAAGATGAGATGGCCGCTAGCGTTCTTCCCCAGAAGTTGTGCTCGGCAAAAATAATCTTTGCTTTGTTATCCTCGATTCCTTTATTCAAATAGCCCCATTTACGTGCAAGCTTTATGGCCGTTTCGCCGCCTTCAACACCAGTGTTCATTGGCAACACTTTATCGTAGCCAAAGTACTGGGTGATATAACGTGAATATTCGCCCAAAACATTGTTATGAAAAGCACGGCTGGTAAGTGTAAGCTTCTGAGATTGTTCGATCAATGCAGCAATAATTCTTGGATGACAATGCCCCTGGTTAACTGCAGAATACCCGCTTAAAAAATCAAAATAACGTTTGCCTTCCACATCCCATAAAAAAACGCCTTCACCTTTATTTAAAACAACCGGAAGAGGATGATAATTATGAGCGCCATATTTCTCTTCAAGCTCAAGAAATCTTTCGGTTTCTACATCTGGAGTAAATAGTGTCATAATAATTTGTTTAGCGGTTATAATGAAGTCGTTGCTAAGCCATTTTTGTCACACAGCATCGTTGAGAAGTAGATGTGGCAAACCTCGCAGGCACATCTTAAGTCAGAATAGACATACTGAGTACTGTTGGTACTTAGTGTAGTCAATAGCAAAAAAAGCAAGCAAACGATTATGAAATGTAAATAATGGTAGTACAGGTAAAAATGTCTACCCTACGGGAGGATCTAAAAAATCAGGATTGAACACTAAAAAAAGCATTATGGTATTATCTGTAGATGCAATTTACAGGTATGTGATGAATTAAGCTGCGTAAAGACTTTAAAATTAGAAGAAAGCGGTTTTAAAAACTAAATCCTGCCGCAGCAAACATGGAAGGTTTAAGAATTTTTGCAGAAAATTCTATAACATCATTAGATGGAGGATCAAGTAATAGCTGCGGGCCGATACCGGTTTTAAATACGATACCTCGTCTCTTTTGGTAGCGGTAACAAATAAACGGGCTTATATACAACTTCTTATTAAAGTCCTTTAGTAAAGTGTTTTCATTATAGAAATGATATTTATCCATAAAGAAGGTAGCGGTTAAATCGATTTCAAAGTGATGGCAATTACCTGTTGTAAAAGTATTAATGGAAGCAGGCAAAGAGAATTTATTCTTTACATCAAAAGGTTGAATACCTATACTATAACTCCAGTTCCATTTTTTGCCTTGTACAAACACATGTTCGTAATTGACAGACCCAAAATTTTCATATCCCCCAAAATTAACAAAGACAATATTCTTTTTTATTACAGCGGTAGTGTCAGTGCATTTTCCTTCTGCATAAATAAAAAGGAAAGATAATGCAGCTAATACGAATTTTAGAGGTGCTTTAATGATAGAGGTTTTAGTGTTTAATAAGTGTTTTCTTAAATGACTTCCAATTTACCCGTAAATACCTCAAACATTTTTAAAATCCATTGTACCAGTACATCATGCAGGAGCTTAACCGGGTTAAGAGTTATAGATAGAACATCCGAAATCAGTATTGAGCGTTAAAAAAGCCTTAGGTAATTTAACAATGTAATTTACAGGTATACATCGACTTTAAAGATTACTATAGAATAATTGTTGTTCTTTTGTAAGTTCTATCATTCGTTATTGCGAGGAACGAAGCAATCCCTACACAATCAGGTTAACAGTTGGCAAGGGGATTGCTTCGCCAGGCTCGCAATGACGCGACAATTTGATATGCGCCATGGTAAATCGCAGAAAATAGAAGCAGAAATAGTTTCCCGGCACTATACTAAGGTACTTCTTGTTTTTCAAAGGGTTAGAGTGGATGTCATTATAAGGAGGAACGACGAAGCAATCCCTACTGCCGACAGTAAGCCTCTTCAAACACAAATCGGATTGCTTCGTACCTCGCAATGACGAACGACTTAACTGCATGATGGATTGTACTTTCTGTTTCTATATTCGGCAATGCACTACTTGTGCCGTTAGCAGGAAACTTGGCGAAGTACAATAACTTTATGCCTTGTCGAATAAAGAATGAAAAGTACACGAGTGCGATGCAACTAACGTCTCATAGCAGTAACCCAGCCTGGTTTAAAAAAAATCATTATACACTTTTCATCTGTTGCAAAGTATTGTTCAGGTTTTCGTTCAGGATTTTCAAGGTTTAAATATTCCTGGTAACTATCCCGGAAAAACATTTTCTTCAACAAACTGGCAAATGATGTGTCCGATCATGATATGGCTTTCCTGTATTCTTGGTGTATCAGACGAGGGAACATTAAACAGAACATCACTCATTTCTTTTATGATTCCACCTGTCGCGCCTGTAAAGCCCATTGTAATCATTTCTTTGCTTTTTGCAGCTTCAAAAGCCTTTACAATATTGACAGAATTTCCTGAAGTACTGAAGCCAAGAAGCACATCGCCTTTTAGTCCCATGCCCTCAATTAATCTTGCATAAATGACATCGTAACTGTAATCGTTGGCAACTGCCGTAAGATAAGAGGTGTTGCAATGAAGCGCCTCCGCAGGCAAAGCAGCACGGTTTTTATAAAATCTTCCCGAAAATTCTGCGGCAAGATGTTGAGCATCAGCAGCGCTTCCGCCGTTGCCGCAAAACAAAACCTTGTTTCCGTTTTTAAAGGCAGCCGATATAAGTTCTACAGCTTTTTCAATCCTTGCCAAAAATTCTTCATCCTGCAAGATCTGTTGCTTTGTTTCTATTGATTTTGTAATGATGTCTTTTATGTTATTCATAATAGCAGTCTCAATGTTAGATTGTTGCAAAGATAAATTTTTGGAGGTGAGGCCGGTAATCTTTATTCTCCATCGAATGATGCAAAACGTTTAAGTTCTTTCACTTTGTAACTCTTACTAATGAACCAACATTTACAAACCCATCAGGGATACCTTTTTTAAATAAAAAACGAGCGACATTCCTGCCACTCGCCTTGTTTAATCATCCCTCTTTTGCAAGAGTTATGCATCTCTTTTACTGCCTGCCATAAGCGATCGTGTATTTTGTTTTGTAGCGTTCTGCTCATGTTTTTTCTGATAACTTTCGTTCTGATTTTCCTGTTACAATTTGTTAACAGGATATGTAAAAATGACAATTTTTTTTTGTTTTCTGATTTTATAAAAGCGTTAGTTGATAAATAAATTAGAGATAGAAAGTTGTTCAACTAATTGCCGTTTTTACTTTTTTGGCATGCTTTATTTTTTATTCCTGCTTTAACTGCTTTAAAGCCCTTTTCAAACTATACTTTAAAAAAACTCTTAAAGTGCAGGTTTTATTGTATTTAAAACATTAAAGATTATTGAAACCAGAGAAGTAGTCAATAGTCAATAGTCAATAGTCAATAGTCAGTTGTCAGTTGTCAGTGGTCAGTGGTCAGTGGTCAGTGGTCAGTAGTCAAATATTTATAAATCAAAAAGCCACCCGTTTTACCGGATGGCTTTTTGATTTGTATGTAACCTTTACCTTATTTTTTTTGTCTGCGCTTAGGGAAGAAGTTACCGGTTTTGCGGCCATTGCCTTCAGGAGAACCTGGTGCAATCATAGCGCAACGAAAACCTACTGTGCTGCTGCTTTGTTCCTCTTCCATAAAACGGCGTGTACCGGGGCTTAGAAAATAAGGCCTGTCGTTCCAGCTTCCACCTTTAATAACCCTTGATTTATCACTTATTAACGTAGTAATTCCATAACCATAAGAAACACCGCTTAAGCTATCGCCATCCAAAATGTTAATAGCATAAGATCTTTGATAGTTACGGCGAAGACGCAAAGTGGAGTCATTCTCATCAACCATTTTAATTCTTCCGATACTATCTCTCAGGTTACCTTCTCCACCGCTCATGTCTGTTTTCTGAAAACGGTTACCACGATATGGGTTAAAGTCATCAGCTTCCTGGTTACTTAAAGGACGATACACATCGGCCACCCACTCACTTACGTTACCACTCATATTGTATACTCCAAATCCGTTGGGGAAGAAAGCCGTAACCTCTGCAGGAATGGCTGAACGGTCATTTAAACCACCTGCAACTCCCATGTTATCTCCACTGCCGCGTTTAAAGTTGGCTAAGAAACTACCTTGCCATGTTCCGCGGCGGGTAGCGCGAAGGTTATCGTAACCATCGTTTTGCCATGAATAAATTTGCCTGTTTGTATTGTTTTCCTCACCGCGTTTCTTCTCGCTTTTGCGGGTCTGGGGGTTTTGATTGATATAGCCTAAAGCAGCATATTCCCACTCGGCCTCTGTTGGAAGACGGTAACCAGGCAATAAAATTCCGTCATCGAAATTGACATGAGTACGTGGACGGCCTTGTGCATCAACTAATCCTTTTTTATTGGGTTTGCCTGGTACACCCTGGTATTCACCCATTAAATAAGCCTTAGTATTGAAGTTTTCCTGTCCACCGCCTGCCATCTCAGTTTTCACTACATTTTTATTCTGGTAACCGGCATTAATCAACTCGCCTTCGTTCACTCTGTCTGTACGCCAGATGCTGAAATCGTGCGCCTGTTTCCAGTTGACACCTACTACAGGATAAAAATTATAAGAAGGGTGCCTAAAATAATATTCGACGTAAGGTTCATTATAAGCAAGTGCACTTCTCCATACAAGAGTGTCCGGTTTTGCACCGTTCACTACTGCTTCATATTGAGGATCAGAGAAAACGCTTTCTATCCAATGGATATATTCCCGGTAGTGAACGTTGGCTACCTCTGTTTTATCAATAAAGAATGAGTTAACAGTTACGCGACGGGGAATGTTGTTCCAGTCGCCCATCACATCTTCTGTGGTTGCACCCATTGTAAAAGTACCGCCTTCGACAAATACCAAACCCGGACCGGTTTTTACATTTTTGGCCTTGGCTACGTTGTAGCCACCCATATTTTTATCATTGTATTTCCACCCGGTCATATCAGACTTAGGTCCTTTATTTTTGTTACAGGCGGCCATAATTGATACGGCACCAACCAGGATGGTGAGATTTTTTAGACGCAGAGCTTTATGCATTTGAAACATTTTGACTTGTAATAAACGTGAAGAATAAATAATTATTGTAAAGTTTATTTCATAAGCTCTGCGAATATAAAAGTTTATGCAGATAATCGGGTAAGGAATGATTTAGAAGAATGTTAGCGAAACATTAATCTTGCTAAAAGTAGGATAACTCTGTCTAAACACAATAAATCTGTAAAAAATATTTTTAACCCCCCGCCCTAAAGGGAGCCAAAACCTTTAAGATAAAGCTTCAGTATTACTATCGGTCTCATGCGTATTTTTTCAAGTCCCCCTTTGGGGGATTTAGGGGGCTTTAAGGGAAAATGCCTAGTTCTGCATAACTCGTAGCTACTTTATTAATGGCGCAAACATAAGCAGCAGTGCGCATATCGGGAATGTCAGGATTGTTTTTCCAAACGTCCATTATTTCGCGGGTCGCTGTTACCATTGTTTCTTCCAGCCCGCTATGCACCAGGTCAATTTCATCAGCACCATGCTCAATAAACTTCTTTTCTTTCGCATCAACTGTTTTGCCGGTCAGGCCTTCCATTTGACCCAAAATATGTTTATTCATGTTTTCTGTAAAACGTTTCTCCATTCTTCCATAACGTACATGGCTCAGGTTTTTCAGCCATTCAAAATAACTAACAGTTACACCGCCTGCATTCAGGTACATATCGGGAACGACCAGTGTACCTTTTAGTGAAAGAATTTCATCGGCTTCGGGAGTTAACGGTCCGTTAGCTGCTTCACCAATTATTTTTGCTTTTACTCTTGGCGCATTCTGCCCGTTTATTACATTTTCGAGAGCTGCAGGTATTAATATATCACATTCCAGTTCGAGCGCATCTGAAGTTAAAGGCAAATTGGCGCCACCGGAGAAGTTTAAAATAGTTCCGTTTGCTTTTCTATGCTGAAAAACTTCTTCCTCATTCAATCCCTCTTGGTTATAAACAGCACCTTCCCATTCAGCTATGGCAATCACTTTAGCGCCGCCTTCCCTAAAGTATTTGGCAGAGTGATAGCCCACATTTCCCAGGCCTTGCACGACCACGGTTTTGCCTTCAATACCCGTAGGCAATCCCTGTTTTTGCATTACATCAGGCATGTTACAGACTTCTCTTATTCCAAAAAAAACACCCATCCCGGTTGCTTCCGTACGACCTCTGACGCCACCCTGCGAAACCGGCTTACCTGTAACACAACCGGCAGAGTCAACCTCTCCAGGATGCATGGCAACGTATGTGTCTAATATCCACGCCATTTCTCTTGCCCCAGTTCCATAGTCGGGTGCCGGAACATCTGTTCCTGGTCCTATAAAATTCTTTTTAATCAACTCCGATGTGTAACGGCGGGTAATTTTTTCAAGCTCGAAAGCAGTATATTTTTTTGGGTCTATCTTAATGCCACCCTTTGCGCCACCAAATGGTACATTTACAATTGCACATTTATAAGTCATCAAAGCGGCCAGTGCCATTACTTCGTCCTGGTTCACTTCCATGCTAAAACGGATACCGCCTTTGCAGGGAGATTTATGGTGGCTGTGCTGTACACGGTAAGCTTCTATAACTTCTATATTATCACCAATTCTTACAGGAAATCTCATACTGTAAATACTGTTGCAGGCTTTAATCTGTTCTAAAATTCCCGGCTCCCAGCTTGTGAATCTTGCAGCTTTATCAAAGCTTCGTACGACACTGTCAAAGAAGCTATAATCAGCGGTTACTGTCATAATTGTTTGGTTTTAAAATTCATTTTTTAATTAGCTAATCTTTAATTAGCTGATTAGCTAATGTGCTAATTAGCTAATTGTCCCCAGCACCATCACTCATTGGAACATTAGCACATCAGCACATCAGCACATTATCTAATTGTTTCCTTCTTTCTCAAGTTTGGTTATCTTTTTATCTAATCTTATTAGATATATCAGTAAGCCCACAAGTATAGTAATGACTACTGCCATCACTACATATATTTTCGCTTCGCTTCGCATAAATCCGGTGTTGTCAGATACGGTTTGAAAACCGCTAGTTTGGGCAAATACAAATACATGCACCAATAATGCAAATACAAGCAATACAATCTTTTTATAATGAAGCATGCAGGGTTTGTTTTTCTTTTAATTGTTCAAATCTTATTCTTAAAGTGGTCATCCACACGCCAAGCAGTGTCCATCCGATAACCGCAGGCCAAAAAACCATTCTCATGGTTGGGTCAAGGTCTTTACCACCACCCAACCCCGGATTCCCTTCAACTCCCTTTCCACCAGGATGTAAGCTTTCCACCATTCTTGGAATTATCAAAATAGTAGGGAACATTATTGCGCATGCAAATACATTATATACAGCACCTAACTTCGCCCTTTTATCCAGGTCTGTAAGAGAGTTTCTTAATATAAAATAAGCAGCATAAATAAGTAAGGCAATTACTGCAAGCAATTGTTTTGGATCGTTGCTCCATGGTTCTCCCCATGTGTAGTTTGCCCAAATGGAACCGGTTATAAGCCCTAAAATTCCAAAGACAATACCTGTTTTTGCATACTCTCTTGAATAAATATCAGAATCAACAGACGGATTCACCAGGTATTTCACTGCATAAATGACCGACACTACAAACAGTACCATCATACCAAACCACATGGGTACATGAAAAAAGAAGTTGCGGATAGAGCCATACAAATTGCCGATATGAGGAACTTTTATGAGAAAGCCTGCAAAGAAGGTGTATATCAGCAAAGCAACCGAAAGCGCTTTCCACCAGGATTTTTTAATCATGGTTGTTTTAGTTTACAGCAAAAAAAGAATCAGTATAATCCTGTTTCTGCCTGTTTAAATTTTTGAGCAGCAAAATTAGGGGAAACGCCTGCATCAAAAGAAGAACTATTTGAAATATAACTTATCGTATATCCTGATGGTTAATCTTTCCAGAGAAAGGGAAACAGAATGATAGCCAAAACCACAACCATCGCATCTAACCCGATTAATAAAAGAACCATTTGACCCAGCCCGGCCTGGATAACAGATGAAAAAGTAATCGTCGCAATTTTCATCAACAGCAGCAATTGAGGAATAATGATAGGAAAACCCAGAATAGCCATTAACGCCGCCTGCTGTTGCGCTTTTGATGCAATGGCCGCGAGAAAGGTAAATACGACACTGAGGCTAATACCTCCTAATGTTGCTAATCCAACAAACTGTAAAGGCTGCCTCAGAGGATTTCCCATTAGTAAAAGAAACAGCAGTAAACTTGTAACGCTCATGACCAGCATGAGCAATGCATTAAAAATTAATTTGGAAAGAATGAAATCAACCGGCCCTGCTACAGAATAGAAATACAGCATTCTGCCCCTGCTTTCCTGCAAAAAGCTTTTCGCAACCGCATTTACACAAACAAATAATTGGATCATCCAAAACAATCCATTCCATACTTCATCCGCAGGTTGCCCCATTGCGAGATACAAAACAAAGATGGTTGAAATAACGTATAACAACACGCCATAAAAACTGTACTGCTGCCTTATCTCGAGCAGCAGGTCTTTTTTTAAAAGCGCTGTTATGGTTTTTAGGCTGTTCAATTAAAAGCTGGCGGTTCTGTTTTAGCTTCTTACAATGGTGAGGATTTCGTTTTTAAACCAATTGGTTTTTACTAAATCTGAAACGGATTGATTGAACCTTGAAAGATATTTTTTGCTAAAATGATTCTTCATATTAAAAAAGGGGTAGAAGTCATTAAAATGATCGCTTTTTAAAGCGTCGGTTATCGGTTTAATGTTTCCATCATTAACCACACAGTCTTTAAATTCAATATAATGTGTTCTTGATGTGCCGATTTCACCCACCACGTCAATCAGTTTTTCATTTTTCTGTTTGATGATCTCATTGGTGTATACTTCTTTATCAAAACCCTCCAAACCCAACTCAGCAAGATTATCAGGATGGTAAATATAGTTTTCGAAAGCAGAGAACCGGAGAATTTTCAGGTTCGGCATTTTCGCTTTTATCTTCTCAATTTCATCTGTTCTTAAATAATCTCTGTCGCGTAAACCCACTTTGTCTTTGTCTGCTTTTGCAGTTAAGAAAACTTCGCGGTTGTTATTTGCAGGTAAAAATAAATATCCTTCACTTCCTAATGCTGCAGTAAAGTATTGGTCATTTGTATTTTCAACCACTACTAATTTATATCCTTTTAAAATAGAAGTGATGGTGGCTTTGGGAATGGCTATTTCGTACACATCTAATGTATCTTTTGGCTGTGGGAAGATTTCCTGTTTATTGTCAAAATTCAGCAGGTTAAAATCAATAATGGAAGCAATGTCGCTTTTTCTTGCATAGTCAATGAAGCCCAAGGCATGCGAAGCAGTCCATAGCTGCGCATCATCAGGTATCCATTTAGTAACGATTTCCTCCATTAAAGTGTACTGTAAGGCAGTATTCAAATGATTATCCATTTCATCAATAAAGAGGATTGAATCTTTATAATATTCCCTCCTGACGATAAAATTGATTAAAAGAATTACAACCTGCTTTTCACCGTGACTGAGCAAGTCATAGCTAATTTTTGATTCTCCCTTTCTAAAAATTAATGTAGCAGGAGTTTGAGGAGTAGGATCCTGAATTTCAGCTATTTGTATAGTTGTTATTTCGTCACCTTCAAATATTTTCAATAAAGAAACATTGAGTGGTTCAATAAAATCTTTGAAAATTTTGTGGGTATCAGCCTGTCTGCCGCTAAATACGGGTTTACGCGAAGCGCTGTTGATGTTTTGAATGTAAACAAAAACATCGTTGATAAAACGGGTATCGTTATCGATGTATGACTCAGGACTATCCTGATCCGTTGAAACATAGTGAGGGTTTGCTGTATTTGATATTCGCGGTACTATACGAATGCTGCTTCGTCCTATAAATTTTCCTGCCAAATCAATTCCTTCAATTATTCCGCGGTCATCTTTTATTACAGCTTTCCCATCGGTAAATTGAATTATTGCCGAAGGAGCTATTGATCCATCTTTTTTATAATAGTTTTCGTTTCCTTCCTGGTTAAAAAGACTTTTTTGTTTATAACCACTTTTGTTAAGCCAATCAAAAGCATCAAAAAGAGAAGACTTCCCGGAACCATTAGAGCCAATCAACAACACTAATTTAGAAGTATCAGGTATATCTGAAATGGTTAAGTGAGTAAATCTTTTAAAATTGGTTAATTCGATTTTGCTAATTCTCATTCTGTAAAGGTTGCCTTTTGTACAGAGTTATACATTGAATGACTTGCACAATATATCACCAGAAATACGCTAATTTAAAATCGGATCTACCTCCGCTTCATCATAACTGTAATTCTTAATCTCATTGTATAAAGTATCTCTTTCTACAGGCTCTCTTTTTACCTGCTTAATCAGCGTTACCAGCTCTTTTGTATTCATAGAAGGAGTTTGCTCTTCGCTGCCGGCCATTGAGTAAATTTTAGTAGAGTCATCAATGGTTCCGTCAATATCATTTACACCAAATGCAAGTGCAAGTTGTGCGTTTTGCCGGCCCAGCATTGGCCAGTAAGCTTTCAGGTGCGGGAAGTTATCCATGTACAATCGTGCGATTGCATACATTCTCATGTCTTCTACAATGCTGCTTTCGGGCACATTGCTCATTGCATTATCGCGGTTTCTAAACTTGAGCGGGATAAAAGTATTAAAGCCGCCTGTTTCATCCTGCAGTTGCCGCAGTCTTTCCATGTGGTCAACCCGGTGCCAAAACTTTTCGATGTGGCCGTAAAGCATAGTTGCATTGGTATGCATTCCTATGTGGTGAGCAGCTTTATGAATGCGAAGCCAGCCTTCGGCATCTACTTTGTCATCACAGATTTGCCTTCTTATTTCAGGATGAAAAATTTCTGCGCCTCCGCCCGGTAACGATTGAAGCCCGGCTTCCTGCATTCTTAGCAGACCTTCTTCAACGCTTACTTTTGCTTTTCTAAACATATAATCCAGTTCTACGGGTGTAAAGCCTTTTACATGCAGGTCAGGACGATGATTTTTTATTTGTTTGATAACATTTATAAAAAAGTTCAAATCCATTTTAGGATGAACTCCGCCAACAATATGCACTTCCGTAACTGGCTGGCCGTCGTATTTCTTCACGATTTCGAGCATGTCATTTACACCAAGTTCCCATCCTTCTTCACGGTGGGCATACAGTCTCGAATAAGAACAGAAGTCGCACGAAAACACGCAGATGTTAGTCGGTTCAATATGAAAGTTGCGGTTGAAATAAGTTTTGTTGCCATGCAACTGCTCTCTTACCCAGTTGGCAAGAGCGCCTGCGTAAGACAGGGAAGCATTTTCAAATAAGAAAACACCTTCATCAAATGTGATCCGTTCTCTATTGAGCACTTTTTCACCTATGCGTTTTAAATCTGTATTTTGACTTGCTGAAACCAACTGATTAACAGGATAGTTATTGAAAGACATTATAAATATAATTTTCATGCAAATTTACATGAATAAGGGCAAGTGGCAATTGCCGGCCAGGTTGCGAGTTGTTAATAGTCACTGGTAAATCGCGACTTGAAACCCACAACATGCGCCTCAAAGCTTCTCGTCATTTCGAGGAACGAAGCAATCCTCTTTAGAAAAAGGATACAACCGGGTTACTATACTTCAAGAAATAAAAAGGTTAATAGAATTTTGTTGAACCGAGCCCAATTACTACTATGAGTCTTCTGTTGCGTCGCACTCTTGTACTTTTTATTCTTTATTCGGCAAGCCAAAGAATCTCTTGTATTCCTTGACCAATTAATGCCATAACTTACGATTGTTGTACAGATAATGCAGTGTATAGGTTGCTATGAAAAGATGTGGTACAAGTGAGTGACACAACAGGAGTAGAAGAAAGAACAAATGTTTGTCCCCCAAAAAGCCTTCAGTTAATAATATTGCCTTGACAACTTAATAAAGGCTTTCCTGTATATTTTTCCAGCTTTTCTTTCCGCAAATAATAATCCTGACATTTTTTGCCGCGTTTTTCATTGCATTGGTTACTCTAACTGTAAATCTGCTTATCTTCCGTCTAACTTACTTTTCTTTATGAATGTCAAGCTTCGTCTTATAGCGATGAGTTTTTTACAGTTCTTTATATGGGGCTCGTGGCTGATTACAATAGGAGCGTACTGGTTTCAGACCAGGCAGTGGTCAGGCGCGCAGTTCGGCGCTATCTTTTCTACGATGGGTATCGCCTCTATATTTATGCCTTCTCTTATGGGCATTATTGCCGACCGGTGGGTGAATGCGGAGAAGTTGTATGGAGGCCTTCATATTTTAGGCGGTATTGTACTTTTTACGGTTCCTTTGGTTAACAGCCCGGTCGCCATGTTCTGGGTAATGCTGTTGAATATGATGTTTTATATGCCTACACTTGCTTTGTCTATTGCAGTTGCTTACAATGCTATAAAGAACAAAGGCGGGGATGTGGTAAAGGATTATCCGCCTGTAAGAGTATGGGGGACGGTCGGTTTTATTGTGGCCTTATGGGTAGTTAGTTTATTACATATCGAAACTTCCGCTAGCCAGTTTTATGTGGCTTCTTCGGCTGCTTTCGTGCTGGGTTTGTATGCATTTACTTTACCCAAATGTCCTCCCAGGTTGGGCCGAAGCCAAAACGCTTCCATGATTGATGCTTTTGGTCTTAAGTCTTTTACGTTATTCAGAAGTTCGAAAATGGCCATATTCTTCATTTTTGCCATGCTGCTTGGTGGCGCACTGCAACTGACAAATGCTTATGGAGATACTTTTTTACATGACTTCGCAAAAACAAACATCTATAAAGATACAATGGCGGTAAAGTATCCAGCTATCATCATGTCCATTTCTCAAATCTCTGAAACGCTGTTTATATTAGCCATCCCGTTTTTCCTTAGAAGATTTGGGATTAAGCGGGTTATGGTGATTAGTATGATCGCGTGGGTTCTGCGTTTTGGCCTTTTTGCTTACGGCAATCCGGGCGATGGACTTTGGATGATTGTTTTATCGTGTATTGTGTATGGGATGGCCTTCGACTTTTTTAATATCTCGGGCTCACTGTTTGTAGAAACGCAAACTGACCCAACTATAAGAGCAAGCGCCCAGGGACTTTTTATGATGATGACCAATGGGTTTGGCGCCGTTCTGGGAAGTTCGGTAAGCGGGCTTGTCATTCAGAAGTATTTTACTTATGCTGATAACAGCAAAGACTGGCATGGCATCTGGATAACATTCGCTTTGTATGCTTTGGTAATCGCCGTTTTGTTTATGGTACTCTTCAGGCATAAACACAATGCTCAGACCACTATTCATCATTTGCATTCAGAGCCGGTTTTATCAGCGGAGGATGCTTAACGGAACGCATTAGGTTTGCTATATTCGATTCCAGCTTTCTGGGATGAGGTCGGAAGTATCGTAAGGAGCATTATTAAACCATTTTTTTGGAGCAATAACTATTTTTTCGGGATTTGGATTTAACCAGGCAGCCCACCAACTAAAGGAACTGTTAGCTGTAATCTGATGGCTGCACGATTGCATCAAATAGAAATCGTGGTAATGATTTTTAGAAATGTTTTCTGATACAAGGACTCCCGGATATACTGGCATTAATTCCTTTTTAACCCACTCTGTATCATCAGAAAAATAAAAAATTTTTGCATCGGGCGTTTTAGATCGAATAATCTCGATGCCATTAAAATAATAGTCTTTTTCTAATACTCCATGCCAGTTAAGTATTATTGGTAATCTCAAATAATCACCACGACGAACATGTATGGATATAGAATTTTGCTCTGATATTTCTGTTGCTAACTCCTTTATTTCTTTAATGACGTCATTATTCAAGTGGTAAATCTCCCGGATTTCATGAGCAAAAGGTTTAAAGTATTTTTCACTTTGGCGATGTCCTTTCAGGTAAACATGCTTGTTACTGCTGAAAAAGTTTTTATCAAAAGTATATTCTCGCTCTGTATAAATTTTCCTTTTATATGGAGGAAGCAACTTTTGAATTTTTTTGCTTATCGCATTGGCAGAATGAAATGAATTAATTTCTTCCTGGGAGGCTTCTGTATATTTAAAATTTTTGAAAGCAGTAAGTTCAAATTTTCTTGGAACTTCTAGTTCAGGTAATATCTCTTGTTTAAAGCTTTGCAGGTCTAATTTAAGTTCGGCATTTAAATGTAACGATAAAGCTTTTGCTGTTGCATATTGAAACATCTGGTTTCCTAATCCACCAGTTATTTGGGCAATTATCATAACTAATCTCTCTGAAAATTTAGATACATCTCACTACCGTTCTCTTCTGTTTTTCTTTTGTTCCATTCTTCACTGGCAAGCTTATCATATTTTTCATATACCCTTTTACTCAACAAGGCAGGGATGTACAGAAAAGACAATTTTAAGTAGTCGGAACTTTTCTTCGACCATTTAGATTTTATCATCCAATACTTTGAATATGGAAATTGCAGGTATGTTAGTTTTAAAAGTTCTTTTCTCAATTCAAAAAGCTTTTTCTCTGCATCTGAATTAAGGGCATCTGAAATGTTTGTGAGTTTTTTTACAAAGCGCGGAGATGACTTTGAAATCCAGTTTATTGCTCCATAGTGTTGATTTGCAAAAAATTGCTTGCTTACAGAAAAATTTACTTTTTGCATCAATTGAATTAAATCTAACGAAGTCAATCTCCTTAAATGGCCAGGCTCTTCAAAGAAAAAACGGTTGTCTTTATCCTTTTCAATTCCATTTTTATTAAGTCTACAAATATTATATTCATAACTTCCTTCATTGCCACAGGGTAGAATATGTAATTGGTAACTTTTTGGCTTTAAATAACCGTCCATCTCCTTTATAGTTTCGCTCATATTCTGCACATGTTCCAATACATGATGGCTAAAAATAAAATCAAAATAATGTTCGTAATTATTAGCCTCGTCACTTGTAAAAAAGTTGCAGTTTGTAAACTTACTTTTGGCATTTTGTACTGCTACCGGACTGATTTCAACTCCATAAACGTTCCACTGAGGTAAACATTTTTTTATGATAATAGTAAAGACACCATTACCACAACCAAAATCAAGCGCTTTACCTGTTTCGGGCAGATTAAGTGAACGAATTATTTCTTCCACTTTTGTTTTTTTCGATTGATCCCATTCTTCCATATACCCATCTTCATATCTTTCGTCGTAGAATTCTTTGG
>CAXUMK010000046.1:0-9836 GCA_964251885.1 uncultured Segetibacter sp. | reverse complement strand
TTTTAACTCAATTATGGACAAGCAATAGCAGTACTTACAAAACTACCGTCATCGGCAACTGTTACTCTCCAACATTGCCCATTGGGAGACTTCATAATAATACCGTTTCCAATTTGATCAATGTTCACATCACCTGAAAACACGTGTAATGTAGATCGTGCTGGTTGAGGATGTACGGTAGGGTGTCCAAATAATCTTGCATTATCAATTAAAAATTAGGTAAAGAAGATTAAATACACTCCTTTTTGGCTTTTACAATTAACCCTCTCTTAATTTAATTGAAGGATTAGGAGGTAATTAGCCATTTAACTTTACTTTACATGAAAACTAATGCCTGGCTTTTTATATTTTATTGTAGTCTGTGAAAGTTTTTTACTATTATTTATGTATTTATGGGAAATATTCGGAAGCAAACAATTTTATCTTCTATTGTCATCTATATAGGTTTCGTTATAGGCTTTATAAATACTTACCTCTACGTAAAAAATGGCACTTTTACTCCCGAACAATATGGATTAACACGATTGATAACAGATTTAGGTATCACTTTCTTTTCTTTTGCAACCTTAGGTGTTGTTAGCTATATCTACAAATTCTACCCATATTATAAGCATAATTTATCAGATAAGGAAAACGATCAGGCTGCCGTTAGTTTAATTATTGTAACTATAGGCTTTATTCTCGTAGCGGCTGCAGTTATAGTACTGAAACCTTTATTTATCAGAAAATTTAGTCAGCGTTCAAATTTATTTATCAATTATTACTACTGGATTTTGCCTTTTTCGTTTGGGTTCTTGTACTTTACTATTTTTGAGGGTTTTGCCTGGTTTGCTAAAAAAAGTGTGCTGACCAATTTTTTAAAAGAAACAGGATTTCGGCTTTTACAAAGTGTTCTTATTTGTGTTTATCTTTTTAGATTTATAACTTTTAATTTTTTCATAAAAGCATTTTCCTGCCTTTACTTATTTATTGCAGCTGTCCTTATTTGGAATCTTTACACTACTGGCAGCATAAGTTTTAATTTTAAAATAAGCAGGGTTTCAAAAAAGTTTTCAAAAAAATTTATTGTCTTCAGCGCTGTTATATATGGAAGCCTCATTATAAACACACTGTCACAGTATATAGATGCTATTGTTATAGCGAGTGTAAGCAAAAACGGATTAGCAGACGTGGGTGTATATACCTTAGCCGCCTTTATAGCCAGCACTATTATGGTTCCGCAAAGAAGTATAATTTCAGCAACCGTACCGATACTATCCACATCGTGGAAAAATAAAAATCATGCTGAAATTTATAGAATATACACACGTACCAGCATTAATTTGCTATTAATCGCTTTATTTATTTTTTTTATTTTATGGCTTAATATTCCCGATTTATTTTCTGTTCTAAATATAAATAAGGATTTTGAAGGAGGGAAAATTGTGATCCTTTTATTAAGTATAAAAGCAATTATAGATGCCGGAACAGGAGTAAACAGCCAGGTGATTGGCACTTCAAATTACTGGAGATTTGAAGTTTTTACAGGAGTGATTTTATTTTCTCTTTGTATTCCTCTTAATTATATCCTGGTAAAGAAAATAGGTATTAATGGTTCAGCTTTGGCAGACCTTATTGCATATTCATTCTACAATATTATTCGGTTGATTTTTATTTGGAAAAAATTTAAAATGCAACCGTTTTCATCCAAATCTGTTTATTCAGTAGTAGTAGCGCTTTGCATTTACTTTTTGTGTTATTATCTTTTCAATAATCTGCACGGATGGACGGGAATAATTATAAGAAGTACTCTTTTTACTGTAACGTTTTCAATATCAGCATTTTATTTAAATCTTACACCTGATATACATCAGCTATGGGAATTAGCCAAAGAGAGATTCTTAAATATCAGAGGTAATAAAGATAAATTTGAAAATTGATAAAACTTTAATATGGATTTAGTTCCTCAATCTCATTGGGACACATCGTATGATACGTACAATTATCACATAGCAAATGATGACGTAACGGAATGGGTAAAATTGTATTCTTCAGTTTTGACTAAGAAAACTACTTTTTTTGAGTTAGGATGTTATCCAGGTCGTTATTTATCTTTTTTTGGAAAACTCGGACTGACAGTAAATGGAATAGATCTAACTCCCAGAATTGAAACTGATTTTAAAGCATGGCTTAGCGGTTTAAATATAAACACGGGGATAATAGAAAAGGGGGATGTTTTAAATTATGCTGCAACTTCGGGTAGTAAGTTTGATATAGTGGCTTCCTTTGGATTTATTGAGCATTTTGAAAACTTTACAGAAATAATAAAACTGCACGATAAATTATTACAAGATGATGGTTTTATCATAATCACGACTCCTAATTTTAGAGGGATTATTCAGAGAACGCTGCATACTTATTTGGATTACCCAAATTTGCAATTGCATAATTTAGACTGTATGCGACCTGATATATGGAAAAGTGAATTTAGGAAGTTAGGGTATTCTGTTGTTTTTTCAGGTTATTTCGGAAACTTTAATTTTTGGATTAATAAGGAAAATAAAAGCATGATCAAAAGAATAATTACAAAAGCAATTAGAAAAGCTACACCAATCTTAAGACAACTGCCCAATTCTTCTTTTTACTCTCCTTACTGTGGAATAATAGTAAAAAAAATTTCTTAATGAAAATTGCTGTTCTCTATATATGTACTGGAAAATATAAAGTTTTTTGGGAGGAATTTTATAAAAGTTGTGAAGCTTTTTTTATAAAAAATGCAGAAAAAGAATATTTCGTTTTTACTGATGCTGAACTTTTGTTTAATGAAGGGGACAATCGTATACATAAATATTATAAGAGCTTTGAGGGGTGGCCTTATGAGACTTTAAAAAGGTTTCAAGTATTTTCAACTGTCCGCGACAGATTGCTTTTATTTGACTACATTATTTTTTTTAATGCAAATGCTTTGTTCGTGGAAGAAATAACCGCAGAAGAATTTTTACCCTCAGTTGAGGAAAAATTGGTAGCAGTTGTACATCCGGGATATTATAATGTATCATATAAAAAGTACCCATACGAAAAGAGCCAAAAAGTCTCTGCCGCATTTGTTTCTCCTCAAAAAGGAAAGTATTACTATCAGGGATGTTTAAATGGAGGATTTGCTTCAGAATACATGTTGATGACAGATACTTTAAAAGATAACGTTCAAAAGGATTTGGATAAAGGGATAATTGCAATCTGGCATGACGAATCTCACCTGAACAAATACTTATTCAATCGGAATATAAAAAGATTATCACCTGCTTATGCATTTCCGGAAGAATTTAAGCTTCCTTTTGAAAAAAAAATACTTATGCGTGATAAATCTAAATTCGGAGGCCATCAGTTTCTTAGAAATGAAAATGAAAAGAAAAGAAGTGGATTGAAAAGACTTAAAGGAAGGCTTATCGGAGTTTTTAAAAAGATTTTTATAAAACAAAATAATATTTATTCGCAAAATTTTGATATGTGAATATCCAGAAAATTTATTTAGTTGTATGAAGTCCTATCAGGGAGTTTTTATAATTGTAAGGGTACCAAAACATATATAATATTTTTCAAGAGCGAAAAGGCATTTACCATTTGTTTTTGTAAAAATTACAAATTGAGGTGTAAACTTAAAAAATGAATTATTTTTTATTAAATCCGATTAGTATAGCTTTCCCTAATTCTACACCATTGTATCTTTAATTTTTTTTATCGATTATAAATACTGTGTAAAATAATATTTAACTCTTTTCTTCGTTAAAATAAAAAATATCTTCCAATAACATTGTTTTATGGAGTTAGTTATTATTTATATTTTTTTGTTAAGTGTTTTTTAATATAATTTGTTTTGCTACAAAAATTTCAACCCCTCTTTGCACTGTTTTTTTTGCTGTTTTCGATTCAATCCATTTCCCAAAATCATCAATGGTCTTTTAATATAGGTGGTGCCTCCTCTGATCTTGGACATGTAATTTATTCTGATAATAAGGGATACATTTATGCAGTCGGTTATTTTACAGGAAGTAATATAGATTTCGATCCTTCTCCTACAAATACTTTTTTTCTTTCAAGTACTAATGGAAGCAGAGATGGATATGTTTCTAAGTACACTACTGATGGAAAGTTTGTCTGGGCTTTTAGCTTTGGCGGAAGCAACTTAGATGAGGCAAACTCTGTAGCAGTTGATGGAACTGGGAATATTTACGTCACTGGTTATTTCAGAGGTTCCGGAGTTGATTTTGACCCGTCAGCTACAGGTACTGCTTTGCTAAATAGTAATGGTGATGAAGGTGGAGATCCTGGATACGGGGGTGATATTTTTGTTGCTAAATATAATAGTCAGGGTAAATATCAGTGGGCATTTAATGTAGGTGCAACTAGTTTAGGCGATAATGGCATGGTTATCACTTGCGATAATGCAGGAAATATTTACACCAGTGGGTATTTTAGGGGCAGTCCTGATTTTGATCCAGCAGCATCAGGAGTGCATACACTGGATGCGGGGACAGGAACAATGTATGTTGCAAAATATAATACCAATGGAGAGTATCAGTGGGCATTTAATTTAGGTGAAGGTAATGTAGATAATGCGCCTTTTGGAATTAAGATAGATGCTTCTGGCAACATTTATCTTACAGGTTATTTTCAAGGGACTAATCAGGATTTTGACCCATCTGTTAATGGGATTTCATATTTAACTTCTAATGGAGGGTTTGATATTTTTGCTGCAAAATATAATTCGACCGGCGAATACCAATGGGCGTTTGCAATAGGAGGAGGCAACACTGATGTTGGCAGAGACATAGAAATTGACAATAGTGGCAATGTCTATATCGTAGGGGATTTTGATGGAAGTAATATAGACTTCAATCCATCTCCATCAGCAGCTACTAATTTAACGAGTAATAACAGAGATGTTTTCATTGCTAAATACAATGCAAGTGGACAATATCAATGGGCGAAGGATTTTGGGGGTAGTGGATCGGACATTTCCTGGAGTTTAGCTTATACCAATAACAATATCTATATAACAGGAAGTTTTCAGGGAACTATGAATTTTAACCCCGGCCCTACTACCGATAATTTGGTCAGCAATGGTGCGAATGATTTCTATATGACGAAATTTGATGTAAATGGAAATTACGTTTGTGCATTTAATGTAGGAGGCTCTGAGAACGATGACGCGTATAAAGTAGCTGCAGATAACTCCGGAAACTTGTATCTGACCGGCATTCTTTCTTCAAGCAATACTGATTTTGACCCTGGAAGTGGTACAAAAAACCTAAGCACAAATGGTGGCAGCGATATTTTTATTGCTAAGTATAATTGGCCCGATAATCCTAAACCTACCGGCTCCATCAAAGGAAATACGATCTGCAGCGGAAAGCAAGGGCAGTTAACTTTTACTGCAACTTCAGGAGCTGGTCCATTTACTATTGAATATGGAAATGCTTCCGGAACTTATACGCAAACAAATGTTCAATCAGGTGTTCCTTTTAATGTATCATTAAATCCTACTGTAACGACTGTTTATAACCTTATTTCAATAAGAGATGCCACCGTATGTCCATCAACAAACAACGTATCTGGTATTACGGGAATAATTACAGTCAGCAGTTGTGAAACAACCTCAACCTTCACCGCTCCAGACACAGTTTGTGTAAATACACCTGTAAATATCACCAATACATCATCCAATGCAAGTAGTTATTACTGGAGTTTTTGCGGGGCCAATTCAGCTACCAATCCAACTGGTACCAATATCGGCAACTTCGGATTTAGTTCTTCGGTTTTTATAGACTTTGCATTTGATAATAACAACTATTATGGATTTGTTACCAACAATTCTCCCGGCAAAGTCATTCGCCTTGATTTTGGCAATAGTTTATTAAACACACCAACTACAGTTGATTTAGGAAATGTCGGAGGTGTTATCCCGGAATTTTGCGAAGGAATACAAATGGTAAAAAATGAGGGGAAATGGTATGCAATCATTGTTGGCGGAGTACCTGAGGGGCGTATTGTGAAACTGGAGTTTGGTACCTCTCTTACAAGCACTCCTGTTGGTACTAATTGGGGGAATATTGGAAATTTAGCTTACCCGGTAGACTTACATGTTTTCCAGGACGGAGCTACCTGGTATGGCTTCACTATAAATGCGTACACCAGTACAATCACCCGTTTTAATTTTTCAGGTAGCTTTAATAATACGCCTACTGGGGTTAACCTCGGTAATATTGGAAACCTGAATTACCCTACAGGTATTTACGCAATCAACAACAATAATAACTGGAATGTTTTTATAACCAATGCAGGCAGTGGCGGTCAGGCTTCTACTAATTCATCTCTAACCCGTCTTGATTTTGGTAATTCGCTTTTAAATACACCAACTGGTGTAAACATTGGAAATCCCGGCAATACTTTGAGCAGTGCCCGCGATCTTATTATTTATAAATCGTGCAATGAGATTTTTGGTTATGTAACTAATTACTCAGCTACTAATGATATTGTACGTCTTGATTTTAATAACAATCTTACTGCTACACCATCTGCCGTTTCTTTAGGCAATACCGGCAACTTAAGTTTTCCGCATTCAATTTCAAAAGTGTACCGGGTAGGTAATGACCTTTATAGCTTTATCGTTAATGTAAATAATAATACGCTTTCCCGTCTAAAATTTCCGGGATGTACTAATGCAAATATTGCAAATTCCACTCTCCAAAATCCTCCACCGGTTACTTATAATGCACCTGGTATTTATAATATCAGTCTGATTACCGACGAGGGATTATCCACGCAGTCTTCATTTTGTAAACAGGTGGTTGTTCTGCCTCCGCCAGTTTTTCAGCCTCTAAAGGATACTTCGTTGTGCCTTGGTCAATCAATAACTTTAAAAGCAAATGCAACGGGAGCAACAAGCTACACGTGGTCTCCTGCAACGGGTTTGTCAAATCCTAACATCAAAAACCCGGTAGCATCTCCCATTGTTACAACGCAGTATATTGTTACTGCTACAGGTTCTGCAGCATGTTCTGCAAATGATACTGTTTTAGTTTCTGTTTTAAATGGCATAAGCGCCGATTTTACTTATAGGCAAAATACCTGTTCTCCAAATTCAGTTCAATTCTTTTCATCTAATCAAAATGCTTCCAGCTATTCATGGGATTTTGGTAACGGGCAAACTGTAACCGGTAGCCCTAATCCAGTTGTATCCTATAATTCTTATGGAAATTATATCGTAAAGCTGTTATCTCAAGGCTCAACTTGTAAAGATTCTGTGCAGAAGATTATTCCTATTTCTGTTGCCCAGGCAAATGTGATCTTTACTGCTGACACTACCATTTGTACGGGAACATCTTTAAAACTGGCAACCGATAGCGGTATCAGTTTTTGCTGGAAGCCTGATGCTTCAATTAGCAATACAAACATTGCCAATACAACCATAACACCTACTAAGAATACTACTTATTATTTTACAAGCCAGGCGCAAAGTAATGACCTCGTTGCAAATGGAGATTTTTCTCAGGGTAATACCGGATTTACTTCTGATTATAATTCTGCTTCTCCAAATACCAAAGAAGCAGAATACTATGTTGCAAACGATTCTCATGCCTGGAATATAAACTTCAACAGTTGCACCGAACATACTACGGTAAGCGGCAAAATGATGATGGTAAATGGTTCTTCTGCTGCAGGAGCTAAAGTTTGGGGTGAAAGCATATCCATTTCTCCCAATACAAACTATGCCTTTTCTGTCTGGATAGAATCTTTGGCTGCATTGAATCCTGCTAACTTACGTTTTTCAATTAATGGAATTGTTTTAGGTGATAATATAAATGCAGGCAACGTAGCCTGTCAATGGAAGCAGGTTTTTACGACCTGGAATTCAGGCGGTTCAACAACCGCTGCAATAAGCATTGTAAATAATAATACCATTGCCGATGGAAATGATTTTGCCTTAGATGATATTTCTTTTGCCCAGGTTTTTTTAAAGCAGGACTCGTTAAAAGTAAATGTGACACCTGCACCGGTTATTCGAACAATAGCAGATACGGCTATTTGTAAAGGAAACTCCGTGCAACTCAATACAAGTGGTGCAACATTTTACAATTGGTCGCCTGCCGCTGGTTTATCCAACCCAAACGATCAAAATCCTATAGCTACTCCTGCTGCTTCAGCCACCTATATCGTTTCTGCTTATAATTCGCCCGGTTGCGTTGGCACCGACACTGTAAAAATTGACGTTCTAAAAAGCCCTGATATTTCTCTGTCAAATGATACAACAATTTGTGCCGGCACACAAGTTCAGTTAACTGCAACTGGAGGCGTGGGTTATCAATGGTTTCCGGCGACCGGTTTATCCAATCCCAATACTTCAAATCCTTTGGCTACTCCTGGTTCTGCGACAGTGTATTCTGTAACCGTAACCAATAATAATGGATGCAGCAGCAAAGACTCCGTTGCTATTGCTGTTGCTTTAAGGCCAACAGTCAACTCAATTAAAGATACTTCTGCCTGTTTTGGCACACCTGTAATTTTGAATACCTCTTCTGCTGCGGCAACTGTGTATCACTGGTCACCTGCTGCCGGGTTAAGCGATACGTCAGTTGCCAGCCCGGTCGCGATTCCTTTGGCTACTACAGATTATATTGTTACAGCAAGCAGCATAAAAGATTGCGAAGCAAAAGATACTGTGAGGATAACGATACTAAGTGCCCCTTCAATTACAAAAAGCAATGATACCACTGTTTGCAAGGGAGGAAATGTCTCTTTATTTGCTACCGGCGGTACTGCCTATCAATGGACTCCGGCGAATACTTTATCAGGTTCTCAAACGGGTAATCCAACAGCTACCGCCGATACCACTACTGTTTATAAAGTGTCTGTTACAGGGAGCAATGGTTGTCAAAGTAATGATTCAGTTAAAGTGAGTGTAAAGCCGGTTGGTAATTTTAGTATTTATCCTGCTTCAGCAAACATTTGTCTCAACGATACTATAACCCTTACAGCAGGGGGAGGTGATGAATATGTATGGTTATCAAGCTTTGCATCATCACCTTACAATGCAGCAACAAGTGTTAACCCGGATGCAACCACTACTTTCAAAGTCCGCATTTATGACTCGGTTTGTAAGCATACCGATACACTTAGTTCATTGGTTACGGTTAATCCTTTGCCGCAGATCTCTATTCAAAAATCAAATGATATAGATTGTACTTATCCCACTGCACAGCTAACTGCTGTAGGTGGCAGCACTTACTCGTGGACACCTGCTTCCAGCTTGAATAATGCGAATATTGGCAATCCGGTTGTTTCTCCCAATGAAACGACAACTTATGTGGTAAAAGCGACTAATTCACAAGGTTGCTTCAATTATGACAGTATGCAGGTTGTCGTAAAATTTACGGGTGCTGCAGCAAATGGTTATGGTTTGCCTACCGCTTTTACCCCTAACAGCGATGGCAAAAATGATTGTTTTGGAGTGAAGTCATGGGGAGCCGTTACCCGGTTAGAGTTTTCGGTTTATAACCGCTGGGGAGAAAGAGTGTTTTATACTACTAGTCCATCTGGTTGTTGGGATGGAACTTATAAGAGTGTTGCACAGGGTACAGGCGGTTTTGTATATTACATAAAAGCAAAAACCATTTGTGGTGGTGAGATAAGCCGAAAAGGAACAGTGGTTTTGATTAGGTAATCCCCCGCCTAAAGGCAATTTTCATTTAGTTAAGCAATTGTTCTTATTTGAACATTGCACATTGAGCATTTGAGAATTTGGACTTTTAATGTTCAATAACCAGTTGTCAGTGGTCAATGGTCGCTTGTACAACACA
>CAXUMK010000045.1:14322-28535 GCA_964251885.1 uncultured Segetibacter sp. | reverse complement strand
AACAGCCCATTCCTTTCGTTGTTCCCTGATTAAGCTGTAGTACTACTGTGGCTTCAACATTTTTTTTTCATGCTTGTTTTTTTCAACGGTTAAGTCTTGCTAAGACTTTAATCAAGCTGCCTTTTTCAATAAAGTTCTTATTATTTTTAAATTAAAATAATATAAAACCTTTTTCATTTGAAATGAGTTGCACAATGTGTCATTGGCAGGAGGCTACCGTGTGGACACATCTTTATTTGGTTGTTTGCATGTTTTTACCATGGTAAAGTTTGAGCTAAAACATTAAAGGTTTAAATAATGTCAATTTCAAAAAACAACCTTTTTTAGTGTAATGTTCCGAAAACATTATTTTAAGTCTTAATGTCAACTATGAAATATCAACCATTTCCACTCAATATTAATTTAAAAAAGATGTGTCCACACGGTAGGGCAGGAGGAACGACGAAGCAATCACTTCATTTGCGTTTGTACCGGTTAAGCTGCATGATGAATTGTACCTTTATTCATTATTCAGCAATGCACTACTTGTCCCGTTAGCGGGAACTTTATCTTGCATAAAGCATAACATTCTAAAATAATTTTTCTTATTGATTATTCTTTTCGCTTGTTTTCTGTTTTTTTCGTTTCATCCTGGTTTAACTCGTACTACTGCTTGTCAAACCGAATTTTGAATTATTTTATTAGCTATGCACCAAATGAAGTGATTATTCCATCTAAGAATATGAAACTACTTTTAGGAGTAATATTACAGAATTACAAGCATAAAATTGTAACTGATCACGATACTGTTTTTGATCACGATACTGTTTCAATTTTGAGCGGGAAAATTGTTAATTACCTGCAGGTACCATTCGGCCAAAGATATCGCCATTACTATTTATCCATTGAAAATTGTTATTATCAATGTAAACAACATTAATATTTACAATTTGTTGATTAATTTTTAATTCAATCAAAGTTTCACTGTTTGTGAATTTCCAGTTGCCTGAAACTTTTGTGCCGGTTTCTAAAGTTTCCTGGTAAGTATTGTCTATATTATAATTTAACCTGCTTTTAGACAAGTCATACAAATTATTAGCCTTACCAGGTTTATAAGCTAATATCGTATTGTTTTCATTATAGTTTATAAAATATTCATTGTATTTCCAGGTAACTGAACTCAACATTTCTGTCTTGGTTTTAGGAGTGGTAGAATCTGGTTTTTTTTCTGCCTCTTTTTTACAAGAAAAAATCAGAAAGGGTAAAAGAAAAAAAATAAGCCTTTTTGATTTTAATTTCATAGCTATGTTGCTTAAGACTACCATAAATGTAACTATTTTAAAAAGTACGAAAAATCACATCTTTTAGATGCTGTTTCATAACTATTGTTTAAACGGTGTAATTTTATTTTTAGTATATCAATGAATTGACTTATGAGGTACAAGCTTCTATTGCTGATTTTCTTTATTTCAATTTACTTTTTTGCATGCCAAAAAGAATTGAGGTTGCCAGAGGTACCAATAGATGTGCCTCCCGGCAAGTTACTGGTGAAGATAACAGGTATAAAAGGTGACAGCAGTATAGTTACTGATTTTTCTTACGATACTGCAAACCGAATTATTTCCCAAAAAAGAACAAACACATACCATACAAATACAACAATCTCTTTTAACCGATATTACCGGGATTTGTCAGGAAGAATTTCTAAAATCGCCGCAGTTATCAATCATAATTCTTCTGCAACGGATACCGTATACACTTACGTTTATTATCCCAATTCTTCAACGCCCAATTATAACTACACCACTTCCCATTTTGGCATATTGGGCACTACCGCAAAAGATAGCACTGTGTTTATATATACTGGAGGGATTGTGGTATCATCTCTCAGTTATCTAACAAACTCTTTACAATCACAAACTAATTTGAACAGCAAATGTGATTATAATTACGATCTTAATGGGAATTTGACAGAAAAAAAGTTATTTAGTTATAGCAGAAATTCTTTTATTCCTGTTGCTGATAATATCTATTATTATGATAACTCGATTAATCCCTTAGCTATAGGAAACGAGTGCATATTGATAAACGCGATAGGCAACGGATCAAAAAATAACCTTAGACAGATAGAATCAAAAGATTTTAGCGATACAGTCAATAGTTATACTATTACCCGCACTTATGCGTTAAATAAGGCCACTAAGCCTGATAAGTGTTATGAGAAAAAGTTATCAGACAGTACATTTATTTATTCTTATTTATATCATTAGAAAACATTTTGAAGAATTTTCCGATCAAGGTTCTGCAAAGGCTGTTATCGTTCCTCACTAAAACCGCATAACCCGTTTTTAGTACCCCTTCGGCTGGTCTCAGTGACTGTTAGTCACTGTTTTTCTTGTAACTTTGGCCTTAGTCTTACGCTTCCTTAGTATCATATCCGTATTTTATATTACACATCTGTTCCATTTTGACCAGCCCACTGTAAACAAACAATAAAGGTTTGAGCGTATAAACCAAAGCATTTGCGAACATGAGTAAGACATGAGTAAGACATGAGTCGGAGGAGAGTCGGAGAATAGCCCGCTCACCCCCGAAGGAGAGAGCACCCTGCTTAAGCCTCACTAATGGCAAAACCAACTTACGCCCCAACCTGGAATGCACTCTGTGCAGATAAAAATGCAACGACGAATTTTAAGAATTTGTGAACAAGCAACCAATCGAATTACTATATCGTCTTAGAGGAAGTTATTGTAATAATATAATTTTACATTAGGAGAATTTCAAAAAACGTTAATAGAATTTGAAAAACTGTTATCCATTTTGTTATGAAAAGAATTGGTATATCTTTGGTTTTTTTAAATTCACTATTGTAACTGGCATATTCATTCGATTGCAGCCTTTATAAATAAAAGCTAAAATTTTAAAACTATCCATTTTCTTAATTCGTTTAAGAATATAAAAAGATTATGACTTTAATACCAGTTTTTACATTTCTACCTGTATTTTTTTTGTTGTTTTTCATTGTTATTATGCTCTACAGGGGGAATGAAGATATAGTAACAAGCTTATGCTATACAGGAAAACAGGATAGCCCTTTATGGCTTCCCGTTGGTAATCCCACTCAGATAGTATTCTTCGGATAACAGAATACAATAAGTCCTGTTTTCAAATACGAAAATTGCTTACCTGGCGTTTGTATTCTAACATCATATTATAGTGCTTCAGATTGAGGCCTCAAATTTTACCACTATCATTGCTACTGCCAATACACTTCTTGCAAACTGAATTTTTGCAACGGGACAGGTTGCAAGAGTAAAAAAAATTTGTTGGCGTATGTGTGCGGCATTTATAAAGAGTTTATTAAATCTGCCTCTGTGTGACTGAGGCTGGCGAAGCCGTAAAATTTGTAAGGGGGTTTAGCTTTTGTTTTTTAAAATATTCAAATTTTCACCTGTTTTAAACTTATTTTCCAAAGTAGCAAATACATTAAGTTGTCGAAATTTATTTGAAAGTTAATATTTTAGCGTTAAAAGATCAATATTATAATACATTTTTCATATTAATCATATCACATTGAAATCATCCAAAGTACTTTTTTTGATCGCTATTGTTTTTAATTTCTCGTGCGTCTCCTACAAAGAGGTACCCTATTTTCAGAATGTTAGAAGAGACAGTACATTTAAAGAAAAAATCAATAACTATTCTCCCCTAACCATGCAGCCTGGAGATATATTGGGTTTAGTAGTAACAAGCTTAAATCATGAAGCGGATCTGCCTTATAATTATAATATAACTTCCAATATGAAATCGTTGGATGAAATACAGCAATCTGCCGTAGTAGGTTATCTCGTTGACCAGGATGGTAATATTAACCTTCCAACAATCGGGCTGGTAAAAGTTGCAGGGCTAAATACGAAAGAGATAGCTTCTCAGCTTGAATCTAAACTACAGATTTACCTTAGCAAGCCGGTCGTAAATGTGCGGATACTAAATTTTAAAATAGCTGTTTTGGGTGATGTGAAATTTCCCGGCAGTTTTACTATCCAAAACGAAAAAATTACTCTTACACAAGCGCTAAGCCTCGCCGGTGATCTTAACACAACAGCTGTGCGTAAAAATGTGCTTTTGATAAGGGAAAAGGATGGAAACCGTCAGTATATTAATATTGATTTAACTTCCAAAGATGTTTTCAGTTCGCCTTACTATTACCTTAAAAATAACGACGTTATTTATGCGCAACCCAATGAAGCAAAAGTACAAGCCGATGCAGGATCATATCAAAAAGTAGGTATCGTTATTTCCAGCTTATCATTACTGGTTTCTGCATTTGTAATATACATTACCCGAAAATAATTACATTAAACTTATATGAATAAACAGCTCAATCCATCCACGGCTCTTATATTACCTGCTTCTTCCACGGAACCTTCCAACAGCCAGAATCTTATTAAAGAGTATGTATATCACTGGCCTCTTTTTGTTGTAAGCATTCTTATTACTATAGCCGCTGCCTATTATTACCTTGCAACAGCGACACCGATTTACCCAATAACAGCAGCAGTCAGGTTTACTAATCCAACCACTGACAATAATAAGCCTATCAATAATGGTTCACTAAGCCAATTGGATCCTATCAATAACCCAGTTGTTGTTGAGGACGAAATTAATGTTATTAAATCGAAGAAGTTAATCTATCAAGTTGTTGAAAATTTACATTTATGGGTTGATTATACAGAAAGGAGAGGTTTAAAAACTTCTAACTTATATAAAAGATCTCCTATCGATTTTACTTTTACTGATACTAATATTAATCTTAGCCCTCAAGGAGAAAAGTTGCAAGTTGTGATAAAGGATGGAAATTCTTTTGCGATTAAAGAAAAGGGAGGTAATGAAAAAGTTTGTTTATTTTCCAACTCTATCAAAGGCACTTTTGGCGTTTGGCAACTAAAGCCCACAAACTACCTAAAGAATTTTATAGGGTCAACCATAAATATTCTTATACGAGATCCAGATTTGGTTGCAGACAGTTATCAAAACGGGATTAAGGTTGCAACAGAAACTAAGGAGGGTGCTTTTCTAAACATATCAACTTCGGATGAGGTACCTGCAAGGGGAAGGGACATTCTGAATTCACTTATAGATTTGTATGGACAGAATGCGAGGATGGCCAAATATAACCAGGCGCAAAAAACACTTCAGTTTATAAACATAAGGGTAGATACCCTTAAACGCGACCTTGATTCAACAGAGAGAATTTTAGAGAAATACAAAAACAAACAAGGGATCACGGATGTTGTTGAAGACGCTCAAAGAAACAGACATTTAAAAGAAGTAAATACAGAGGCACTTACAAATGTAAATGTACAACTCAGTACAATAGAAAGCCTGGAAAATTACGCCAATTCTATATCAAATACTGAAAAGTTACCAGCAGGAAACGGAAGTATTTTTGAGGATAACAGCTTAACTGTACTTTATGGCAAAATAACAGATCTGCAACAATTGCGCGAAGAAAAATTAGCTATCACTCCGGAGGCCAACCCACTTTTTGTTTCAATTGACAGGCAAATTGCAGCTTTGAAGCAAGATTTTAAGGATAAAATTCAAACCAAAATTCAAACCTTAAAATCGTCGCTGCTCGCCAATAAACAGCAATTGCAGGCTGTTAATTCCGGTGTACAAATGTCTCTTAATAAAGTGCCTACCCAGCAAAAGGAATATAATGCTTTGGAAAGAGACAGGCAAACTAAGGAAGAACTATACAAATTGCTGACATCGAAGCGTGAAGAGTTGTCACTTCAGTATGCATCTACCCGACAGGATTTTGAAGTAGTAGATGATGCACACGTAGGAAGAATGAAATGGCCTATTGTTCCTATTATTTACGCAGCAGCTTTAATTTTCGGAGCAGCAATAGCTGCTGGCTTTCTTTACCTGAGGAAGATGATGAATGAACATATATCAAGCCGTGCCCAGGTTGAAGAAGAAACAGAAGTTCCCGTTATAGGTGAGATTTCTGCACATTATGGTAAAGAACCTTTGGTTATTACTCCCAAAAAAAGAAATTTTGTTATAGGGGAGCAGTTTAGAATCCTTCGTACCAATCTATACCATCTGCTAGGTAGTAGTGAAATTGAAACAGGTCGTGTAACTTTATTTACATCGAGCGTAAGCGGTGAAGGGAAAAGCTTTATTAGTTCAAATCTCGCAGTAACACTCGCTTATGCATCCAGGAAGACAATTATACTTGAAATGGATCTTCGTAAACCAAAAGTCGCAGCAGTTTATGGTTTATCTTCGGAGCATCCTGGTATAAGCGATTATCTTGCTGATGAAACTTTAAGCCTTAAGCCATTGATCAGGCCTTCAGGTATCTCTGGGTTGGATATTCTGAGTTGTGGTTCTATTTTACCCAATCCTTCTGAGTTGATTGAAAAAGAAAGGTTGGATGAAATGATAAGAGAGTTAAGAAAAATGTATGATCATATTATTATCGACTCTCCTCCCGTACATATTGTTTCCGATGCATTAATTATTTCAAGAGTTGCAGATGCCTCGCTTTACGTTGTTAGAAATAATTATACACATAAAGACGAACTTGACTTTATTAGTGAACTAAACAAAGCCAAGCGGTTTAGTAAGTTTACCATTGTTTTCAATGGAGTCAAAATGAATAACTTCACTTATTATAACTCCTATAATTCATATTCTGGTGAAAAAGAAACTGTGGTAAAAGACATAAAGGGATTGTTAAAAAGATTTTAAAGCAGGTTTACAGTTTTACCTTAATTCTTATACAGAAATATAGTAGAAGGGCATTACTTGTTAAGATGTTTCCAGGTTATAGCATAAAAAAGAATTAATTATTATATAATTTAATGAGTTCGGAAAAAAAGAATCTCTCTAAAAGTTTTTTTTCTTTAAGCCTGGTTCAAATTGCCAATAATGTATTGCCAATTGTTTCTGTTCCTTATGTATCACGCATTATTGGACCGGATAAATTTGGTCTCATAAACTTTGCTGCATCGTTTATTGCTTATTTTGTTTTATTCATAGGGTTTGGGTTTGATTTGACAGCAACCCGAAAAATAGCACAGGACCCAAACAATAAGGTTCACCGCAGTATTGTTTTCAGTGAAGTTCTTTATGCCCAATTTATTTTATTCCTCATCTCAGTTATTATATTTGTTATTCTGCTTTTTACTGTACCTCAATTTAAAAATGATAAAGAGTTATTAATTTTTTCATTTCTTATTTGCATAAGTACACTACTTACCCAAAACTGGCTGTTTATGGCAATGCGTGATTTGCCTAAAATTGCACTTTTTAATTTTATTACTAAATTACTTTTTACATTTTCCATTTTTTTTGTGATACAAAAAAAGTCGGACTACGTTTATCAGCCTTTGCTTTGGGCTGCCATTCAAATCATCATTGCTATTCTTTCGTTTGTATGGGCGGTTAAGAGATATGACCTGGATTTAATTAAAGTATCGCTCAAAAGGTGCTTCGAATATCTGTGGGAAGATAAAACTGTGTTCTTTTCTCTCGTTATAGGTAGTTTGTATACTACTTCCAACACCTTTATATTAGGATTATATCAGGGTAATGTACAAGTAGGTTATTATTCTGCAGGGGTCCGTTTGCTTTTAGTGATACAGTCAGTTTTAACCCTGCCTCTTTCCCAGGCTTTGTACCCATTTATAGGAAAAGCATTTGGAGAAAGTAAGAATAAAGGCATAGAAATGGCACAGAAAATCACACCCTTCATTGTTGTATTAACCTTGGTATTGGGAATTGGATTATTGGTCATAGGTCCTTTTTTATTGCAGGTATTATATGGAGACAAATTTAAACCGGCAATAAGTGTTCTACGAATTTTATCTTTTATGCCTTTAATACTGGTGCTGTCTAATATTTTAGGCATACAGATTATGCTTAACTTAAAAATGGATAAGATTTTATTTAACATAGTGGCCAGTGGGGCAATACTAAGTGTGTGTGCTAACTTTTTCACAGTTAAAACCTGGGGTTACACTGCTACTGCATGTAACTGGATGCTGACAGAAACCTTTATTACGTGTGCTTTATATTTTACATTAAGAAACAAGGGAATTAATGTATTCAAAGCAGAATATTTGAATTTTTCAATATTGAAAGACTCACTGGTTGCGTTAAAGCAAAGATTTTCAAAATCATAAATTGCGCTTCATTCCTCGTTCAATAGAATTTTAATACATAAAATTATAAATGAAAATAGCTATAATCGGCAGTGGTATTTCAGGTTTAAGTATTGCCAGAATGCTTAATAACAATCATGAAGTAGTTTTATTCGAAAAGGAGATTCAGGCAGGAGGATTGATAAAATGTGAAAGAGTTAAGGATTGCCTTTTTCATAAAGTTGGTGGGCATGTTTTCAATTCACGTAACCAAAAAGTTTTAGACTGGTTTTGGGCACATTTTGACAGGGATAATGAATTTGTTAAGGCTAAAAGAAATGCAAAGGTTTTTTATAACAATACGATAATTGGTTACCCAATCGAAAATTATATTTATCTATTTGACAAACCTGTAATTAGAAAGATAATAACAGAATTGCTTGAATTACAAAAACAGCCTTCTTTGTCTCCATTTGAATATGATAACTTTGAGCTTTTTCTTAAGGGAAGTTTTGGTGAAACACTTTATCAGCTATACTTTAAGCCATATAACAAAAAGATCTGGCGAACGGATCTTAGCACCGTAGCAATGGAATGGCTTGAAGGCAAGCTACCAATGCCCAACCTAAGTGAAATAATCCAAAGCAATATCATCCGGGAGGAAGAGTCAAATATGGTTCATGCAAGTTTTTTTTATCCAAAAGAGAATGGTTCACAGTTTATCGTTGACAGGCTAAAAGACGGTCTAAACATAATTACGGGGGAAACAGTAAATGACATATCAAGAACAACAGATAAGCTGATCGTAGCAGGTAAGGAATGTGACAAATTGATATATTGTGGCGATATAAGGAAGCTGCCACGGTATATTAAAGAAGTATTAGATGAAGCCGATATAGATATCAATTACATTGAAAGCCTGCGATCGAATGGAACATCTAATCTTTTTTGCGAAACTGATGATAATGATATTTCATGGCTATACATACCTGAAGATTTTACACGTGCTCACCGTATTATTTATACCGGCAATTTTAGTCCGAGCAATAACAGGGGAACAAACAGGAAGACATGTGTTGTTGAGTTTTCGGGGAAAGTGGATTATGAGATAATGGTTGAAGAAATAAAGAAACTACCTGGTAATTTAACACCTTTGGATTACAATTATGAACCCAATTCTTATGTCATCCAGGATAAGGCCACACGTAAAGTGATTACTGACGCTAAAAAAGTATTAGAACAATATGGAGTTCATCTGTTAGGACGGTTTGCGGAATGGGAATATTATAATATGGATAAAGCTATTGAGGGGGCTTTTGAGTTGAGCATTAAATTGAATGCATGATTAAAAAAATTACAGCACTTTGTACGTTTTTTCATGGACTTGAAATTATTAGTACTTGCCGAGCGTGGACTATAACAAAATTTCACGGTAAAGGATCGCGTTTCTATAAAAGAGGGATATATATATACAAGAAAAATTTTCTAAAAATAGTAAAAGGAGCGAGTATTAATATCAGTTGCTCTGGAAAACTACTATTTAATTTGTCATGGTTCGGATCTGAATTTTTTCCGTCGGTGTTAATGCTCGCGGCAAACTCGAAATTGATCGTAAATGGAAATTTTAAAATTTTTTCCGGTGCTAAAGTTTACGTTAACAAAGGTGCTAGTTTAATATTGGGAAGTGGGTTTATAAACAACGACACCAATATCTGTACTTTCGAAAAAATTGAAATTGGAAACAGTGTTGCTATATCTACAAATGTTATCATTTGGGATTCTGACGTTCATGAAATAATCCCCTCTGATAAACCTGTGACAATGCCGGTGCATATAGGAAATAATGTTTGGATAGGGATGAACTCTACAATTTTAAAAGGCGTTAGTATAGGCGATGGTGCTATTATTGCGGCCGGCTCTGTTGTGAATAAAGATATACCCTCGGGTTGCTTGGCCGCAGGAGTTCCCGCAAAGGTTATTAAACAAAATGTAAGGTGGGAAGTCTGACGAATTTCGAATTTTAATAGTTCATTCACCTGTGAAAAGTAATTATTTTGATAAGTATGTATTTTACATTAGTAAGCACAGTATTTAATGAGGCAAAAAGACTGGATCAGACCATTGAAGATATAACCAATCAAACTTTACAGCCTTCTGAAATTATTATAACTGATGCCGGTTCTACAGATGGTACATTTGAAATGTTGAAAAAATGGCAGGAAGTTTCAGCTGTACCTATAGTATTATTTCAAAAATTAAGATGCAATGTTGCCGAAGGAAGAAACATTGCAATCAGGGCTGCAAAATATCATATAATTGCAAGTATGGACTTTGGATGCCGGTATCATGTTAACTGGCTCGAATCATTAATTCTTCCTTTTAATGATACTTCTGTAAAAGTAGTTGGAGGAGCTTATTCAGTAATTGAAGAAGAAATTAGAACCAAAGCAGCCAAGGCGGCATACATTTTAAATAATGGGTATAATAGAGGGTTTTCACCTGATACTTTTATTCCGTCCTCGAGATCAATAGCTTATAAAAAAGAAGTTTATGATCATATAGGCGGGTATTGCGAATGGTTAACATTAGCCGCCGACGATATGGTATTTGGAATGCTGATAAGAAAACTTGGGTATCCTATTTTTATCGAAAATAAACCTTATGCATCCTGGATAAGGCATGAAACTGCTAACGGGTATATTAAGGAGGCATACAGGTATGGATTAGGGAATGGTGAAGCTAATATTCAGCACAACGATTTTATAAAAATGGTTATACGAAAGCTTTCCTGGATACTGTTTTTTGCCTGCATACTCATAATTTTAACCGGTATCTTTTTTTGGAAAAAGGTTTTAATTATTCCTGCAGTGTTAGCAATTCTACTGTCTTTTTTATTTAAAATGTATTTGAATTATTTTAGGAATTGGTTAAGGTTAAAATCCCAGAAATACACCATTTTTTCCCTGCTTCATGCATTTGAACTTGCGGGCAGGATAAGCACCGGCTACATTAGAGGCTATATTAAAGGATACTACTTTGCCTCAATAGAGCAAAAAATCGAAGCGATTAAACTACAAAAACGGCTAAGCTAATAAAATGTCTTTTGTAAAAAGATTTTTTAGATATATAGGTATAACGAAGAACTTGGTAAAGTCTATTTTAGATTATTCATTTAATAATTTAATTACTCATGTTCCAAATCGTTTTTTTAGATTATCCTATTTAAGATTATTTAACCGTAATATTCACCCTTCTGCAGTTATATTAATGCATACCAGGATACTTTATTTTTGGAGAATATATATAGAAGAAGGTGTGGCTGTAAATCAATATTGTTTGCTGGATTGTCGCGTCAATCGTATTTATATAGGCAAACATGCTGATATTGGCCCTTACACAAGAATCTGGACTCTAGGTCATATTCCGGATTCAGAAACACATGCAACAGCCGGTGGAGATGTTATAATCGGTCATCATTCATGGATTTCATCAGGGGTCACTGTCTTGCCTAATTTAACTATTGCGGAGGGAACCGTAGTTGCATCAGGTTCAGTTGTAGTTAAAAGTACTTCAAAAGATGATATAGTAGCCGGTAACCCTGCTATATTCAAAAGAAAGAGAAAGAATAGTTTAACATATACACTGAAATTTAATCCGACTCTCCAATAAAGATGATTGTTTTTTTGAAAAATAGTTTATCATTAAGAAAGTTTACTTTGAAAGATAAGTCACATTGAGTTAGATATGAAAGGGAAATTTTATTATATAGTATTACTGGCCTTAGGTTCTATCAGCTTTTTCAGGCCCGTATTTATTGACCCTTTAAACGGTTTTTATAATTATTTTTTTGGATTATTATTGCTTATCCCGGTCATTCCTGTTATAAAAAATTTTATAGAGCAGAGAAACAGGGGCTATTTTACATTGCCAGTAACATTGTTACTTCTGTCCATTTTAATTAGCGCTGTAAGTGCCAGGATATTTTGGGATCTGGGAATGAATTTTGCAATTTTTGGATCCTTATTTAAGGGAGCAGGATATTTCTTTTATTTTTATTTAGTCAGTAAAAACATTGACATAAAAGTAATTGAAAAGACAATTATTGTTATTGGTTTAATGTTTATAGCTGTTTTTCTGACGAGCTTTATTATTTATCCTAAATTAATTGTTTATTATAGTGACCAAAGTCAGCCGACAAGTTATGTACAAAGAATTTTTATAAACGGGGATGGTTTTTTGTTTCTTTTTTATTTTTTATCCTTAAACAAGTACAAATCAAGCAAAGGACTTTTATGGATTGTTTTTTTACTATTGTCCTCCTTATGTATTGTGTTAAATCAAACCAGAGTTTACCTAGCATCTACTTTCATAATAACTCTGTTTTACCTGTTACAGTCAACAAACTTTTTTTTGAAAGTTGTCTTGCTGATTGTTTGCGCTGTAGGCTTTTTTTTTATTTCAGAAACCAGTTTTTACGAAACCATGCAAAGGAGAACGAAAAATGACGTTCAGAGTGGTAATAATTATATAAGAGTAGAAGCAGCAAATTATTTTTTAACAGATTTTCAACCTTCCATTTTTACCCGCATATTCGGTAATGGAACATCGTATGGTGAAGGAAACAGTTACACTGAATTTGTTAATACGATACAGGCAAAGCGCCTTTACTATATAGAGGATATAGGATTTTTAGGATTATACACTTATTTTGGAATTCTTGCTGTTATTGCTTATCTAATTATATTTTACAAGGCTTTTACAGCTAAATTATTATCTGAGCATGCTTATGCACGAATGTTTATAATTTTTTTATTGTTTACCGGTTTAACCACGAGTGCAACATTCAATCCCGGGTTTATTATTCCTATAGTATTTGCTATTTACTTATTTGAAAAAGGCAGAAATCCTTTTGCCGGTTTTAATATCAAAATGTATAATAAGTAGAATTAATTCTGTACACATTCTTACTTCCAAAGTTGTGAATATTTGAAAACGTTTTAGTTTTCATATTACTAAACCGAGTAATAATTAGAGTACGGGATTGCATCGATCAAGTTTACTTAGAACCAGATTATAGCTCCTTTTTAGTCGGCTTTATCCTCTGTTCTAAAGAAGCAATATGAATAAAAATTGGATGAAGACGGATTTTAAGCCGCTGTTATGCTTTGTATTATTATTAGTGCGAAATTAATCATAAGTTTAGGGCTCTCTTTTTTCTTGATTTACCGGATTAATCACTATTTTACTCGTACCAATTTTAAATATTCAGAAAAAGTATGAATATCACAAAAACTGAACCACGGGGCGATGAGTTGATCAAAAGGTATAAAGAGAATTACAGTATTCCTTCGGATGCGATCATATCTGAAGAGATGATATTGCATCATTGGAATTTGGAAAAACAATTAACCGCACAATTAATGGCATCAACTCCGGAAAATCGACGGGAAATTTTTGAAAATGCTTACAGCAGATTATATCACGAGTTAAGCTGGTTGAATAAATTGGTGCATACTTCTCAACAGGAATTACCACATCTCAGATTTTCAAAATGGATTGACGCGATAGGTAAATTTCCCTTGAGTATATATGAAGTAGGTTCAGGGAAAGGAGCAATGATTACTTACCTTGCAGAATGTGGCCATGATTGTACCGCTACAGAAATAACCAGCGAAAGAGGAGAAAAATTTGTTACTTCTGAAGCAGGTGTTAAATGGGTTATTACTGATGGAGTTCACTTAAATCTTTTTGAAGAATACGGAAAATATGATTTAGTTGTTTCTGACCAGGTAATTGAGCATATTCACCCCGACGATATTAATATACATTTTCAAACCGCCAATAAAATTCTTAAATCAGGCGGCAGATATATCTTTGGTACACCTCATTTATATACTGGGCCATCCGATGTTTCCCGCGTTTTTGGATGTTCTACAGCAAAAGGGATGCACTTAAAAGAATATACATTTCATGAATTAATGAAAATAGCGAAGGCCTCAGGTTTTACAAACGTATCTTACGCATATAAGTTTACTCCCATTTTAGAAAGAACTGGGTTATCTACTTTTCTAAACT
>CAXUMK010000045.1:0-14312 GCA_964251885.1 uncultured Segetibacter sp. | reverse complement strand
TTTGGATCTAATGTTGAAGCACAAAAAAAAATAATTGGGTCGTTTTATTTACAAATCATCCTCTTTTCAGAATACTTACTTGGACTAATTCCATCAATAAATTTTAGACAAAAAATGGCAAACTTTTCAAGTAAACTGAAGTTGTTTAATTCAAACATTTTTTTAGAAGCAAAAAAATGATTCCTGTAAATACTAAAAGACTCATTTACATAGATTTTAATATAGCTAAAGGAATATTCACTATCTATATTTATTTCTCCAAATTCGGGTAAGTATTTTTTACGCCTATAGATTGCGCGAGATAAAAGTATGACTAAGTGATGTGAAGCAAAACAAGTTTACAGCAGAAGAGTTAGTTCGTTTTGCAATCATAACGCTATTTTGTAGAACCCTCTTTTCAAGATGCAAAATAAGAGTTCGGGATAAGCGATACCAGGCAAGGGGTTGAATAGTTTGGTAACAACACATTGTAATGGTAATGCTGGCAATGCATTTTATATTGAGTGAGAAAGTGTTGTTTAAAGAAGAAATGCCGTGCTAAGCACCTATAAAGTAAGAGAGATTATACCGAATGTATGTCAACGAAGGGTTTGATTATCAAAATAAAGTTTCACCATAAATTGTTGAAGTAGAATTATTTATTCAATATTTAATGATTGATAAATACATCCAATCAGACTTGTATAGGTATGAGGGTAAAGTAGATTTTAAATCTTTTGTAAAATGCCTTAAAAATGAGCCAGGTTTTCGGTACACCTTTTTTCATCGTAAATGTTTACAGCTTGACAAATTTTCAATAGGAGGTATTATTTGTAGATTTTTTTTAAAAAGATATAGACAAAAATACGGATATCAAATACCCGAAACAGTGAAAATAGGGAAGGGGCTTATGCTAAAGCACTGGGGGTATGTGGTCATCAATTCAAAAAGTATAATAGGGGATAATTGTACCATTCTTCAGGGGGTTACACTTGGTCAAACTAACAGGGGCGAGCATAAGGGTGCACCTACAATTGGGAATGAAGTCTATTTGAGTCCGGGCTGTGCAGTTGTTGGAAAAGTTACCATCGGTAACAATGTTTTAATCGGACCAAATGCGTATGTCAATTTTGATGTGCCTGATAATTCAATAGTAATTGGTAATCCAGGGAAAATTATTTCAAAAGAAAACGCAACAGAAGGTTACATTGTAAATTTATATTCAATACCATCATCTTAGAAAATTTCCCAGGTTAAAATGTATTATAAGTTTAAACCAAGGATTTAACTCGTCTCAACTCGTTACTTTAGTTATGCACTTTAGTGAAAGGCTTTAGCTTCTACAAACTTCTAACAAGATAGCTTAGATAAAAAGCAAAAAGAGCGGCGAAGCCACCATTATCACCCTCAGTCCAAACATACTATGGATTACAGCCAAGTCACAAGTAGTTAAGATGCTCAACCTACCATATATAAAATGCTCACTGTAAATTATATAACTCGTCCTTTTTTTAATGATATTGCTCTTGAATTGATTAAGGAATTGAAACAAAAAACTATACTTAATGTAATTATTATCATATCAACGTGGAGTATTGATTATATGGAGATAGAAGATGATTCAATTGCGGGTTATGGAAAGCCTTTCATATTAACCGAGAGAGTTAAAAACAAGATACGATTGCAGTATAGGAATTATTTGGATGGGGCTAATGTTATTTTCGTATATGAGGAAGTAAAGGAAACCAGTTTAAAAAATACTTTAACCTGGATAAAATTATTGTCGGCAAATAAAAGTATTCTAAATGCAGATTTAAATATTTTAGAAAATTTAAGTTTAGCTGACTTTTATTTTCTGATCAGAATTAGAAATAGAAAGGTTTATTATATAATTCATGATCCTGTTGCACATACTGGTGAAAGACGAAGGCGGATGGAAATGATACATAAAATATACATGAAATATATAGATAAATTTTTACTTTATTCATCTTTCTCCACTGAGCTTTTCAATTCCACTTTCAAACAATATATTAATAGAACAATTACACTCAAAACACCGATATATCATAGTAGAAAGATAATCTTGAACGAAAAATCAAAATTTTCAAAAAGGCAAGTTTTATTCTTTGGAAGAATTTCTCCTTATAAAGGTGTTGATTTATTCTATGCAGCAGCAGAACAGCTTTGTAAAGAATTTAATGATGTATGTTTTATAATTGCTGGAAAATCCAACATGAATTACTCTCCAGAATTTTTAAGCAATAATTCAAATCCTAATATTAAAATTATAAATAAGTTTATTGATTCAATGATCCTCTCCGAATTAATGAGCGATGCCAGTTTTTGTGTTTTACCATACTTAGATGCCACTCAGAGCGGGGTTGTGATGACTTGTTATGCTTATGAATTACCGGTACTGGTATCTAATTGCCCCGGTTTGCTCGAATACTGTTTTGACCAGGAAAATTTTTCCTTCCCTACGGGTAATCTTGATGACTTAATTAATAGGATTCGTAATTTGTTATTAAATGAGGAGCTATTAGAAGAGTACAAAAAAAAGATTAAATCTTACTCAGATAAGAATGTATCGGCAAGTAATGTAGATAAAATATTAACATCGTATGATTCTTTTTGATGTTAAATAAAATTAAAAAAAAATGAAAATTTTACATATAATTGATAATCTATACCCTGGAGGCGCCCAAACATTTGTTGTAATGTTAGCTAACGAACAAAGTACTGCTGGTCATGCTGTATCATTACTAGTTATTGATAAGTTAACTAATTCTAATTTTGAGAAAAACTTGACTCGTAAGTTGAGTAAATCTACGGTTAAGATTATCAGTTCAAACAGAAGGTTAGGTAAAAATATTTCAATATTCAAAAGTGTTTTTAACATTTTAAGGGTCATAAAAAAGACTGAATTTGATATTATTAATACCCACTTACAGATGTCTCATCTAATTGTAGGAATTTTATTAAAACCTTCATTTTTAAGAAAAAAAAATAAGCAAGTCATTACTCTCCATAATGCCCCTGAAGTTTGGAGCAGGGCTAACATGTTTATCAATAAAACTAAGCCGTCTATATATTGCTCAAATGCTTCTTTAAATACTTGCAGTTATAGAAATTGTAAAAAGATCGTTATTGAAAATGGCATTGCTATTCCTTCAGTTAGTAACAAGGCAGAACAATTAGTTCTTCAAGCAGGTATAAAAGAAGGTAATAAAATAGTTTTGTGTGTTGGAAAGTTATCAAAACAAAAAAATTATAATTTAGTTTTGCAAATAGCCGGGCGTTATTTAAATAATGGAGTTTCTTTCATAATACTAGGCTTGCCTGCCGATACTTCAGAATTAGATCAAATAGCTTTCAAGAGACTATCTAACATCCATTACTTAGGTATCTTACCTCAAGACGATATACATTCTTTAATGAATAAATGTGACTGTTTTTTGAACACATCAATTTATGAAGGTTTACCAATAACTGTTTTAGAGGCTTTTTTTATCGGTGCGCCATGTTTGCTTTCTCCAATCCCCCCTCATTATGAAATTGGTGCGAAGATGCCATTTTGTTATATACCTTCAGTTTTTGATCTTAATTCATTCACTGAAAAGCTGGATCAAGTCCTTTCCTTAGACGTACAAAGGGAACAAGTTTTAAAGGCGAGAAGTAAGTTTTTAAAACACTTTGAGATTTCTAATACATCAAATAGATATATCAAATTTTATAACGGTATAATTGAAGATAGAGCTGAAGTATTACAAAAATAATCGAGGATTATAAGAGTTAATTATTGCTGATTTGATTTCAAAAGTTATAAGTAATATTTCTATCGCATGTATCTTTTTAGAAAGAACAAGAATTGATGAAAGTAAAGAAAAAATATTAGTCTTTTTTAGAAGCAAGAAGAAGCAACAAGCTTTACTAATATTAGAAGATATATTGATGCCTTGAAGAAAATAATTTTGAGTAATAGATACTATTGGTCAAGCACTGCATGAACTTCAATCCTACTATTTTGCAGCTAAATACGGTTATTAACATTTAGGATGAGCTAAATTGTTACGTTCATTTTGAGAATGTAGTACAACTAATCTAAAATTTGTGGTTAAACAAAATGGAGTGGATTTAAAAGTATCATGCATTTTTGTAGTACTTTTTTATCATTTATTTGTTAAAAGCTATTTCTATGGTTCAATTGTCATTCTTTGACAAACTAAATCAATTTAGCTAAATGATTTTTCCTTCGCAATACCAAATAAACAAAATATGGCTTCATCATTGAAAATACTTACGGCAACTTGGAAATGGTATCGACATGGCGGTGACTGGACTTATATAGACAATGTTAACAAGCTTTATGAAAGACACGGTCATGAAGTAATACCGTTTTCCATGAAATCTGACAGAAACGAGGAGACTAGGGGATTTGAAAAATATTTTGTTGAGTATATTGACTATAAAGAACTTAATAAAAAAAAGAATTTTGTAAATAGTGTTAAGGCGGTTTCACGGTCTATTTATTCTTTGGAAGGAAAAAGAAATTTGGAAACCTTATTAGTAAATCAAAAAATAGATGTTGCTCATCTGCACAATATCAATAACTACATTACTCCAAGTATTTTACCGGTCTTTAAAAAATATTCTATTCCTGTAATTTGGACTCTTCATGATTATAAATTAATATGCCCTGAGAACTCTTTTGTTTCTAATGATGAAATTTGTGAAAATTGCAAGGGTGGAACCTTCTATCATTGTGCTATACAAAAATGCAAAAAAAATTCTTTTCTCGCCAGTTCGCTCGCTGCTCTTGACAACTATGTACATCGATACCTTAATTTATTTAAACACGTTGACTATTTTTTGTGCCCTTCAGAATTTTTGTACAAAAAGTTTCTTGAGTTTAATTTTTACCCTGAAAAGCTAGTCTTAACGAATTATTGTTTCGAAAACGGGGCTACGCCTCATATAAAACAATTTGGTTCTTATATACTTTTTGTTGGAAGACTGGAAAAAATTAAGGGGGTTATGACTTTACTTAAAGCAGTAGAAGGAATAGAAATTCCGCTGTATATTGCTGGAACAGGAACACAAGAGGAATCAATAAGAAGTTATATAGAATTGAAGAGTTTAAAGAATGTTACTTTATTGGGTTATAAAACTAAATCGGAAGTGAATGAACTTATTGAAAAAGCGCAATTTGTTGTGTGTCCTTCTGAGTGGTACGAAAACTTTCCTTTTGCAGTAATAGAAACACTTTCATTAGGAACACCTGTCATAGGTTCTCGAATAGGTGGTATACCTGAACTTGTGGTACATGAGGAAACGGGTTTACTTTTTGAACATGGAAACTACATGGATTTAAGGGAAAAAATATTACGCCTATTTGGTAATAAAGAATTACAGCAAAAATTTGGAAAAAAAGGGGTACAGCATGTAAATTCTTTGGTAAACTATGAAAAGCATTATAGTATTTTGAAAGAGATATACTCCAAAATTAATTTAGAATTATAATTTTCGTGCTATTATAAATGTTATCTTCTGCAGAATTAAATTGGGATTCCTATATTTTTAGCTTAAGTTTTGAAAGAAACTATTTATATTAAAACAAAAAAAATTATTAGTTAAAATATGAAAAGTCCTACTTAGTAATTTTATTTTAAAATGATATTTTCAAATTAGGCTCACATTCAACTGTTTCAAATTAAGTAATAAAACATAAAATTCTCCGTTATAAATGTTAAGTATCTAACAACTTAACAATAACAGAGAAATAATGAAGGTAATTTTTTTATGTTCTAATTATGAACCAGGAGGAGCACAAAGAACGGCAATAAGGTTATGTGAGGAGTTTAATAAAAAGGGTATAGATTCTCAATGCTGGTTTATGCATAGAAGGAGTGTTAATTTTTCGAATAAAAAACCAATAATAATACTGAATAAGAAAATTAGTTGTCTGATAGAAGTTTGGAAAATATCTAAAACGTTAAACAAAAAATTTAGAAAAGAGAAGCCAGATGCAGTTATATCATTTTTACCATATGCCAATATATTGGGACAGCTTATTTCTTTAATTAGCGGCGTAAAAAACAGAATTAGTTCTCATAGAAATATAAGTACAGAAGAACTCTCTCTTGGCCAGAAAGTGCTTGACTATTTATGGGCTGAATTGGGAATTTATACGAGTATTACAGCCGTCTCTAATTCAACCAAAGCATCTTTCAATTATTATAGTAAACCTGTTTTTAATAAAATTAAAGTTATAAACAACGGAGTGTCAGAGTGTACCTCAGCTTTGTCAAAAAATGAATGTCGTGAAAAGTTCGGACTCGATAAGGATGCTTTTATTATTGGAAATATAGGTAGGTTAGTAGAGCAAAAAAACCAAATGCTTTTGATTAATATTTTACCTCATTTAAAAGAGACGGTGCTTGTTATTGTCGGAAAAGGTGAACTTTTAACAGAATTAGAATGCAGAGCCCTTGAGCTAAATGTAAGAAACAGAGTATTAATTATTCCAGATTTAAATTTTAATTTTATTCCTGACTTTCTTAAGGCGATAGATGTTTTTGTAATGCCATCTTACTTTGAGGGTATGAGTAATGCATTAATAGAAGCATTATATGCTGGGCTTCCAGTTGTTTCAAGTGATGTTGAATCTCAAATTGATGTTTTAGTAAGAGAATGTGATAATTTTAAAGCAGCAATTTTAGTTTCTAATGATAAGCCTGCGGAATGGGTAAAATCAATTTCAGCAATTCGTGATAATGACCAAATTAGAGTTAGGTTGAGTGAAAATGCTCTAATGAGGTCTAAGGATTTTTCTGTGGAATCTATGACTGAAAAATTTTTGACCATGCTTTAAATAGTGATCGTATTCTACGATCGATGTAAAAAATAATTAACAAAAGTAAATGTTGAAAGTTTTACACGTTGGAGCAAAAAATTTTCCACCCGCTCATGGGGGGACAGAAAGAGTGGTACATAATATTGTAAATGCTATTAAAACTGTTGACTTTTATATACTAGTAGAATGGGAACAGAAAGAGACCGACAGAATATTTATCTTGCCTAAGAAGTTGAACTACTTTTCAAAAATGAGTTATATCAGACGATTTTCCAAAATAAATGGAATTGATATTATTCATTTTCACAATGAAAAATATATTCCCATGGCTATTTTACTGTCAATTGTTGTTAGAAAAATAGTTTTAACTGTTCATGGTGTTCATTTCAGAAGTCCCAAATTTAACTTTTTTTACAGGTTGACTTTTTGGTTTGTGGATGTATTAGGTACCATCTTTTTGCCAAGAATGATTTATTGTTCTGAGTATGACCAAAAGGCATTTGCGAAGTATATTTTTTTCAGGAAAACTTATTTCATTAATAATGGAACAAACATTAGCCCTTCTATCCAAAAAGAAGGTGACATTGAATATTTAGATACCTATATTTATTTAGGTAGAATTACTCCAGCTAAAAACGTGGTAACATTAGTGGAAGCTGCTAGCAAAAGAAAAATAAAAGTACATGTATATGGTGTTTTAGATAAGGAATGTCCTGAATATTGTAACCTAGTGCTTTCTAAAATTGAGGAAAGTAAGTACGTTGAATATAAAGGCGCTGTTGAGTACAACAAGGTTTTCGAAACAATGAAAAAATATAAGGCTTTTTTATATATTACAATAATGGAAGGATTACCCTTAGCTTTATTAGAAGCAGCGTCTTGTGGTATGTTTTTAATAGTTTCTAAAATCCCTCATCATACTTATTTAAAACTGCCTAATGTCAAATATGTTGACGTGCATGATCCACAAATTCCATATCCGTTTGAACTCGGTTCTGGTAAAGACAACAGGGAATATGTTTTAGCGAATTTTTCAAATCAAAAGATGGGTAGAGAATATCTTGCAATCTATAACTCGTTTTAACATAAGGTAGCTATACATATTATAAATATGATACTGCCTTTTTAGAATGACGTAATAATATTTCAGTGAATATAAAATTTTAGCTTGAAGATTTTGATTAGATTATTTTTTTTCTGCTTAACTAACGCTTTCGCAAGTTTTGGCTTTTCTCAATTGAGACAGACAACTAAGCCTGACTTCAGAAATTTTTATGGAATTGTATGGTCTGGGACACCTCATACTAATTTGGCTTATGCTAAACAGATGGGATATGATTATGTGTTTTATCAAAAAGGAATGGAGTTGGATTCACTTTCGAATGGGTTACACTTTTATTTGGAAACGCCTGAATATTTTTTGTATGAGGGTATCATTGATACAAAAAAAGTTTATTCGGCTAAGGAGAAAAGTTTTTACGAAGAGTATTGTTCTCTTAAATACTCAAATGACTCTTTCCCATTTAATATCGCTACGGGATGGCAATGGCAACCTGAAACCAACAAGTTTAGAGCACTTCTTGATTTTCAACAGCAGAAGATAATCTCATGGGCAATACACGGTATTTTAACATTTGTTAAGTCTATTGAAGCACGTAATCCAAAGTTTCATTTTGGTGGATATGCGTGGGACGAACCCCGGCTAGCAGGTGATTTCTGGAGTGTGAGTGATGGAAAAGGAGTTCCTGTTTCACTTACAAAGTGGAATGGTGGGGATTATGGGTTCATTCGTAATGCTAAAAATATTATTCATAATTATCCAACTTATACTTATGGTCACGTGGAATTTTATAAGCAATTATATAAAGTTACTAGGTTAAAATTTTATAATGCTAGGTTTATAAGTGAACCTTATAATCTATATGAGGGGTGGATAAAAGTTGTTAAAAATCTATCGTATGCAAAAGAGATTACTCCTGATATTCTTAGCCAGGAGGGTCCAGGGACTGGATTTGTTGATGACGATAGAATTTATGCTTCGCGACTAATTAAAAAAGAAAATGTTTATTGCACTACACCAGATGTGTTTGATGAAGAAAATAACCGGATAGTAATGGCCAAGGCTGCTATAAATGGAGCTGGGTTTGGCTGGTTCGGACGTTTTGGAGGCACAGGTAATATGCCGGATTTCAAAAATATTAAAGAAGTACCTCCAAGGTTAAAACTTATCCGTATGATAAGTAATTGGGAAAACCGTAATGGGACTTTTCTATCTGCTCGTAGATGGAATGGAAGTGTTTACCAAAGTAAAAATGCTTTCGCAAGTGCTGATGTGATATCAGCACTGCAGCCAGGAACCAAAAGACTTTTTGTTGTTTTTTTGACCTTGCAGGGTTCTCTAACTATTTCCGGGAAACAAAAAGTTGTAGGTATTTTTCGTACCGATGATTTGTTTATAGAAAATAATAATGGAGAAGATGATTTTAATGTAACACAAAGTTCTATAAAGCCTAGAAATACAAATTGTTTGAATAAGGGCTATATTGTACAGCTAAATCAGACTTTTTAGTTCAGTTGAACTATCGCCTGAATGCTATAGGTAAGGACATTGCCACTAAGCCTGCAGCAATTGGTATCCCGCCCAACTAGCGAAAATTTAAATGCAACCTCCTTTGCAATTTTATAATCTATTTATACATAATAGAAGACTTAACAATATAGAAGAACTCCATATTTATAAATTCTAAATTCAGTGGCTAAAGTAATTAATAAAGACTATCTACAATAAAACTATATAAATGGTAAAAGTTGCACTTATCGGAGCTGGAAAAATGGGCATATCACACCTGGCAATATTAGGAGCACATCCACAGGTAGAAGTGGTTGGCATAACTGATACATCAAAAATGGTTCTTGACGTATTTAAGAAGTATTCAAATTTTCCTGGTTATACTGATTACGAGGAAATGCTTGATAAAGCAAAACCTGACGCTGTATTTGTAGCTGTGCCAACCAAGTTGCATGCAAGTATGGTAAAGAAGATACTGGAAAAAGGGAAACATGTGTTTGCTGAGAAACCCTTGTGTTTAACTGCAGATGAAGGAAAAGATTTGGTTGAACTGGCTGCCAGGAAAAAATTGGTAAACCAGGTTGGCTATCATAATAAGTTCTTAGGTACGTTCAGGGAAGTGAAAAAGCTGGTTGATGGTGGTAGTTTAGGAGAAATTTTTCATTTTGTTGGCGAGGCTTACGGACCGGTTGTTGTGAAGCCAAAACAGGACACATGGCGGTCTGATCCAAAAGAAGGAGGGGGTTGCCTGATGGATTATGCATCTCACGTCATTGATCTTATCAATTTTATACTGGGACCTGTAACAAAAGTAAAGGGAAGTCTTCTAAAGTCATTTTATTCTAAAAATGTGGATGATGCTGTTTTTTCTCTTCTTGAAATCAATCCAAAGCTGTCGGGTGTTCTTTCTGTAAACTGGAGCGATGAAACTTATCGTAAGATGTCAACTTCTCTAACCATTATTGGCAGCAAGGGAAAGATTGTTTGTGATGCAAATGAACTGAAGGTGCATTTTAAGACGTCTGATTGCCCGGCTGGATACGAAAAAGGCTGGAATGTAAAATACGTTACCGACCTAACCGAAACTGTTGATTTTTATTTAAGAGGAGAGGAGTATTCATCACAAATAGATTATTTTATTAAGGCAGTGCAGGGAAATGCGCCAAATACGATCAACACATTTGAAACAGCGTGGCTTACTGATAAAGCCATTGCTCTTATTAAAAGCAACGCAACTAATTATACTAATTAAAAAGATCATAAATGGAAAGGATATTATTTGGCGACAACCAGTTTTTTGCAGTTAATCATATTTCCGACGACAAGTCGCGTGCTCAATCAATTAAGTTTAAGCATGACAAAGCAATTATTAAGACACTCGATTATGCAATCAACGCACATGTAAATACTTTTATGTGCACAACACATGACCGGATATCGAATGTATGTGATTATATAAGAAGCAATCCTGCAAAGTACAGCGACTTCAAGATTCTTCCCTGTATGCCTTATGCGCATAAATACGCCAATGCAGTTACAGAACTTGGCATTGTAGGAACACTGAAAGAATATGTGCCAGGTAACTTTTTCGGGTCGTTATTTAAAGGTGGAGTTGCTTATCTTTCTAAAGATTACATGTCTATCATGGAACTGCTGGTTGACTCGGAAATGAAAATGTTTAAAGGAATTAATACGCCGGTAATTTTTCTTCAAAATGTTATAACCGACCTGTTATTAGGCTTAGGCATGGTAAGCATATTAAAATCATTTAACGACTACGTACAAAAAAAGTATAATGCAGAAGCAGGTTTCATCACTATGAACATGCCCAAACTGCTATCAGAGCTGGAAAAAGTAGGGGTTGAGAACCCGATCATCTGCTCCTCAATTAACAAAGTCGGCTTTCGAATGTCAGGAGGCAGAGAGGCTTATGAGCACGTACTGGCAACAAAAAAGGTAAGGGCTATCGCCATGCAGGTATTAGCGGCAGGGGCTATACCAGCCCGCGAGGCAATCGAATATGTTTGTCAACTGCCCAATATTGAATCTATTTTATTTGGCGCCTCATCAAAAGGTAATATTGAGGAAACCGTCTCTTTGATAAAACACTATGATAAAGAATTGCAACTGGCAAATTAGGATTCGGGTCTACATTTTATACTTTTAAAGAATTTGCAAAAGCCTTTCTCTAATTTTCAAGTATTTGCATAAGGTATTGAGTTGGAGTGATGTTCTTTTGCGCTTTTGGGCAACTAACCTTATGCCGATAAAAATTTATAATCCACAGCTGATATTTTTTGAAATTCCTAAAGAAGGCTTTTACAGCCTATAAGTTCAATTGTTTTTTTATTAGTCCGGAGAAGTGATATTGCAGCGCATCCCTTCCGTCCGGTAGAAATGACAACTATCCAACCTCACTCATCCCAACCAGCAACTTCTTCACGCTTTCATTCTCTCATTGTATGACTGTCTACAACAGTTTAGTCAAGTAATTGTGTTATTTTAATTTTAAAAACAGCAATAAGCCATTTACGCCTCCTGATAAGTTACTTTTTTAAAAAATGATTAATTCGTTTCGATTTTCGGTTGGAATTCCGGCTTATAAAGGGCGTTATCTTGCTGAATGCATAGCAAGTGTTTTAAACCAGTCCTATCCTGTATATGAATTAATCATTGTAAACGATTGCTCACCCGACCCGCTGGATACCATTGTAGCTGGTTTTGCTGATGAGAGAATAAAATATTTTAAGAATAAAGAAAATGCAGGCGCTGAACATGTAGCCAATAATTATAACAATTGTGTAGAAAAGGCGCAGGGAGATTATTTTGTTTTAATAGGCGATGATGATAAATTGGAGCCGGATTACCTGGAGGCTTTCGCAAATTTGATTGTAAAATATTCTGACCTCGATGTATTCCATTGCCGCAGCCTGGTGATTGATGAAAATTCTAATCCAACTACTTATACACCTTCATGGCCGGAATATGAATCAGTATATGACAATATCTGGCACAGGATGAATGGACACAGAGTTCAGTTTATTGGCGACTATGTGTATCGTTTGTCTCCATTAAAGAGTAACGGCGGATTTTATTATATGCCGCTTGGCTGGTATACTGATGACATTACTTCGTATATAGCTATGGGTGATAAAGGAATAGCTCATACAAATAAAGCTGTATTTAATTACAGAATGCATGGCGCAAGTATTAATTCGGTTGGTAACCAGGAATTGAAAATGAAAGCAATCCTTCAACAGTATGAATGGTTTGTTGCTTTTCTAAAAAATAAACCAACCCTTACCGAAGATTTGATTGTGTACAACGACCTGTGTAAAAACATACAGGGACTAATTAAAAAAGAAAAGTACTACGCTATCTATTCTTCACTTAATAATAATTTATTTAAAAATGGTTTGAAATGGGTGAAAAAAAGAAAGGTATATAATATCTCCATTAGCGAAATCGCCTATTCTGTGTTCCTTTATTTTAAAATAAAAAGGGGAGAGAAAAAATCAAAATCCCCCAAAAGGGAACCAATTACTCATCGTGCTTAAAAACATACTCGTATCAGGTGGTGCAGGTTTTATAGGTGCACATTTGTCTCTATATTTAATCCGAAACGGATATAATGTAACGGTCTTAGATAATTTGTCCGAGCAAATACATGGAAGCAATGTAGAAAGCTCATTCTTATATAATTCCATTAAAGACAAGGTACACTTTATAAGGGGCGATGTAAGGATTAGAGAAGATTGGGAAAAGTCATTGTTGGGACAGGATGCAGTAATACATTTGGCTGCAGAAACGGGTACCGGTCAGTCAATGTACCAGATATCGAAGTATGTTGATGTAAATATCGGCGGAACAGCGCTGCTGTTAGATGTATTAGCCAACAGTAGTAATGGTATAAAAAAAATAATCGTAGCATCATCGCGTGCCATTTACGGCGAAGGAAGGTATTTTTGTCAGATACACCGGGAAGTATATCCACCGGGAAGGGCTGAAAGTGATTTGAAAGCCGGCAGCTTTGAATGCAGGTGTCCCTATTGCGGCGGCGCCGTTGATGTATTATCTACACATGAAGATTCTAAAATTGACGCAAGTTCGATTTATGGTATTTCAAAGTACAACCAGGAGCAATTGTTTTTGGTAGCCGGGCGGTCTTTAGGTATTCCGGCTGTAGCTTTCAGGTATCAAAACGTATATGGTCCGGGTCAATCCCTTTCAAATCCATATACAGGCATCTTATCCGTTTTCTCCACGCAAATCAAAAATGGCAATTCTATCAATGTTTTTGAAGATGGAAAAGAAAGCCGCGATTTTGTTTATATAGACGATGTGGTAAATGCCACCGTATTGGGACTGGAGAGCGATAAGGCAAATTATTCTGTTTATAATGTGGGAACCGGCACTCCCGTTACTGTCTTAGACATTGCTAATAAGTTGACAGAGCTTTACCGGTCAGCAGTGAAAGTAAACATCACGGGCAATTTCAGGTTGGGCGACATCAGGCACAATTATGCCGATTTGTCCAAAATCAAAAAAGACCTGCTTTTTTCTCCTGAATTTCATTTCGATAAAGGGATTGCAAATTTTGCAGAATGGGTTAACTCGCAGGAAATACAAGAAGACAAATACGCGGTAAGCATAAAGGAATTGAAGACAAGGGGATTATTTAAATGATGATACTTATACTTCAAGCGGCATAAAAATGTGCAGTGATTTTTTTGGAGCCGGGCTGCATTGCTACTATGAGTCATCGTTGCTGCCTGCCCCGCTTTTGGCGGGGTCGCACACTTCCTCTGAAGGTACTTTCTTCGGCAAAAAGATAGCCGTCATTGCGAGGAGGAACGACGAAGCAATCTCCACTAACAGTAAGCCTGTTCAAACACAAATGGGATTGCT
>CAXUMK010000044.1:16571-29177 GCA_964251885.1 uncultured Segetibacter sp. | reverse complement strand
AATATTAATTTAAAAAAGATGTGTCCACACGGTAGGTACAAGTGAGTGACACAACAAAAGCTGATTGGAAAACCGATGCACGACCAAAAAAATTAGAGGAGACCCGGCAAGAGGATTACAGGAAGAAAGTGTAGTTAATCCAATGTTGCTAAAGCTTATCCAGCTTAAAATATCCCAAATGCAGTTCATCTTCTTTATTAACACCAGATGCGGAAATTGTAATTCTGTACTTTTCCTTGACATCCCGTGAGAGAATGTCTTTTATTTCATACATATCGTCCACATCAATTCCATACTTGTCATCTATATGGCTTTCTGCTCCTTTAAAACCTGTATGCCTGTAAAAAGCGGTTTGCCTGGCCTGCTTTATTGCCGAACCTTTATCTGCATCCACAACAAGCATTTTATAATGATACTCTTCAAACTCGTTTTGCCTGTATCCACCGAGGTTTATAAAATAAAGTTTAGTAGTTGTTTCTTGTAATACTGTTGAAGGGAAACCACAAGATTCAACACTTATCTGATGCCCGTCAATATAAGTGACTTCCCTCCATGCATCCACATGAATTACTCCTTTAGCCTCCGGCCAGAATGCAACGATCTTCGGTACTACATCTTTGATTGATGTGCCTATAGTAAAGAAGACATCATGTTGTTCGGTATGCCTTCCTTTGGGCCTGCAACCCAGCAGAAGCATAAACAATTTTAGTGATTGCTCATTCGCCATTTTATTATACTTCACGAGGTTTAAAAATGTACAGTGATTTTTTTGGAGCCGGGCTGCATTACTACTATTTTACATCGTTGCAATCATGGATTTGTCGTTTTCTTTTTTTCCAGTGGAAACAAAGAAAAGGATTACTCTTATACTTTTATTCGTTATTCAGCAATGCACAATCTTATCCCGTTTGCGGGAATCTTGTCCTGCTTACGTACGGTATAAAGCAGTTACAGGAAGAAAGATAAATATTTTACCATTGATTCTTCTGGAAAGTTAGGAAGCAGGGGAACACTTAAACCAGCGGCGGCAATTAAAGATTTAGCTGCTTTTTAGAGGAGTTACTTTTGTGGATATTTTCTTTGTTACTCTTACAACTGTAGAAGTTGTCTTTGAACTTGCAGATTTTTGAGCATAAGCAGCAGAAACTGCTTCTTTTATTTTCTGCCCGGAAGCAGAAGTTGTTCTTTTTCCAGTTTTTAAAGTGATCGTACTCATAAATCAAATTTACTTAATTCCGGTTATTGTTTTGACACTATCTCTGGTATTTCTTTCTGATTTCATTTCTAACAAAATACTAATAACCGACATGATGTAATTCTGTATAAGTTTAAATGGGAGATATAAGGTAATAAGGTTAGTTATTTTTGGGCAGATATGTTGTGTTACTAAGGTAATAAGGTTATATTTTGTTCACCGATCTTTTATGCAGCAATGCATCTCTCTTGTCCCGTTTTTTCGGGAACTTGTCCCGTCAGTGGGAAACTTATAAGGCGGGAAGTATAGTAACTTTGCCCAATAAAGAAAAAAAGTACAAGAGTGCGACGCAACGAAAAGTTTCATAGTAGTAATTCAGTCTGGCTCAAAAAAATCCACTTTTTCACCTCTTGCGCAAAGAAATTTTAAAACACTTTTCTGCGCCTTCTGTGTTTTCTGTGTGAAAACTTTCTTCTTTCCTCTATTTCAAAAAAACTCCTTTGCTAAACGACTTTGAAGTACTATTGCAAAATCATGCAAAACGATATAGAATACCAAAAAAATATTTTAGGATTACATCTGCCCACTGATCCGCGATGGGCCGATCTTGCCAATATTTCTCTGGAAGAAATTTTAACCGATCATGCATACTGCGAGCAAAAAGCTGCGACAAGTTGCATTTCACTAATACAACGATATTCAGACAAAGACAAATTGGTAAATGATCTGGCACCGGTTGTTACAGAAGAGTGGGGACACTTCAGGCTTGTGCTTGCAGAGTTAAAAAAGAGAGATTTAAAACTTGGAAAACAACGCAAAGATGAGTATGTAAACAAGCTGATGGCTTTTCAGAAAAAGGATGGAAGCGACGAAGAAAGGTTTTTAGACAGGCTGCTGATTTTCGCTTTGATCGAAGCGAGAAGTTGCGAAAGATTTAAAAGGTTAAGCGAAGGTCTCAATGATACTTATCTAAGTAATTTTTACCGTCGCTTTATGGAAAGTGAAGCAGGGCATTACACCCTGTTTATAGAGCTTGCCGAAACATATACAGAAAAAGAAAAAGCAAGGGCGCGATGGCAGCAATGGTTACAATACGAAGCGACTGTAATGAAAGAACTGGAAGTAAGAGGAGACCGAATACATTGATTTGGGCACAAAGAAAAAGTCCCGCAATTGCAGGACTTTAATAAAATTGCGCATACTAAAAAATCTATTCTGCAGATTTTTTTGGAGCAGCTTTTTTAGCGGCAGCTTTCTTAGGAGCGGCGGCGGCTTTTTTAGGAGCAGCAGCGGCTTTCTTAGGAGCGGCGGGAGCTTTTTTAGCAGCAGCTTTCTTAGGAGCGGCGGCGGCTTTTTTGGGAGCAGCAGCAGCTTTCTTAGGAGCAGCGGCGACTTTTTTAGCCGCAGCCTTTTTTGGAGCAGCTTTTTTTGCAGTTGCCATGTTTTTAAAATTTAATGGTTAGTAAATATGCATTAAAATTAAAAACTAATTGTCAACTGCCAAAATTTATTCGGCCACAGCTACTTCAGTAACCACTGATACTGTTGTTCTTTCGTTTCTTCCTTTCTTAAATTGTACTAATCCGTCAGTCAGGGCAAACAAAGTGAAGTCTTTACCAAGACCTACATTTTTACCAGGATGATACTGAGTACCACGCTGACGAATGAGAATGTTACCTGCAACGGCAGGCTGACCTCCATATATCTTAACGCCTAAACGTTTGCTTTGTGAATCACGACCGTTTTTTACGGAACCTTCACCTTTCTTGTGAGCCATGATGTTTATTTTGTGATTTTGTAATGTAGCGATTTAGTGATTTCAGTGAAGCCTTTTGATAAATCTCAAAATTCCTCAATCAATAAATCTCAAAATTTTTACGCAATGGTGTTAATTTTTATTTGAGTGTACTGTGTTCTGTGACCCAGTTTCTTACGAAAACCTTTTCTTCTTTTCATCTTAAAAGCAATTACTTTATCGCCCTTAATAAGATCACTTACTATTTCTGCGGTAACTTTTGCTGTTACACTTCCGGCGATAGAAAGATTTCCACTGTCGTCAGTTAGCAGCACATCGCTGAACTCAACAGTATCTCCGGATTTCCCCTGCAGGTGAGGTACATACAAACTTTGACCGGTTTGTACTTTAAATTGTTGTCCTGCGATTTTTACTACTGCAAACATAACTTTTCAAAAATTAGGAGTGCAAATGTAAGAGTTTGCAGCGCATAAAAATTAAAGAATAGAAAAAAACAGAAAAATTAGCTGAATATTATTAATTGTTGCCCCTAAATCCCACGAGGTGGACTTGAAAAAAATAGGCATCAAGATTTTAGCTCCTTTTCGGCTCGTGGTACAAATGCGGTAGTCAGTTCTTTATCTTTGCTTTTTCTGTCAATTGTCATCCATCATCTGTCAACTTATTATGAACGAACCGACCTAACCGCTTAGCACAGTTCTTTTATCTTTGCTTTTTTTGCCATCCACAATCTATCGTCAGTCATCCAACAGCTATCAACTAAAATTATGAGCGGAACTATCAATACAACCCCTCTTCTTAGCTCCCCTTTAGGGGCGGGGGGGTTAGACTTAATCATTATTGGCGGCGGCCCCATCGGTCTCGCCTGTGCACTGGAAGCTAAAAAAGCCGGATTGAGTTATGTCGTTTTAGAGAAAGGCGCGCTGGTCAATTCTTTGTACAACTATCCAATAAATATGACCTTCTTCTCCACCAGCGAAAGGCTTGAGATTGGCGGAGTTCCATTTGTAAGCAACAACCCAAAACCAACAAGACCGGAAGCGCTTGAATATTACAGAAGAGTGGCCATTTCTTTCGAATTAAAAATTCATCTGTTCGAAGAAGTGCTGAAAGTCGAAAAGCAAGATGCAAGCTTTTTAGTCACAACAGCTAAACAGGCATATCCTGCTAAAAACATTATTATTTCAACAGGCTTTTATGATATTCCTTATTTATTAAATGTTCCCGGCGAGGAACTGACCAAAGTAAAGCATTACTATAAAGACCCGCACTATTATGCTTTTCAAAAAGTGCTTGTAGTTGGCGCAGCAAACTCTGCTATAGATGTGGCTTTGGAAACCTGGCGCAAAGGTGCTGAGGTGATCATGGTGATCAAAGGCGATAAAATAAGTGACCGTGTAAAATATTGGGTAAAGCCAGACATCGATAACAGGATCGCGGAAGGTTCAATTAAAGCTTACTTCAACTCCACACTCGCAGAAATAAGAGAGCATGAAGTAGATGTCAATACTCCCGAAGGTTTGGTAACCGTTCAGAACAACTGGGTACTTGCCATGACCGGCTACCAGCCAAATATGAAGTTTTTAAGAGATGTTGGTATTGAACTATCTGATGATTCTGTTCTTTGTCCATCAATTAATGAAGAAACCCAGGAGACCAATGTAAAGGGAGTTTATTTAGCGGGTGTAATTTGTGGCGGAATGAATACGCACCGGTTGTTCATTGAAAATTCGAGGGTGCACGCAGAGAAGATTGTGAAGAATATTTTGGAGAGGAGTATCACTAAATAAGACGCTTAACTTTTATTCCCAAATAGTATTCAACTCCGGAGAAATCTTACAGTTTTCATTTAAATGAAATTCAAACCTATTCTGATGATCCTGTAACTGGTATTTACTATCAATCAGTTCATATACTTCAATACTCTTTTTCTTCCAATCTGCTATCAAGTAATATTTCACTCCTTCCTTTTCGTAGTAATTGTATTTAATGCCTCTGTCTCTTTCTTCTGATTCTGCTGTCAGTACTTCAACGACTAATACTGGTGGATAGTCTAAGAGGTCTTTAGTTATTTTAGATAAAACAAGTGTTATATCCGGGGCGAAAATTGTATCGTCAGATATTTTGTATCCAATAGTTGGATACAGAATACATTCTTTTTTATGTTCTTTTTTTATGGCTAATTGAAATTCACTCTGTATGTTACCTGACAATAGCTGGTGTGCAGGCGGAGGCGAAGGAATTAAAGCAATTGGATGACCTTCAATAAGTTCCCATAATCCTTCCCATCTTGTCCATTCTTCTATAGTATAATGAGGAATATATTTTTCTGCTAATCCCATATTTAAAATTACATCATTTTAATGAGCAACTAAAAGTCTGCCGTTACACCTGTATAATTTTGAGGAGTGATATTCTTTAGTTCATCCTTCACTTGCTGCTTTACATTCAACGTTTCAATAAACTGCTGAATATCTTCTTTTGTAATCGACGTTTTGCCTCTTGTCAGTTCTTTCAAAGCCTCATAAGGTTCGGGGTAATTTTCGCGGCGAAGGATGGTTTGAATGGCTTCGGCAACCACAGCCCAGTTGTGGTCGAGGTCTTCATTTATTTTGGCTTCGTTCAACAACAGTTTGCCCAAGCCTTTTTCAATTGATTTGATAGCGATTAAAGTATGTGCAACCGGTACACCAATGTTGCGTAAAACGGTGCTGTCAGTAAGGTCTCTTTGCAAACGGCTTATTGGCAGCTTTGCTGAGAAGTGTTCAAGCAAAGCATTGGCTATGCCCAGGTTTCCCTCGGCGTTTTCAAAATCTATCGGGTTGACTTTATGCGGCATGGCGCTGCTGCCTACTTCACCTTTCTTTGTTTGCTGTTTAAAATATTCCATGCTGATGTATGTCCAGGCGTCGCGGCAAAAATCAATCAGGATATTATTGATCCGTTTGATGCAGTCGAAATGTGCAGCAAGGTTGTCATAGTGTTCTATCTGCGTAGTAAACTGCATTCGCTGCAGTCCCAAAATCTCCTCTACAAATTGATTAGCCAACTCTATCCAGTTCTTGTCTGGGTACGCTACATGATGTGCATTAAAATTACCCGTTGCGCCGCCAAACTTTGCAGAGTATGGAATGTATGAAAACAAATCTACCTGGTTTTGAAGCCGTTCTACAAACACCATGATTTCCTTTCCAAGAGTGGTGGGTGAAGCAGATTGTCCGTGGGTTTTTGCAAGCATAGGAACATGTTTCCACTGCCGTGCATAAGTTTGCAAGCTTTTCGTCAGGTTGAGTAATGAAGGTAAATACTCGTGCTCCATACAAGCCTTCCAGCTAAGCGGAATGGATGTATTGTTGATGTCTTGCGAGGTCAATCCAAAATGAATCCATTCTTTCACCTTTGCTCCGCCTGCTTTTTCGAGTTGTTCTTTTAGAAAATACTCAACTGCTTTTACATCATGATTGGTTATTTTTTCAATCTGCTTTACCTGCTCCGCATCTTTTACGCTAAAGCTATCGGCTACTTTTTGAAACTGTTGCCGGCACTTGTTATCGATCTCAAAAAAGTGATTGTCTGCCAGAAAGAAAAAATACTCTACCTCCACCAAAACCCTGTATTTCATTAAAGCATACTCGCTAAAGTATTCATCCAGAAACCCGACCTGTTTGCGGTAACGACCGTCGATTGGAGAGATGGCGGTAAGATTGGTTAATTCCATGTGTATTGCTGCTGCTTTAATTAGTAAGCCTAAAAGACTTGTAGTCGGTTTTTTTGGATACCGGCAATTGTAATGCTATTAAGCTTTTCTTGCATCGCACTCTTGTACAGTTGATCGTGAATGGGCAACGGTGAGTTGTGAGTGGCAAGCTGTGAGTACCGTCATTGCGAGGAACGAAGCAATCCCTAACAGTAAAATGATTCACTTGCTCAGTTGGGGATTGCTTCGTCGTTCCTCCTGGCAATGACGGCGCTGTATGCACAACTCACAACTCACCATTCACTATTCACTATTCACAACTCACCCACTTTCATCGCTGAATAAAATATCTACAAGTACAAGAGTGCGACGCAACGATGTTTAACACTACTTCTACTGCCTGGCCCATAAAATGTATTTTCTTTGCAGCCTCAAAAATAGATGAATTGGATAAGACTATAAAGGTAGGCGCAGTAAGTTATTTGAATACCAAACCGCTGATGTACGCTTTTAAACATGGGCTGAAAATAGAAGGGATGGAGATTGTGGAAGAGTACCCGGCTAAAATTGCAGCGATGTTACTGAATGATGAAATTGATGTAGGGCTGGTGCCGGTAGCTATTATACCCAAAATGAGGGAACATTATATTATTACCGATTACTGCATAGGGGCGGAAGGAGCAGTTGCATCTGTATGTTTATTTAGTGAAGTACCGCTTGAGCAAATTGAGAAAGTGATATTGGATTACCAGAGCCGCACATCGGTAGCGCTTGCAAGAGTGCTGATAGAACATTACTGGAAGCTGCCGGTCGTTTTTGAAGAAGCCGGTATACACTTCAGGGATGAAATAAAGGGCACAACGGCAGCGGTAGTGATAGGCGACAGAGCGTTTGAGCAAAGAAAGATATCGGCTTACAAATTTGATCTGGCAGAAGCGTGGATTGAATTTACCGGGCTTCCGTTTGTGTTTGCAGCATGGGTAGCCAATAAGAAATTACCGGAAGAATTTGTTAAGCAGTTTAATGAAGCTAATAAAACAGGACTTCAAAACATAGATGCAGTGGTAGCCAACAACGTTTCTCCTTTTTACGATTTAAAAACTTATTACACCGAAAACATCAGCTACGAATTGACTGATGAGAAGCGAAAAGGACTGGAAAAATTTTTAGAGTTATTACCGCAGCGCTTAAGGTTAGTTGATTATCGTTAAAATATTCAAATAAGCTATACAGGAATTGTAAGACCCTTAAGAAATGTATTTGCAATATCCAGTTTTTCGGGCATTAGTACAGTACGGGAGGATTTTTTTGAAGCGTGTTTAAAAGATACTGCAGTACGTTTAGGAGCAGCAACAGTGCGCTTAGGAGTACGGAATGCATGGGGACTTTTTGTATTCTTTTTTGATTTTGCCTGTGAGTTCATCTCTTTCATAATTGTGAAATTAGACGTTTACAATTTTTTAACCAAGAAACCACCATAATTTTTATCTTTTCTAAACTTCTCAAATCCTGTTCCATCTACATTGCCTCCCCAAACTTTAAAATATTCCTGTACCTTATTAAGATTATTGGATAAATACATTTGATAAAGCCTTGTTTTCACATCTGTATCGCCTTTAACAAAAACATATCTTTTGGGATTGGCAGACGTAAAAACCTGTACTATATGTGCTACAGTTTGCATGACTATAATAGTGTCTTTATTATTGGTAATATTTGAATAACTGAGCTTACCATCAACCATATCTGCCATTGCAAGATTATAAACGCTAGGTTGATCGGTTTCCTGTAGTTCAACTACTTTTAAAACATTTCTTACACCCTTGCTAAAAAATTCAAAAGCATTCTCTTTTCTTTTATAATACTTAATCGGGTACGATTGTAAGTCCATGCTATTTATTTGTTTTACATCCTGTGATATTATTAGTTCAGGGTTAAAAGTAAGTAGATAAGTTGCCAGCTAATATTGTAGACTGTGCTGCCTGTTTTCCAACTCTCCCCTTCGGAGGGTCGGGGGGCTGCTAATACCACAGTCTCGCCTCAACCTTTCTCAAATATTCTAATGTACTTTCTTTAAGTTTTGTCCTTCGCTCCTTTCGGGAAATTTTGAAGATTTGTTTCCAGCCTTGCATCCAGCCGCTAATGTCTAAACCTGTTTTTTGCAGGTATTCTAGCGACCACATAATCGCTGTTGAATAGAAGTAGATTTTAGGTAAGTAACGGTAAGCCACCTTCGTTTTATTTACCCACATCATTCTTTGCTTATCGCTTCGGGGCTTTCTTCCCTGTGGGCTTTCTTTGTGAAGCATGACAATAGAACTGTCATATTTTATGCAATAGTCATTATCCAGAATGCGGTAGCTGAGGTCGTATTCTTCCATTCCATAAAAGAACTCAGCGGGCAGGTTGCCCGTTTCTTTTAAAACGTTTCTTTTAATAGAATGAGCGCCACCGGCAAAATAGTAGGTGAAGAATTCACTTTTGTCTTTGTATTGTTCGAACTGCTTGTGGGGCAGGGCATTTTTCTGCATCGCCAATGTATCGTAATACAATACTTTAAAAGATACAATTCCAACAGGACGGTTTTCGAAGCCTGGCTTTTTAAATGCTCCAATTACGTTCACCAATGCATCTGCATTTTGTAAAACGGCATCATCATCCAAAAAAATAATGATTTCTCCTTTGGCATATTGAAGCGCAAAGTTTCGGCCTTTTGTTACGCCAAGATTTTCGGTTGCTTCAATATATACAACAGGAAGGTGCGGGGAATGAAAGTTTTTTACAGCAGAATAATCATCTGAAGAGGCGTTGTTAACTACAATCACGTCTTCCAACAACTCCTCAGCATCTTGTAACTGATCTATGTTTTGCAGCAGTTCAAGCGCATCCTTCGGACGATTGTATGTGATGATGATAAAGCTGAGAGGTTTCAATATTACTTGCTTCTTAATTGGTTAAATAACTGTTGATAGCTCTTGTTAAAAGCTTCGATGCTAAAATGCTGATAAGCATACTTCCTGTTGTTTTCGCTGATTTTTTTAAGCAGTTTTTTATTTTTATAAAGCAGAGCAAGAAAATCAACACCTTCATCAACTATCAGCGCTTCATCTGAAACAGATGAGAACAGAAAGCCATTTTTATTATTCTTGACATGAATAGGTATGTCTCCGACAGGCGTTGCTATTACGGCACAGCCTCTTGCCATTCCCTCTTCGATTGACAACGGAAAACCTTCAGTATATGATGTAATGATAATCACATGTGCCTGATGATATATTTCATCTATTTCCACCGGGTCTGTTTTATGGCCTAACAGTTTACAATATGTTTTTAAATTAAGTGGTATAGCTTCTTCTACATTTCCTAAAAATAAAAAATCAGCAGGTATATCATTGAAAGAATACACTGCTATTCGGGCTACGAGATACACTCTTTTTTCTTCGGTTCCCCTGCCAACATATAATACTTTGATGTTTCCTGTAAAGTCTTTTTGCTTCACTGAAACCGGCAAAGGAATGCCATTAACAATGTATTGAATTTTAGAAATGAAGCTTTCAGGGATTCCTGTTTTTTTATATTGTCTTACATGATCTTCAATTCTTACTTTGCTTATCATCACCGTTTGAGAAATGAAAGGAAGAAAAGGAATTCTAATCCAGGAAAAAGTATTGAAAGAATGAATTAATTCTACCTGTGGAACTTGTTTTTTAATCCAGGGAGATATTTTGTAGGCGAAGTTGCATTGACCATTAAATACCAAAGCCGGGTGCTTTTGTTTGTTGATGTAACCGGTAATAATTCCCCTGAAAATGAGGTTGATGAAATAGAGAAATTTATTGTCTGTGTATTTTGATATGTCTCTGATCGTACAGCCTGACTTTACAAAATCGTTGTAAAAGTTTTTGTCCTGAGACTTTTTGGTAAAGTAAATAATACAGTTTTGATTTCCGGTTGCCTGTGTAACCAAAGCGTGTACTTTTTCGGCTCCACCGGTATGATAGAAAGGGAAGAAAAAGAATGTCTCGTATTCTTTTTTGATTGGATTTATTAATGCAATCACTCTTCCAATAAGAATGAAAGGAAAGATGAAAACATCTTCAATCTTACGCTTTAATATGTACTGTTTATATTTCAACATTTGATATTGCCTTTAAAATTTTTCCCAATGCCCATGATGCCATCGTGAATGGCGGTTAGTACTACTTTCGTTTCAAACCATCCCCATTTAAAGTTTGAAATCCTGCCTGATAAGAATCGGCGCTTACAATTGTATTTTTTAAAAAAGGGATTTGTTTTTCTTAAAATACTTCCTGTTACAGATGCTTCGTGAACGCGGTATAACAAAAGTTTTTCGGGAACCTTTTCAATTCTTATTCCATCGGCAAGTAGTCTTAGCCACAAATCATAATCTTCGATGTTTCTTTGATTTTGATGATATGGATACTTTTTAATGATGTCAGCCCGCATCATAACTGTGGGATGAGCTACGCAGTTTTCCCAGATCATCTTTTGTTTTATTGCAGGATAAGTTACTGTTTGTAAATCTGTTTTCCAATCGCCTGTTACTGCTCCATTTTCATTGATAAAAGAAACATGGCAACCGACCACAGCGGTAGAAGAATTTGCTTCGAGCAGGTCGAATTGCTTTTGAAATCGTTCTGGCAAACAAATATCGTCGGCATCCATTCGTGCGATATATTTTCCTTTAGCTAATTCAATTCCTTTGTTCAATGTATCAATCAATCCTTTGTTGCTTTCGTTTTCAATGTAAATAATCCGGCTGTCTGTATACAATTGAATGATTTTTTCCGTGCCATCTGTTGAGCCGTCATTTATGATGAGTAGTTCAAAATTTGGAAAGGTTTGATTTAATAAACTGTCTATTGCCTGGGATAAGTACCCGGCAGAATTATACACTGGTAAAATCACGCTTATTACTGGTAAAAACATTAGCAGGCAAATTAAGACTTAAAATGCTAAAGCTTTTGAACCACTGGAAGTGTACGAATGAATGCTTAAAATGCTAAAGCTTTTGAACCACAAAGACTCAAAGACTCTAAGTGTCACTAAGCTTAGTGCACCTTTGTGGTCTTCGTGTCTTTGTGGTTCAGTGGTTCAGTTGGTTGAACAGAATTACCTTTAGTACAAGTGTGCGACGCAACGATGACGCTATGAAAAACAAAAGCCGGTCACCAAAAAACTTTTCTGATCAACCGGCGTTTGACTCAATAATTATAAGGTTCGCACTACATTCACCCTCTTCTTTTTTACCTCAAAATAAATGGCTGCGGCTAATAACAGCAGCATAATAATTGAACAAACATTGGTAATCGTCCAGCCAAGTGCCCAGCTTTTAGGTTCAAATTTAAAAACGATGGTATGCTCACCTGCAGGCACCATCATGCCACGAAGCACATAATTTACTTTGGCATAAGGAGTTTGTTTGCCATCTATGTAAGCATTCCAGCCTTTGTCGTAATATACCTCGCTAAAAACAGCGAGCTGGTCTGACGGCGCTTTTGAAGTGTAGGTAACTACATCATTTTCATTTTTCACCAATTGAATGGTTGCTGCAGGGTCAGGGGTAAAACTACTCTTCAAGACATTGGAAAAAGTCTTGTTTGCTACAGCCGAGTCTTTTGTATCCAGATTATCTAATGCTGCCATTTCTTCGTTTGCGTTATTTACAAAACGAATTCCTTTTACAAACCAAACCGGCCCAAGATTGGTTTGTCTGGCCGGAACAGTTGTAGCGTTAGGGTCTTCAATAATATACTTTGTATTCAGCATATCCAGCACATTCTGGTTGTTGGGATATTTATACAACTGGTGCTCTATCAAATCCTGGTAAAGACTCAGTTTCGCGGGGTGATAACCGCCGATAGATTTATGGTGATAAGCAGTTTTAGCGCCTGCATTGAAAGCTGCATTGATACCGCCTTGTGACAGGTCGAGAAC
>CAXUMK010000044.1:0-16561 GCA_964251885.1 uncultured Segetibacter sp. | reverse complement strand
GGTCGGCAGGAGTTGGATTAAAGGACGCCTCGTTCTCTTCTTTGTCCTGGTAGTTATCGCTTTTAAGATAATTTATATCTATTGCCATTACATCAATAAAAGAGAACAGACCAATAACTGCCATCACCACAACCGGCTTTATAACTTTTCTTTGATACAGCCAAAGCGCTGCGCCTGCAACAGCGATAAAGAATAATGAACGAAAAATATCCATCAGAAACAAATGCTGGCGATCATCTTTTAATCCGCTTATAAAAGATTTTATAGGTTGTTCTATCGTTGCCCGCTGTGTTGCATCGGGTATTTGTGAGACCTGCTGCAACATTCTTGTATCACTTTGACTAACATAATCATAGCTGAAATAGAGTAAAAATAAAACCACGAATACGCCTGCTGTGATGATAAATCCCTGTTTTAGCTGCTTCTTCAAAAGCGCTTTGTCTTCGATACCAAATAGTACTTTTTGCAGGGTAAGCGCTGCCATCATACAAAGCAAAAAGGTAGGGATGACGATCGTCATACTTGGCGCTCTAAACTTATTATACATAGGCAAGTGCTTCAACAAAAACCCATTGAAGCCCGCAAAGAAGCCGCCCCAACTCATCACCACTGCAAGTACACAGGCAGCTAATATCCACCACTTGTGTTTATTATCTAACACAACAAAACCAAGAATAGCAAGAAAACATATAATAGCGCCAACATAAGGAGGGCCTTGTGTGCCGCCAATGCCGCCCCAGTAAAAGCTCAGGTTTCCCTGTATCTGCTGTGCCAGTTGCTGCGGCATTGACTGCAATGCTTCAACCGCTTTTGATTTGCTTTCATCCATTTCCATATTACTGCTGCTGCCGCCAAATATTCTTGGTATAAGCATTACAAAAGGTTCGCTTTTATACATGCTGTAGTCAAATGCATACTCCTGGCTTAGGCCTGTTTTAGTTGTATTTGCATCGCCAAGGCTGCTGCCGCCCCTGATGGTTTCTGCACTATATTCATAATTGGGAAGCAATACTACCGCATTTGACAAAGCGCCAACAGCGCCTGCAAACAAGGCTACTGCACCTGCTACCAGTAAGTGTTTGTACTCTTTGTTTTTTATCCAGAAAACAGCATAACCAATAGTCATAAACGCAGCAATAAGTACCGCATAGTAATCAACCTGGTAATGATTTTGGCTGATCAATGCTCCGGTAAAAAAGGCAGTAAGCGCAGCGCCCCACAAGTACCTTTTATCATAAATTAAAATAAGTGAACCGATAAAACCGGGCAGCAAGGCTAAGGACATCATCTTTGTATCGTGACCTACAGCTACAATTACCGCATTATAGGTAGCATACGAATACGCCAGAGAACCGATGACGCCTATCCATGTATTAACCCTTAACACTTGTGATAAGAAATAAAAGCATAAACATGCAAGAAAGAAGAACTGGAAAGGCTTTCCTAAAAACAATGAAATCACCTCGGCAAAAAGGTAGGGCACATCATTATTCGACTTGGTAGCAATAAGATAATCAGGCATACCGCCAAACATACTGTTTGTCCAGAGGGGGGCTTCGCCATGTACTTCTTTAAAGTGATGAACGTCTTCGCTCATCGCTTTCCATTGGGTAATGTCGGTCTGTTGCAAAACCTTTCCCTGCAGTGCGGGCTTGCAATAAAAAAGAGTGACAATTAAAAAAATACCAATAGCATACACATGCGGCAGCAACTTCTTCCAGTCAAAATTCTTCATGTTGTTATTTTATGCGGATGGGCAAAATAATACTATTTTACACGAAATTATTTCATGCGTGGCCTTTTATTTCTCGCAAGGGTTACATTCATCTGCAACCTGTTCTTTGTTATTTGCCTGTTAATGCGCCATACACATTTCACTGTTTCACAGGCTCTTCGCGAGTTTGTTATTATTACAGGGTGGATTTTGTCTGTTTTGTTAAATTTTGTTTTCGTGCTTAGTGCGGTTGTTATGCTTGCCAGGAAAAAAGAAATTGTAGTACCTGTGTGGCTCTTAGCCGTTAATACTTTCTTTTTCTTATTTCAGATTTTGTATCGTTTTATTTTTACTTTTTAAGTGATGATTGAAAATCTTATTAAAGACAAGCCTGCTAAAGTTTTTGTAGCCGTAACTGCTTTTTTTGTAGCGAATGCTTTAATAGCAGAATGCATCGGGGGAAAAATATTTTCACTCGAAAAATTACTGGGGCTTCATCCTGCAAACCTTACCCTGTTTGGTCAAACCGGTCTGTCATTCAACCTTTCTTGTGGTGTGTTGCTCTGGCCGCTTGAGTTTATTATTACCGATGTAGTGAATGAATACTACGGTCCTAAAGCCGTTAAAAGAATTTCTTACATTGCTGTTGCCTTGATCTCTTATGCGTTCTTCATCTTTTACCTCGCTATAAATTTTCCCCCTGCAGACTTCTGGATCAGCAGCGGCAACCAAAATAATATTCCCAATATGAACGATGCTTTCACCTCCATTTTTGGCCAGGGCATGTGGATAATAGTTGCCAGCATCATCGCATTTTTAGTAAGCCAGTTAGTAGATGTAACGATCTTTCATCGAATAAAAAAAGTAACCGGCGAAAAAAAGGTGTGGCTGCGTGCTACCGGCTCGACAGTGGTTTCTCAGTTAGTTGATAGTTTTATTGTCGTAATTATTGCCTTTAAAATAGGTAAAGGCTGGAGCTGGCCTACGGTACTTTCTATCTCGCTTTTAGGTTACAGCTACAAGTTTTTGGTCGCCGTAATAATGACACCTGTTATTTATTTTATGGAGAAAAGAATAGAAATGTATGTGGGTCATGAAACAGCAAGACAAATGAAGTTGTCGGCGATGGGAAGGTAGGGGAGATGGGGAGGCGGGAGTAGAGAGGCGGGAGTATGGAGTAATTTTTTTTGAGCCGGGCTGAATTACTACTATGAGTCAGCCTTGCGTCGCACACTTTTACTTTTTATTCTTTATTCAACACAAGCAGGGTGTCACTAATTTGTCCCTTTATAACTACAGCTATATCGAGCCTGAAAAGCTACTTTTCAACAAAAGATTCAAAGCGACATTTGTAATGTGCCGGTATGCAAGCTACTATACTGCACGCGGGATAAGATTATGCATTGCTGAATAATGAACAAATGTATAAGAGTGCGACGCAACGATGTAAAATAGTAGCAATGCAGCCCGGCTCCAAAAAAATCACTTTTTTAAAGCATCATTCCGCCGGAAACTTCAATACGTTGTCCGTTAATCCATCTTGCATCTTCGGTACACAGGAACGCAACCACGCCACCAATATCATCGGGTAATCCTGCACGTCCTAATGCTGTAGCCGATGCTACCATTGCGTTTACTTCTTTATTGTCTCTTGTACGGCCACCACCAAAATCGGTTTCTATTGCTCCGGGTGCAACTACGTTGGCTGCAATGCCTCGTGAACCTAACTCCTTTGCAAGGTATCTTGTGAGCACCTCAACCGCTCCTTTCATTGAGCCATAAGCCGAAGAACCGGGAAAAGAAACACGTGCAAGCCCCGAAGAAATATTGATAATGCGGCCCCCGTTATTGATGAAAGGCAATGCTTTCTGCGTCAGGAAAAACACGCCTTTGTAGTGAATGTTTAAGGCGGTGTCAAATTGCTCTTCGGTAGTTTCGGCAAAGGAAGCATAGAGTGCCGTGCCTGCATTGTTGATAAGAAAATCAAAATTTGTATTGCCATTGCTTTCTTTTAAATGTTCCGTTACATTTTTCAGGAAATCATCGAATGATTTAACATTGCCTGCATCTAACTAAAAGGCAGTCGCTTTTTGTCCGAGTGATTGTACTTCGGCAACAACCTTGTCGGCTTCCTGTTTGTTGCTGTTGTAGGTCAATACTACATCTATTCCTTTTTTGGCTATGTTGATTGCCATATTTCTTCCCAGCCCACGGCTGCCGCCTGTAACCAATGCTATTTTACTATTTGTCGCCATCTTGTACGAATAATTGTTTGAAAATAACGAAATGTATTTGGTCTAAGTTGCTAACAGGCATGCTGTCTATCTTAAAAAAACTAAATTGTTTCCTACTTACCTCTGAAATCAATAGAGTCTTTCACTTCTCCGCAGGTGAGCATTTTTTTACCAAAGTATGGGTTCTTAACATCTGATGTAGAGCTTAACCAGTAAGCGCCTGCATCATTGAAAGCCATGGGACAAAACTGGTGATATACTACTCCTTTATCAAAATGAACAGTTCGTACAAGATCGTACATCGCGTCGCTTATCATCTGGAACGACTTGCGTTTGGCTTCTATGTCTTTGGCAGTGGTTAGTTTTTTAGATTCAGCAGAAACGGTTTGCACATATCCTTTGGCCATATCAACTATACTTGGGTCAGCTTTTATTTCTTTAAGGTTAAGACTGTCGGCACTTGATTGCAGAAGCTTTGCCGAAGTAACGGCCATCTCATCGCTGGACAGAACAAAAGCATCTTTTAAATGGTAATAATTATTGAGGAAATTGGTGAACTTTTCATTGAAACCAGTGGAGTTTCTGCTATGAGCCAAAGGTTCATCCGGTTTAGTATCTTCGCCCGCCTTTTGATCGCTTCCGCCACATGCTGTTAAAAAAAGCAATCCTGCCAATGATACTGCTGAGACATATTTTTTCATGTTAAAAAAATTTCCGCAAAAGTAAATCAAATTGCTTTCCGAACTCATTGACCTATTTTTGCAAGACCCACTAACCCCTTGAAGGGGGAAATGTATACCAGCATTTGTAATACTGCGTAGATATAAAACAAGGGGAATATTTAATAAATTTTAAAATAAAAGCCCTTTCAGGGGTTGGGGTAATTATGTTATTAGGCCTTCAGAATGTTACGTTTGAATTTGGTGCACGTGTAATTGTAAGTGATGCAACCTGGCATATTCAGCCGGGAGACCGCATAGGATTGATTGGATACAACGGCACCGGAAAATCCACTTTGCTTAAAGTATTGGTTGGCCAGTATTCTCCCTCTGCCGGAACGGTTGAAAAAGGCCGCGAAACGACCATCGGTTACCTGCACCAGGATTTGCTAAGCTTTGATACAAATGACAGCATTACGGGTGTAGCTCTTGGCGCTTTTGAACGGGTGCAGCAATTGGAAAAAGACATTGATACGCTTGGTAAACAACTAGAAGCAAACCCTGAAAGCGAAGAAATTTTACTAAAGTATACAGACGCACTCCACGAAATGGATGTGCTGGACGGGTACAATGTTCATTACAAAGCCGAAGAGGTTTTGCATGGATTGGGTTTCAGCAATGAAGACCTCGATAAGCCATACAGGCAGTTTAGCGGAGGATGGAGAATGCGTGTACTGCTGGCAAAAATGATCTTGCAGGCTCCCGACGTGTTGTTGCTCGATGAACCTACCAACCACCTTGACTTACCTTCTATCGAATGGCTGGAGAAATACCTGCTGAACTACAAAGGCAGTGTTGTGATTGTGAGCCACGATAAATTTTTCCTTAACCGGATGGTAAATAAAATCGTAGAGCTTTACCAGAGACAATTGCATATTTATACCGGCAATTACGATTATTATGAGAGGGAAAAGGATATCAGGATAGAGATGCAGCAACGGGCATTTGAAAACCAGCAGGATTACATTCGTCAGCAGGAAAGATTTATCGAGCGGTTTAAGGCTAAGGCAAGTAAAGCTGCACAGGCGCAAAGTGTACAAAAGCGTCTTGATAAACTGGATGTAGTGGAAGATGTGCAATTGGAAAGGCCTGATATAAGGATCAATTTCCAGATGGATAAAACGCCGGGCCGTGTATTGGTTTCTTTAAAGCATATCAATAAACAGTTTGGCAATAATGTTATTCTTAAAAATGCTTCTGCTGAAATCGACCGTGGCGATAAAATTGCCTTGATCGGCGCCAATGGAAAAGGCAAATCTACCTTGTTGCGCATTGTTGCTGAAGTGGAGACTTTTGACGGCGAAAGAATCTGGGGACACAATGTAGATGAAAGCTTTTATGCCCAGCATCAGCTCGAAGCATTAAATATTAACAACAATATTCTGGATGAAATGAAAGAATGCGGCAGCCAGAAAACTGAAATGGAATTGCGCGGCTTGCTGGGTGGATTTTTATTTGGTGGCGATGATGTAGAAAAGAAAATAAAAGTATTGAGCGGTGGCGAAAAAGCCCGTGTCGCTTTGGCAAAAACAATTGTAAGTAAGGCGAACTTCTTAATGCTGGACGAACCGACAAACCACCTCGATATGCATTCGGTTGAGCTATTAGCCAGCGCACTGAACAAGTATCCCGGCAGTTATATTTTGGTTAGCCACGACCGTTTTTTCATTTCCAAAACCGCCAACAAAATTTGGGAAATTGTTGATCACCAAATTAAAGAGTTTAAAGGCACTTACCAGGAATGGGTAGAATGGAATGAGCGCATGGCAAAGATTGAGGCAGAAAAAAAATCTGACATGGTAAAGCCCAAAGCAGAAAGCGCAAAGAAAGAAGAAGTGAAACCAACACAGGCTGTTCAGGAAAAACCTGCAAACAATACTCCTGTTAACCGCGAGTTGCAAAGAGAACTGCAGAAGCAACAGAAAAGATTAACAGGTCTGGAAGCAGAGATAAGCAAAGCCACTTTAGAAAAAGCAAGACTCGAACAGGCACTGAGCGCACCTGAAAATTATTCAGACAAAAAGAAGTTTGCATCCGTAGAAAGCGATTATAAAAAAGCAACCGATATGCTTCAATCTCTGAATAAAGAATACGAATCGCTGTTTGAAAAAGTGATGGAACTGGAGAGTTAATTAGCTAATTAGCTAATGTGCTGATGTGCTAATGTGCTGATGTGCTGATGTGCTAATGTGCTAATTAGTCAATTTGCTGATGTGCTAATCTGCTGATGTGCTAATGTGCGACTCTCCTTAGCTTGTTGAATAAAGAATGAAAAGTACAAGAGTGCGACGCAACGTCTGCCTCATAGTAGTAATTCCGCCCGGTTCAAAAAAAATCTATTCGCTTTTTTATCCTAAGGGTAGTATAGCTGGTTTACCAATTAGCACATTAGCAGATTAGCACATTAGCACATTAACTACTCTTTCGCTTTCAAAAAATCACTTATCAGATAAGCTATTAACTTACCTATCGTTTCGCTGCTTCTACCGTCTGATAACTGCGATGCTCCCTCGCAAATATGAAGGTAGGCCGTTTTGCTGTCTGCAGAAGCATAAGAGATAAATTGTCTTGCGTGTAAGGGTTCAACTCCGCTGGGAGTTGCTGCGCTGCTCAAAGTATTTTCTATACAATCGAGGTCGAGTTCAATTCCCGTAAAATTATCTTCGGTAAATGTTGTGGCGTGTGCAATGGCTTCAAGAAAGTTTTTCTTCTCATGAATGAATATGTCTTCGTAAGTAATAAAATCTATGAAGGGATTATTGACCACATCCATCCAGATATTTTGTGTGAGGTAATTTTCGTGAATGCCTATGACACAATATTTCTGCAGAAAGCCATCTTCTTCGGCATACGAAAAAGCATTGCCGCTATGCCTGCCTTCGAGAGGTCTGAAGTCAGCATGTGCATCAAGGTTGATGCAGTTAATAGATGCCAAAGGTATTTGCCCCGATTTATATAAACCTTTTGCTGCGCCTTTTATCAACGGGTAGGCATTGTTATGGCCGCCGCCAATAACCACGGGAATTTTATTGAACTGGGTGATCAGTTTAACCAATGGTTCTACCGCTTCGTCTACCTGGTTGACTGCATGGCGGTAAGCATCTACCTTTTCATCAAAATTGTGGGCGTTCTTTTCTATCAGCTCTTCGATTTCTGTAAAGTCAAATCTTCCCAGCAGCAAAATGTCACTGCCTTCCAGAAAATCGTTGCTTTGGATATTTACAAATGAAGTAAGAAAAGATTGCCATGCGGTTCCTGTTCCGCCTACTCCATAATTAGCTCTTACACCTATGTCTTCGGGAATGCCAAAAATGACAAACTTAGCTTTGGATTCAGCAAGAGAATGTTCAAGATTATTAGGGTCAGAAACTACCTGTAACCGTTCTCCTAACTTGGTTTCAAACCTGCGTGTATGGGTGATGGAATGAATTTCGGCCTTGCTGTAAAATTTGAAATAGTGCATATTTTATCCTGGTTTTGCCGAAGTTTCTTGTTTTCTTTCTGATAAAGTATTCGTTCCAAACAAATAATAAGTCCGTTTAAGTATGTTATTTGAAAAAACTACTGGTCATTGTCTTTTATATTATAATATTTTTATTGGGAGATGCCCTACTGTTGAGTCATCAATAGGTTGCCAAATGCTATCATCATAAAATAATTTTCCTTCATAATCGTTGACTTTAAATGACAAAATTTTTTCCTTATCGTCAAAAGATTTAAATATAAACTGCAACTCGACATACTTCTCATTATATGGTGCAGAGGTGGTCATTATATATCCAACTACTGGTTCGTCTTTTTTTAATATAGTTAGGTTATTTAAAAAAGATTCTTCCGGTACAGTCAACTTTTTTAGCTTGTTTTCTAATGTAAAAAATGTTGATCTTTGGTTTATAGCAGAATTATGTGTCCATCCATGCTTCTCGAAATTAATATCTATGTCAATATCTTTTAAATTAAACGATTGATTGAGTGAAACCACACTTATTTTAAATAAAAATATCGAGTGATGCTCGCCTGCGAAGGTTCCTATATTTCCATATTGACTAATTATTTTCCCTTTAATCACGTTTGGATTAAGTCTATCATATAAAAAAGGAACCCAAGCTGCAATAACACCTAACAAAGTCAGGAATAAAGTCCAATCTATTTTAAATGTTTTAAACCGATAATATAAATTTTGCATTATTCTTTTATACTTAATTAGGATTTTCGGAATCGCAAATATAGCTTACAATAACTTTGAAGTATACCTTTCTTGAATATTTAAAAGCAATAATGTTACTATCAACTATTTTTTTGCAGCGCTCGTACCGCATATAAAGCTGAACAATCTTCTATAGGTAAAAGCAAGTGCTTGCTTATTCAATGCACGAAGAATAAATGTTTGTTCTGAAAATGTTGCACAACACATTTTGAATGGATATATTAGAGTGTTATTGAAATGATGAAAGAAAATCACTGCACTTTCAATTCATTTTACTGAAGATGTTACTGCTGCACTAACAACCAATAAATATATGTCTATGCCAGAACAAAATGATACTTCTGCTGCTACTCCTGCAGCCGCTGCCGCCACAGACCAGGTGGGAAACGAACAAGCCATCTATGATGCTTTTATGCTCGGCTGGCTGATTGTGGAATTAAAAAGTCGCATACAGATTGCACGCTTCGACCCCAACGATTTTACACTGCAGCTCGCCAGCATGTGGCGGTCAATTGTAAACCGCATCTCAGTACTGCAAATGAAAGCTTTCCCCGACAGTTCTACAGCAAATACATTGTATAATCCGCCGGGCAAAGAGGGGCTTCCCTATTTATATCCTCCCGCACCCGACTACGGCAACATCGGTATATCCCAAAAAAATAATGCAGGAACAGACATTCTCGAAAACTTTAAGCTCTTCGAAGTAACGAGGCGCGGCATCAACTGTTTAACCCTGCTGTACCTAAAGGAGAAAGAGAGCCTGATACCCGACCTTACGGTGAAGTATCAGAAGCATTTGATCGAGGCTATTGTGGCTGCATCGCAAAATAGCGGCAGCGGGGGCGGGGCAGTACAGTCAGAAGAAAATACAGTACAACTGCAGGAAGGAGGCGAAGATGCAAACTCTCCGGAAGGAACGCCTGACCCGCAGAACGACCTTGAAGAAGCTACTTCCATTCTTACTGAAAGAACGGTTAAGTTTTTGGAAGCGTGGGATGGTTTTCTGCGTGAAAATTATTATGCCGGTGGTCTTATTCCCAACGACGACTCAGAACTCATGGCGTATGAGGCAGGTCATTCTATGAGCCTGCTATCGTGGGGGGTTTCTCTTGCCACAGTACCGCTCGAAAACATGGTTGATAAACTGCCCGATATAAAAGAAAGGCTGATAAAAGAATGGAAAAATATTTTCAGAGTTCAGGCTGTTATGCGCCTGCAGCACCAGATCAGCGCTTTAAGTTCTGCATTAGACGATGCCTGGTACAAGCGTAACCCCACCGTCACCAGGCAGGATGATGATGGCGCAGTACTGCAGGCTCCAAATCCAGATCTGCCAAACCAGGCCATACATGCGGTAAAGGTTAGCCTCGACTTTTGGCAACGGACAATTGACTATGTCGATGACCCCAAAAACAGTGATAAGTTTCGTGATGATGATGCTGAAACCTTTGCCGGCTGGAGCAAGGCTATGCGGCTTGCATTGATTCAGCAGGCAAATATCTGGCAAACGCTGATGACAGGCCAGCAAAGCCTGCGTGCTTTTAACATGGAAAGCATAACCCATAAACTGATGCAGGATGTGACTGAAGGCATTCAAAATAGTCTGCGCACAAACTTTAAAGGAAGCCTGCACCAGGCAGAGGATGCAATGAAGGAAATGGCCGTTGAAGTAAAAGAGGCGATTACAGTTGCAGGCGCTGCCGCTATTCACGGCATTGAAGAAATGTACCAGACATACAAACGGTTTTTATTGCCGATCGCTGCTATTATCGGCGTAATTGTTCTGGTACTTGTGTTTGCGGTAGTATATACGCATGGAAGTGCATTATCACTAAGTGCATCGGGAGGCGCTGGTTTTACCGGGCTGATAACGATGGTTTTGGGCTATTTTGGTTTGAATAATGTAAAAGGAGTAAAGAACTCGCAACAGGCAGTAGTTGTAAGCGGCCAGGATGCAGCACATGCTAAAATAGAGAGCAAAGCTGCTGCAGTGGATGCAGGCACCGACACAAAAGCAGGTAACGGCGATTTGTTTAGCCGTATTGAAGGCGCCGGGCAGGAAGCTGGTAAAGTAGTATTAGAGGCTATGAAAAAAGGCTATGAGCAGATTAAAATTGAATTGGCAGGCCTGAGCAGAAGCGCCGCTGTAGCCTACCCGCTGATCGAATTTTTTACAACCACTTTTACGCTCGAAGGTGATGAAGAGTTTCTTACATCTATTATCTGGAGCGGCAAAGAACGGGCTGAAGAAATACAAAGAGTGATGGCAGCAGCATTTGGCTCTCTTGCAATTTTCATTACTCCTTCCGGAGATGACAGTTCTAAAAAAACTACAACAACTGCAGAAGCAGCCCCCTAAATCCCCCAAAGGGGGACTTGAAACCCCTAAATCCCCTGAAGGGGACTTGGGATTAGCTCCCTTCAGGGCGGGGTTTCAGCTCCCTTTAGGGCGGGGGGTAAACTTGGCAGGCTATTTTCTTATGCTACGCAAATAAAAGTCACACGAATGAAAAAACTCTTCCTGCCTATCCTGCTGATACTTTTACTGCCTGTTAGTTATTCGTGCAGCACATTAAAATCTATGGGTTATACACTTACTGAAGGTGATGCCGCGGCAGCCATCAGGCAAATGTTGGACTTAGGTACCAGGGGAAATATTACCGGCGCTTTCAGCAAAGAAAACATCCTGGCTACAATACTTCCTGAGTCAGTGAGCAAAACATTGAATACATTAAATCAGTTTGGATTAACGTCCGAGATTGACAGGTTTCAATCTACTCTCAGCACGGCTGCCCAAAATACGGCAACTGCTTCTGTTCCCATTTTTGCAAACAGTATCCGTAACCTGAGATTTGCAGATGCTATACGTATCATAAAAAGTGGCGGCACTGCAGCCACTGATTATTTAAGAAGTTCATCCGGCGATACTCTTCGCCGCGCAGTACGGCCAATCATGCTTGCAGCGCTGAATGAATACAAGCTTAACGACCAATGGAACAGCATCATGCAACCCGTTAAATCAATAAGTGGAAGCAAACTTAATCTTGACCTTCCTTCACTGCTGTCAGGCGCTATTACGGAAGCAATGTTTAGAAAAATTGCAGAAAAAGAAGTACAGGTTCGCAGCGATGCAAATGCAAGAACAACTTCATTATTGCAGAATGTTTTTTCAAAAGCCCCCTAAAAGCCCCCTAAATCCCCCAAAGGGGGACTACTTGAATCTTCTAAATCCCCTTCGGGGATTTGAACATTACGTATGAAATACAAATGCTGACCAGAGTAGTACTAAAGCTTAGTTATGAAGATTATAAGCTCACTTTAGGGCGAGGGGCTTAGCTCCCTTTAGGGCGGGGGGGCTCATTCTACTTTCACCGTCAGCCAAAACTTTCCCTTCCATTCATCACCCTGCATTAGGTCTTCTGCAATGATCAGTTTATAAGTTCCTTCCTGTACAAGTGTACGTTTCAGGTCTCTACCAAATGGGCCATCTGCTTTTCCGTCGGGAGTAAAAATTTGATTGATCCTGATATTTGCAATGGAATCTGAAGGAACTAATAAGACTGAAAGCTGGCGCCCTTTCTTAATCGGGATGTAAACAGTAACAGGCTTGTTGATCCCATTCATTTTACCGGTAACTTTTACAGAACTGCTGTCTCTCTGAAACTTAATATTGATCACACTATCCCGTGTAAAATCAGTTTTTACTTCCGTCGTCTTTGCGGTATCGTTGCCTGACATGTCGCCGCCAGTTGCGGGACTGTTGCTTTTTGAAGTGTTGTTGCAGGCGCATAGTGCTGCAATAAATATTATTAAACAGGTTTTCATCAATCCATTCAATTTTGTGGTTTTAATCTTTTTAATTTTCTTCTTGAGATTCCTATCATTGGTGGCAATATAAAAAAACTATACACGGGATAGTCGGATGAGACGCCAAAAACGATACAAAAGACAATCATAACACAAGCTGTAACAGAAAAAGCAATTGCTGCAAATTTATATTGCGTCAGCACATACTTTTTCTCCGGTTCAAACCCGGGAACGCTCAATTTTGACGAGCTTTTAAAAAGAAAATAGCATAATACAAATTGTGACACTATTATACACGCAATGTTTATAAAATAAATAAAGAAGGGCAAATAAAAGTAAGGCCGCATGTGTTCTATTCCAGATACAGAGAAGGGAAAACAAACAATAAAAAACAAAAACAAGAGGTTCCTGAAAATAACTCCGTTGTTATATGTTTGAACATACTTAAATATTTTCAGGTGTCTTGCCAGCAAAGACCAATAATGAAAAAGCTAATTAAAAAGCAGATAAAACGCACTAAGACAGGTCGAAAAGCAACCAAAATATCGTGTGCCGAAGCTCCCTTTTCTATATCAGGAAATTTGATTTCTAAAATGAGAAGCGTGATAGATATAGCGAAAACGGCATCGCTGAAAAGAACCATACGCTCAAGTTCAAATTCTTTTTTTAATTCTTCTTTTTCGTTTGTCATGTCTTGTATATTTCGAAACAAATTTTGCTAAAGATAAAAGAGGTTTTGGATTAAAAAACCCCCCGCCCTAAAGGGAGCTAAAACTTCCGCCTTAAAGGAAGCATAATCTTCATGACGGGTGCGTTTACTTTAAGTCCCCTTAGGGGATTTAGGGTTTCAAGTCCCCCTTTGGGGGATTTAGGGGGTTGCATACTATCTTTGCCGCCATAAAACATATTCATGGATTTGAATACGGTGATTTTTGATATGGACGGCTTGCTGATAGACAGCGAACCATTGTGGACACAGGCAGCCTCTGAAGTTTTTGAATACTATGGCAAAAAACTAAGCCCTGCAGATTTTGCAACCACTACAGGGCTGCGTACAAGCGAGTTTGTATCGTGGTGGCTGCGCGATTATAAGTTTGACAATACAGAACTTGAGAAAGCAGCGGAAAGAATACTGGAACTGGTAATAAAGAAAATAAAGCAGCAGGGAAAAGCTATGCCCGGTCTCGAATATATCTTTGATTTCTTCATGATGCGCAGGTATAAAATAGGACTTGCAACCTCTTCGCCAATGCGGGTAGCAGACACAGTTACCAGCATGCTGGGCATAGAAAAATACATACAGGTGAAAACATCTGCCGAAAAAATGGAGTACGGAAAACCTCATCCGCAGGTGTATCTTGATTGTGCAAAGGCTTTGCAGTCGTCGCCTCTGGAATGCATTTGTTTCGAAGACTCTTTCAATGGAATGATCGCTGTAAAAGCAGCAAGAATGAAGTGTGTGGTTGTACCCGCCTACAGCCAGCAAAAAGATGAAAAGTGGAGCGTTGCGGATTTAAAAATATCTTCTCTTAAAAACTTCAGCCAACTGCACATAAACCTGCTTTGAACAAATTGGCAAATAGCTGTTTCAATAAAAACGGACAAAGCTGAATAAAGAAAATTGAGTACAAGGGAGTGACACAACGATGCTGAAAAAAGGTATCCCGCCGGTTCCAAAAAAATCTTAAACCGAATTCAACTTAGTTTTATTGCTTTTGATATGTCAACTGAACAGCATTATCTGTAGGAAAATACCCGGAAAGAATAACTAATTTATTGTTTGTAATTTGATAAAAGATATTGTCGCTTGTACTGTCGTTATTTAGAATTATTCTGTTAACAAATTGTCCGGAAGGAACTAATAAACCCGTGGAATTGTTCACGGATGTGTCGGCAACTATTTGATAATACCCATTTTTAGAGTGATTACCCTCAATAAAAATTTTATTTGTAGAATCTGAAGTTAAATAGGTTGAGTCAGTAAATTCAAGTGTTGCGGCATTTCCGGAGGTGTAATTTATCGTCCCAATTTGTGCTGTCATTTGTCTTAATTCCCATACGCCATTGATAGAGTTGTCAACAGATTTTGAAGATTTATTTGTTGAGGATTCTTTACTGCAACCATCCAGCAGAGTAAGTACAATTCCTGCGAAAATCAACATTGTTAAGTATTTCATACAAAGTTTTTTTTGCTGATACCTAATTAGAACAAACCGTTGCATCGCCTTAAATTTTATTTTAAAACGTGGTTACAAACATTTGTTTTGGAAAGGAGCATTTGTTGCGACGCATTCCGTTCATCTGCATATCTCTTCTGCGCTTTTCTCGAAGCGTATTATAAAAAGTATGAACAGTTTTTTTGTTTGCATAAAGTAACTGTTTAATAAAAGCACATAAAAAAATAAGGCCCTCAGATGAGAGCCTTACTTGTTATGGTTGCATAGGGGTTTTTATCTTGAAATAACCATTATTTGGTTGTACACCTGGTTATCTATTATGACCTGTACATTGTAAGTACCGCCGGTTATATCTTTTATTCTGTCTATAGCGATCGCATTTGAACCAGATGATACACTGCGATTTTCGGTAAAGATGGTTTTACCACTCATGCTTATGAGGCTTACTATAGCAGTACCTGTCTTCGCCGCCGTTACATTAAGCGTAAAGTTTGTTGCTGCAGGGTTTGGATACACCGGAGATACAATTTTACTGGCGCTTACACTGCTTGTTGAACTGCTGCTGTTATCTGTGCTGATACATATATCGTCTAAGGCAAGAAAATGGCTTGCAGTAAGTTCAGGATATGGATCTTTTACAGAAAATTCAATCGAAGTAACTCCCTGTGGAATAGTATAGGTAGCAGAAAGTTTATCCCAGTTGTAGTCAGCATATCCTTTTGTAAGAACCTTGTCTCCTGCATTGAGAGTGACAGCAAATCCATTAACAGGATCTGTCTTTGCATTGGCCATCCAGATAGTAATGGTATAAGTTTTACCGGGAACTACATTTACAGTTGCAGACCAAAGATTATCTGTTGCATCAGAACTTGTATGAGCTACCATCATGTAACTTCCTGAGTGTGGAGCAAGATTTAAGTATCCGTTGCCACCACAATCAGATGATTTCTTAACAATCTCAAAAGAACCATTTCTTGGTAATCCGTAACGAAGATCAGTTTTACCGGTGCTTGTGCTAAAGTTGTCTGAACCAGCTTCAAATCCACCAAAGTATCCTTTAGTGCTTGTTGTTCCTGCACAGTCACCATTAGTTGAAGAGTGACCGCAGTTTGCATGACCACAACCGGTGTGGTTACAATCATTATGGCATTGACAATGATTGGTACATGTGTCAGCTTTTAATTGTAAGCCGAAGTCAAGGGTCAGGTTGCTGTTGTTATCAGAACCGTCGTATATAGGTTCGTCACCTGCTGAAAGTGTTATATAATTGCTCAACACTTCACCGTTTACAGTTTTCACGCCGTTGTTGTCATTATCCTTGTTATCATCAGGAGTTGCATCTGCTTTAGCGCCCTGTACCAGGCTGTCGGTTAAAGTAACACCAACTATATATTTACCTGCAGAAAGGTTACCAAAGTAGTAAGTGCCATCAGCAGCAGTCATGATTGTAGAGAGTGCAGCGCCATCAGCCACATTGTTACCATCACTGTCAGCGTAAAGCTTTACTGTTAATCCGCCGATACCTTGTTCGGTTGCATCTTTAACGCCATTGTCATTCGCATCGTTGAATACCATATTACCTACACTAAGATTAGGACAAGTTGGTGGCGGAGGTGGTGCGATAAACGAAGTAAAGCCTGCATCAATGGTAAAATCACTTTGATTAGCCGCAATAGTTACAGTTACAGGGCCACCGTTTACAG
>CAXUMK010000043.1:19435-29350 GCA_964251885.1 uncultured Segetibacter sp. | reverse complement strand
GATCATCTCGTTAGGCTTGGAGCAATGGTTGAAATTCAAAATGCATTTGCCGATGCAGTGGTTGGTTTAAGCGACCATACGCTAACCAATCATGCCTGTTTTGGTGCGGTGGCTTTAGGCGCTTCTGTTTTAGAAAGACATTTTACCGATAGAATGGATCGTCCCGGCCCCGATATTATTTGTTCGATGGATGTAAAAGCGTGTACAGAATTGATTGAAGGCTCTAAAATAATAGCGCAACAACGCGGTGGTCACAAAGGCCCCGCCAGCGAAGAACAGGTAACGATTGATTTTGCATTTGCAACAATTTGTTCCATTCAGCCAATAAAGGCAGGAGAGGCTTTTACCAAAGAAAATATATGGGTTAAGCGTCCCGGCAAAGGCGGAATACTGGCTGAAGAATATGAAAACGTACTGGGTAAAATAGCCAAATATGACGTAGAAGAAGATGCGCAAATACAATGGGAGGGAGTTGCTTGAAGCAGATAGTGATCTTGACGGGGAACGAATTGAGGCACCGGTATTTCAGAAAAAAAACAGCTTTACAAAGCGGAATAAAAGTGCTGAGATCTTATTGTGAATCGGAAGAAAACCTGCTTGAAAAAGGCGCAACACAAATTTCATCAACCAAAAGAGAACAACATTTATTATCGAGAGAACAAAGTGAAAAAGATTTTTTTGAAGCATTTATAAATACCGCACAAGACTTTTCGCAGGCAGTAGTTATAAAAAGGGGTGAAATAAATGATCCCATTTTTTTTGAAGAAATAAAATCACTTGATCCTGATCTAATTATCGTTTACGGCGCTTCTATTTTAAAAGAGCCTTTGTTATCTGCTTTTCCCGATCGCATTTTAAATGTTCACCTCGGGTTGTCGCCTTACTATCGGGGAGCCGCCACTAATTTCTGGCCTTTGGTCGATCGCAATCCAGCTTGTGTTGGCGCTACCTTTATGTATATTGACTCCGGAATAGATACCGGTGAGATAATACACCAGATAAGAGCTTCCTGCAATTTTTTTGATACGCCCTCAACCATTGGCAACAGGTTAATAAAAGATATGACAGAAGTATTTGCTGCAATTATTGTTGCATTTGATCGTTTATCAAAGCCGACTGGTCCTGTCTACAACGGTTTTAAAAAGTTTTTTAAGAAGAAGGATTTTACCGAAGACTCAGTTGAGCAGTTGTATGCAAATTTCAGAGATGGAATGATCGAAAACTACCTGGAAAAGATAAATGAGCAGAACAATTTATTTCCTGTCGTTACCAATAAAGCTGTAACGAACTGATGAAAGCAGTCATGTATCATTATGTAAGAAAAGAAGATGAGGCGTTTCCCTCGTTCAAATTTCTGCATGTTGAAGATTTTAAAAAGCAATTGGATTACTTCACTGAAAACTTTACTATCCTTCATCCCGATGCTTTAAAGCAAAGCATTGTCAAAGGGAAAAAAGCAGCAGGCATTATACTAACCTTTGATGATGGTTTAAAGGACCATTACAATTTTGTAATGCCCGAGTTGTTGAAGCGGGGTTTATCTGCCATTTTTTATATCTCTACCAGCCAGTATGAAAATAATAAAATTTTAGGCGTTCACCGGCTTCATTTGTTGTTGGGAAAATTTGGTGCAGAAATGATTTATCATCAGTTGATAAGTTTGGTTACAGATGAGATGCTTTCTCATGCTCACGTAAAAGAATTTCAGACAATTCCTTATTCTCTTCAGAATAATGATGAGTACACAAATCTGGTAAAAAGAATGATGAACTATTTTATTAGCTACGAATACCGGGAACAGGTTTTAGACCAGCTAATGGAAGATTTTTTTGGAGGTGACAAAGAAGTGCTCAACTCTTTTTACTTAAGTAAAAGTGAGATCAGAAAAATGCATGATGCCGGAATGGTAATTGGCAGTCACACTACAACGCATCCCGTTTTAAGTAAGCTTTCTTATTCTGAACAGGAAAATGAAATAAAAAGTTCCTTTAATTTTTTGGAAAACATCTGCATAAAGCTGCCATACAAAACGTTTTGTTATCCGTATGGAGGCTTTCATTCGTTTACAAAAGAAACAGAGCGGCTTTTGCAAGACCAACATTGCTTGTTTTCTTTTAATGTAGAGGCAAGAGATATTGCTGAGAATGATCTACAGCAAAGGCCGCAAGCCCTGCCCCGCTACGATTGCAACTGCTTTCCGCACGGAAAGCTGTGGCAGAATAAACCGATATTATATGAAGAGAACTAATATTATAAAACCGCTTTAATGGCAACATCACTTAAGCAACTCAAGCTTGCAGTTCACCCGCGTGCACTTAAAAACAAACTCCTTCATTATGCGTTGAAAGGAAATACGGTTGAGTGTGTTTGCTGCAACTCGAAATACATCACGTTTTTGCCAGCAGGTATTCAAAAAAGAGCCAATGCCAAATGTATCAATTGCGGCTCTCTCGAAAGACACAGAACGTTGTGGATGTTTCTGAAAGAAAGAGGCAGTTTTAATAAGCCTTTAAAGTTGCTGCATGTGGCGCCCGAGAAGATTTTCTACGACCACTTTATCACCATCCCGCAGCTTGAATATCATCCCATTGATTTAATGCCCGACAAATATGCCTACGGTGTCAAAACAACAGTGATGGATGTAACGGCCATGACCTACCCCGACAACCATTTTGATGCGGTCATCTGCAACCATGTACTCGAGCACATCAGGCACGACAGTAAAGCGATGAGCGAAATGCAGCGGGTGCTAAAACCAGGCGGCTGGGCTATTTTAAATACGCCCGTCAATATAAATACCGAAACCACAGTTGAAGACATTGATCTCTACGATCCCAAAAAGCAACTGGAACTTTTCGGCCAGCCAGATCATGTACGCATTTACGGAAGGGATTTTTTAACGAGACTTTCCGCCGCCGGTTTTAAACCTGAGGTGATTGACTATGTGTCAAAATTCAGCCACAACGAGCAGTTCAGGTATGGCTTTAAAGAGCAGGAAATTATTTTTTATTGTACTAAATAATAGCTAACTGCGTTATCGTTTCATGAATAAAAGAAGAATTGTTTTTCTTACTGCCACACGTGCCGATTTTGGTAAGCTAAAATCGCTTATCGAAATACTGCAGCACGACGTCCACTTCGACATTCACATCTTTGCCACAGGCATGCACATGGATAGTAAGTTTGGCTACACGGTGCGTGAGATCGAAAAGAGTGGTTATAAAAACATTTACAAATACATCAACCACGATACAGGCGCTACTATGGACATTACATTGTCGCGCACCATCGAGGGTTTTGCCAATTATATCCGACTCATTCAGCCCGACCTTATTGTCGTTCACGGCGACCGTATCGAAGCTTTGGCGGGCTCAACAGTTGGCGCTTTAAACAATATTCTGGTCGCACACATCGAGGGCGGCGAGCTGTCGGGCACGGTCGATGAACTGATACGCCACGCCGTTTCAAAACTTAGCCACACCCACTTCGTTGCCAACGAAGAAGCAAAAATACGCCTTGTTCAAATGGGCGAAAAGAACGAAAGTGTTTTCGTAATTGGCTCCCCCGACCTCGATGCGATGAAGCGTGAAAAGTTACCCTCCTTTCACGAAGTGAAGGCGTATTACGAAATTCCTTTTGATGAGTATGCTATTTCCATGTTTCATCCGGTCACAACAGAGTTTGCCAAAATGGACAGGTATGCCGAGGAATATGTAAAGGCGCTCGAAGAGTCGGGTTGCAACTATATCGTCATTTATCCGAACAACGACAGTGGCTCCGATTTCATTTTGTCGCAGATAAGAAAGCTCGAAAGCAACAATCGTTTCAAAGTATTTCCTTCTGTTCGCTTCGAGTCGTTTCTATCCATGATGGAAGATGCAGACTTCATTGTCGGCAACTCAAGCGCAGGCATTCGCGAAGCGCCTTTTTACGGCGTGCCCACGGTTAATGTGGGTACAAGGCAAAATGGCAGAACAAAAAATAAGGATATTATCCATACAGGCTATGGCAAAAATGAGATACTGCTGGGCATTCAAAAAGCGATGAAACTTGAAGTAGAGCCGGTTAGTTTATTTGGCGATGGCAAAAGCGACGAACTGTTTTTCGAGATCCTTTCCAAAGATGCATTCTGGGATACCTCAAAGCAGAAAGTATTCTCTGATGTGCTGTCTTACGAAACTGTGTAGCAATTAACCGCAGAGAAATATAAGAGTTTTTAACGCACGCTGAGAAGATGATGGGATTACAGTCGCAAAAAATTTAAACAGCTTCAAAAAGCAATTTTTTTTTTTGAGCCGGGCAACACATCTTTGGGAAGCAGCCGTTGCGTCGCACACTTGTACTGGATTTTAAAATTCAACAAATAACATCTCCTAAATTGCCGAAGGGGATTTAGGTTAAAGCCCCTTTAGGGGTTTGGGGTATGAATTCAAAAGACATAGTTGTATCAATAGAACCGCAAACTTCATCAAAATTCATTGATACGAAGGAGCTGGTAAAGTATAAAGACCTGCTTTACTACATGGTGTTACGCGATGTAACAGTCTTGTACAAGCAAACGGTTTTGGGTTTTAGCTGGGCCATCATTACACCTGTTTTCCAGATCGTCATTTTCAGTTTTGTCTTTGGCCGCCTGGCAGGTATTAAGCCTGATCTGGCTAATATGCCTTATCCTATTTTTTCGTGTCTTGCAGTTATACCCTGGACTTATTTCTCTAACGCGGTCAATGCTTCCGGGCAAAGCCTTATTAACACTTCGGCAATTTTTACCAAGGTATATTTCCCCCGGCTCATCATTCCGCTGACGCCCGTTTTTTCCAAGCTTGTTGACTTTTCCATATCATTTCTTATCCTGATTGGCCTCATGATCTTCTTTCAATACAAGCCCGGGTTAAATGTGGTGTTTCTGTTTGTGCCATTATTTATTATCATCATCACTGCTGCGGGTATGGGCTTTTGGCTTTCATCGCTTGCAGTGCAGTACCGCGACTTCAAGTTCGCAATGACCTTTATGATACCATTATTAATGTATGTGGCACCGGTTACTTTCCCCGCATCATTGGTATTAAATAAATTGGGAACAACAGCTTATCATTTGTACGCCTTGTACCCGATGGTTGGTGGAATTGAAGGTTTTCGTTCATCATTTTCTTCAGGTAAACCAATGCCTTGGGATCTTATCGGCATAAGTGCAATATCTGCAATAGTCATTTTTATTTCAGGAGTATGGTACTTCAGAAAGATGGAAAAATACTTTGCCGACATAGCATAGAAGAGCAAGTACAAATACTCAATGTTCAATACTCAATGTTCAATACTCAATACTCAATACTCAATACTCAATACTCAATACTCAATAAGTTACAAAGTGAATTGCTTTCATTGAACATTGAACATTGAGAGTTGAGCATTGAAAATTTTCTTTCTTTAGTTTACGAATAGCAGCCGGAGGTATAAATCCAATGAAAGACTCATCAGCAATAGAGGTACAAAACCTTAGCAAAATATATCGCATAGGGCTTAAAGAGCAGAAGCAGGAAACCCTTACAGGCTCTGTGATAGAAGCAATTAGAAAACCTGTTAGAAATTTCAGGAAGATTAAAAACCTGCAAAACAATTCTAATCATACTGATGAAGATGTTTTCTGGGCTTTAAAAGATGTTTCGTTCACGCTTCAAAAGGGCGAGATATTGGGGATAATTGGTTCTAATGGCGCAGGCAAAAGCACACTGCTTAAACTATTATCAAGAATAACTTATCCTTCGGCAGGCAAGATAGAATGCCGTGGCAAAGTAGCCAGCTTACTCGAGGTAGGCACAGGCTTCAACCCCGACCTGACTGGCAGAGAAAATGTCTATCTCAACGGAACTATTCTCGGCTTATCAAAAAAAGAAATTGACGAACGTTTCGATGATATTGTACAATTTAGCGGAATAGAAAAATTTATTGAAACGCCGGTTAAGCGTTATTCAAGCGGCATGAAGGTACGCCTTGCATTTGCGGTAGCCGCCCACCTCGAGCCCGAAGTGTTGATTATAGATGAAGTGCTTGCGGTAGGTGATGCTGACTTTCAAAGAAAGTGTATTGGAAAAATGCAGGAGATCAGCGACGGAACAGGCAGAACGGTTCTATTTGTCAGTCACAATATGGCCGCAGTTAAAAGTCTTTGCACACGTGGCATAGTATTAAAAACCGGTCAAAAAGTTTTCGACGGAAGCCAGACAGATGCGATCAACTTTTACCAGGCAAACCTCGATAATGCCGGTAACCTCGATTATATCGACAATATCGAAAATGCTCCGGGAAATGAATTTGTAAGAGTGATCAATTTTGGAATAAAAGCCCTTGAAGGCAATATTCTCAGCATTACTTCAGGGGTTTCGTTTGAGGTTTTATTATACAACTATGTTCAGGGCGCTAACCTCGACATTACATTTGAACTAAGAAACTCGGAAGAGATCATCGTTTTTCACAGCGGTACTTATATTACCATTGACAACGACTCGCAAAAGGGTTTTTATCGTGTTGCATGCTCTTTGCCGCCGCACCTTTTAAACGCAGGATTGTATTTCTTTTCAATCATCATAGGGCAAAACCAGAAGACGGCCTTGTTTAAAGGTCGCGATATGGTAAGCTTTGAAGTAATACACGAAGCTTCCGGCGCCAACGACAGTTACCGGGTGTTGTAAGCCCCAAATTATTCTTTAAAACCTCCTTCGAACAAAGATGAATACCGATACAATCCAGATGCTTCAGTTTCCCAAGATACCAGACACGAGAGGAAATCTTTCTGTGATCGAAGAGCATATTCATATTCCCATTTCTATTGAAAGAGTATATTGGATATACGATGTACCGGGTGGTGAATACCGGTGGGGTCACGCTTTTAAAAACACTTGTGAAGTGATCGTTGCCATGTCGGGCAGCTTTGATGTAGTAGTGCACGATGGCAAACACGAACAGCGATACCACATGAACAGGTCGTACTACGGTTTGTTTGTACCAAAAATGACCTGGCGCTCCATTGAAAACTTTTCAACCAATTCATTAGCACTAATTGCTGCTGATAAAATTTACGACGAAGAGGAATACATCAGGGAGTTTGATGAGTTCAAAAAAGGGAGTAAGGAGTAAAGAGTAAGGAGTAAGGAGTAAAGAGTAGTTTGAATTGGGATCGTGGAAGTCGGATTTGCGAGATGAATTAGATGAGTTGAAATATAAAGTCGATATGGAAGATAAAAATGTTTGCAAAATGTTTTAAAGCACCGCTCCTTCTCCTTCAGGAGAAGGAGGATGAGGTTAAGGGTGTATAGCGATCCAAAGCCGATGTGGAAGATAAAAATGCTTGCAAAATGATTTAAAGCACCGCTCCTTCTCCTTCAGGAGAAGGAGAAGGAGGATGAGGTACAATAAATAAAAAGTTTTTCAGTTATACTCTTATGAGCCTGGTAATGACTAAAGCAACCGTTTTTGACTGCAACATTATACATCTTCCAAAAATTTATAACCCTGCGGGCAGCATAACGCCTGTTCAGAATAACATTGATATTCCTTTTGCCATTAAGAGGGTGTATTATTTGTACGATATACCCGGTGGTGAAGACAGAGGTGCGCATGCACATAAAAACCTGCAGCAATTGGTGATAGCAGCTAGCGGCAGTTTTGATATTATGATCGACGATGGCAGAAACAAGAAAACAGTAAGCCTTAACAGGCCATATATGGGTTTATACATTCAGCCTTATATCTGGAGAGACATCAGTAATTTTTCTTCGGGAGCAATTACGCTTGTACTGGCTTCACGGCATTACGACGCAGGTGATTATATCAGAGAGTATGATGAATTTTTAGTGCATAGAAGTAATTCCTGAGAAAGTAAATATGATTCTTCCGTTCCGGAAATTTGGATTGACTTTTAGAACAGTAGAGGAAGAGGATGCATCTTTTATTTTAGGGCTAAGAAACAATGAGATCCGTTCGCGTTTTTTATCACCCACCAATCCTGATCTTGAGAAGCAGAAAGAATGGATAAGATTGTATAAACAAAGAGAGGAGAAGAATGAGGAGGCATATTTTATTTCTTTGGATGAAAAAGGCGGGAAGCAGGGATTGAACAGGTTGTACAATTATAAAAAGGATTGTTTTGAAATAGGAAGCTGGCTGTACAAGCCTGGTCTTGAAATGTCTGTCGCTATTTTAGGTGATCTGGCGGCGAGGGATTATGGTTTTGAAACACTTGGATTTTCTACCTGCACCTTTGAAGTAAGAAAGGCAAACCTGTCGGTAGTACGATACCATGTAAGTTTTAAACCCGAGAAAATCAGGGAAACTGATATTAACTACTATTTCAGGCTGTCATACGAAAACTACAAAAAGCAAAGAGATAAATTATTAAACATACTGAATTATGCAACGGGATAAATTTATCGAAGATTTCAAATCTCAGTTTATTGATTCGGATGAGATAACTGTTGATGCATCTACAGAGTTTAGAAAAATAGGCTCCTGGGATTCTTTAACAGGAATGGCTGTACTTGTTATGATCAAAGATGAATATGGTGTAGATATGGCCGATACTGACTTAAAAAAATGCAACACCTTACAAGACATTTTTGAATTTGTTTCTTCGAAAAAGTAACATTTGAATAAGGCATACATAAAAGCAATAGAGTATTATCTGCCCGAAAAGATCATAGATAATGCTGTTATAAACGCGGCGCATCCTGAGTGGTCTATTGAAAAGCTGGCAGCAAAAACCGGTATTTACGAAAGACATATAGCTGCAGAAGATGAGTTTAGCAGTGATATGGCTGTTAAAGCAGCAGAACGATTATTCGCCTCGGGCAAAGTAAAAAGGGAAGAGATTGACTTTATTATTTTGTGTACCCAAAGCCCGGATTATTTTTTACCTGCTACTGCATGCATTTTGCAGGACACGCTTCATCTGCGCAAGAATATTGGCGCTTTTGATTTTAACCTGGGATGTTCCGGTTTTATATATGGACTGGGCATTTGCAAAGGACTAATTGCTACAGAACAAGCCAACCATATTTTATTGATCACTTCTGAGACGTATTCAAAATTCATTCATTCGGAAGATAAAGGCAATAAAACATTATTTGGGGATGCGGCGGCAGCGATACTGATATCTTCAGACAAAAATGAAGGTCAGCTTGCAGCCGAAATACTCCATTTTACTTATGGCACCGATGGCAGTGGCAGCGATTACCTGGTAGTAAAAAACGGGGGACTAAGAAACAGGCATAAAAAAGGTGAGACAATACAAGATGAAAATGGTTTTGTGCGCAACGACGATTACCTTTTTATGGATGGTAAAGCCATTTTTAATTTTACGGCTTTCCATGTGCCCGAATTGATAAAAGATACATTAGCAAGGAATAAGGTAACGATGGAGGAAATTGACTTATTCATTTTTCACCAGGCAAATGCGTTTATGTTGCAAACCATAAGAAAACGCTTAGCGATACCTGAAGAAAAATTTTTAATTCACCTTAAAAATTGTGGTAATACCGTTTCTTCTACCATTCCTATCGCCCTTTATCATGCCTTACAGGAGAATAAAATAAAACGTGGAGATAAAGTCTTGCTTTCGGGCTTTGGTGTAGGGCTTTCGTCAGGTGGAGTAATCATTCAATATTAGAAATAATGCTGTTTACGTTTTTGTGTTTAGGCGTTTTACTATAGAATAAAATTCTACGTCTTATGCTTTTAATGCTTCATAGAAAGATGCGGATGAACGGAGCGTCGCAACGATGCTAAACCGGAGAAGAAAATGCGGGTATCAACAAAATAAAAAACAATTAATAAGTTGAAAATAATCCATCCATTAGCAAATGTATGTTCTAAGAAGATTGGAGAAAATACTGCTATCTGGCAATTTGTTGTTATTCTCTC
>CAXUMK010000043.1:13699-19425 GCA_964251885.1 uncultured Segetibacter sp. | reverse complement strand
GTTGGCAGTAACTGTAATATATGCAGTCATTGTTTTATTGAAAACGAAGTAATTGTAGGTGATTTTGTAACGATTAAGAATGGTGTTTATTTATGGGACGGTATTACAATCGAAGATTATGTTTTTATTGGGCCGAATGTCACTTTTACAAATGACCGGTTTCCGAGATCAAAGCAACATTCGAAACAATTTGAAAAAACCTATATAAAGAAAGGAGCTTCTATCGGAGCTAATGCAACTATTGTTGGTGGGATAACTATTGGTAAATACGCCCTTATTGGTGCTGGAAGTGTTGTAACAAAAGAGGTTCCTGATAATGCCCTTGTTTACGGTAATCCTGCCAGGATAAAAGGATGGGTAGACGATAATGGAAACAAATTACTGCAGGTAGAAAACTATTTTGAAGACACAAACGGGAAAAGGTTTTTAGTATATGATAATGAGCTTAGAGAATTACAATCAAGCTAACTTTTCTTTTAATGAAACTGCTATAATATTTGATTTTATCAAGCGTTTATAAAATTATAACAAACATAAGCAGAAGGCTTTTGTACAAGTAATAAAATGAATATTCCTTTTCTGTCTTTTCAATACATGCAGCAATCTATTCGTGAAGAGATGATTACTTCTTTTACCGAAGTATACGACTCTGCCTGGTATGTTTTAGGGAAGAAAGTAGAAGATTTTGAAAAGGCCTATTCAAACTACAATGATGTTTCTGAGTGCGTAGGTGTCAGTAACGGATTAGATGCGTTGGTTATTGCTTTAAAAACATTGAAGATAGGTAAAGGCGATGAAGTCATCGTTCCGTCAAACACCTTTGTTGCTTCGGCGCTTGCTGTCTCTTACGTTGGCGCAACACCTGTTTTTGTTGAGCCTGATGAACATACTTATAATATCAATCCTTCATTAATAGAACAAGCCATTACAGCTAAAACAAAGGCGATCATTCCCGTTCACTTATACGGGCAGGCTTGTGACATGGATGGTATATCAGCTATTGCCCTAAAGTATAATTTATTTATAGTAGAAGACAATGCACAGGCGCATGGCGCCGCTTTTCAGGATGTGCTTACGGGCAGTTGGGGAAACATAAATGCAACCAGTTTTTACCCTGGAAAAAATTTGGGTGCTCTTGGCGATGCAGGTGCGCTTACAACCAACGACGCATCATTGGCAGCGAAAGCGAGGATTTTTAGAAACTATGGTTCTGAAAAAAAATACTATAACCAGGAAGCTGGTTTCAATATGCGGCTCGATGAGTTGCAGGCCGCTTTTTTATTAGTCAAACTAAAAGAAATTAAAAAATGGACAAAGCAGCGGCAGGAAGTAGCAAACTGGTATCTTGAATTTTTACAGGATACAGGCGATATTATTTTGCCGTTTACTCATTGGGAAAGTACGCATGTCTATCATTTGTTCGTTATTAAAACAAACAAGCGAAATGAGTTGATGAAGCATTTGTCAGAAAAAAATATTCAGACACAGATACATTATCCTGTTCCTCCGCATTTGCAGGAATGTTATAAATACCTGGGTTTAAAGAAAGGAGATTTTCCAATTGCTGAGCAGTTAGCCGATACCTGCCTAAGCTTGCCTTTATATCCGGGAATGACAAACGATCAGGTGCAATTTGTGGCAGATAATATAAAACAATTTTTTACAAATGGATTTTAGAACAAAAACTTCGTGTGAACAACCATTGGTGTCTATAGTGGTACTGTCATACAACTATGCAGCTTATGTATTAGATACCTTAGACTCTATATATAACCAGACTTATCCTCATATTGAGTTTTGTATAATAGACGACGGTTCGACTGACGAATCTGTTGATTTCATCAGACAATGGATTGAAGATAATAATGTAGAGGTTACTTTTATTGTTCATTCTGTAAACAAAGGCAGGAATCCTGCTATCAATACTTTCCTCAGCCGTGCCAAAGGAAAATATGTACTCACTTTTGCCTCAGACGATGAAATGAAGTCACGGCGGATAGAAGAGCAGGTAAAGGTGATGGAAAAAGCCGGCGAAGAATACATGATTTCTTATTCCGACGCCGAACTGATGAATGAGGAGGGCGAATACCGCGGCTTGTATTCCGAAAAAGTAAAATCGCCTTTTCTTACAGGTAATGTGTTTGAAGAGTTTTATTTCGAAAGGTTTTTTATGGCTGCTCCTACCGTCATGTTTCGTAAAAAGATTTTTGATATCGTGGGTTTATACGATGCCAGGTTAACCGCAGAAGACTATGATATGTGGATGCGAACCCTGCCTGTGGCAAAAGTTATTTTTTGCGAATACACGGGAACAAAATACAGGATCAAAGAAAACCAGAACCTGACGCCCGACCACCAGTTTAACCTGCAGCAATGGTATCATAAAGACAGGATCATTATTTATAGAAAGCTGGTAAACCTGCTGCAGAAATTAGATAAGTGTCCCAATGTGCAAGAGTCGGCGTCGCGAAAAATAAGCTATCACCTGCTGCAGTTAAAAAAATTTAAGTCACCTTATTTTAGCCAGATGATCAGCTTCCTGTTTAAAAACGGGTATTATAAAATTCCCTTCGCCCGTTTAATAAGGATGCAGCTAAATCAAATAATGCCATAGAAACAGCCTGCTGCAATGAATGAAAATGTGAAAGGCCCTGGCTATGAAAGATTGCTTGTTGTAATTAGCTTTAGTTTTTCTATCCGCTTTTTGTACCGTACAGGAATGCTTCACCGGTTAAGGGAATTTGTAACTCCGGTAATTGCAATTACATGGAATGAGCCCGGCCTTATTGAAGAATTAAAAAATGATGGCTTTGAAGTTCATCTCATTCCCGAAAGCCGAAAGGGGATTCTCTACCTCGATATAAGAAAGAAGGTTGATTACTGGTTCAGGCAGCATGCTTTAAAGAGTAAGCAGATAAAAATCCAGGTAAAATATCTCGACCAGTACCTGCCGTTTAAAAGTAAGCTCATCCGCGATACAAGGGCGTTTTATAACTATTGTAAGTCTTTGGTTCCGGGTTATTTAAAAAAACTTTTTTTGCGGGAGAAAGAACTTTTGCATACAGATACCAACTTCAAAGACATGCTTCAGTTGGTTGACAGCCTTAACATAGACGCCGTTTTTACACCTACTCCCTTTCATACGCAGGAAGACATTTTACTAAGAGCTGCAAAGGAAAGGGGTAAGAAGATGATCACTTCTATTTTGTCTTTTGACAACCTGACCAAACGCGGCTGGATACCTGTTGACTTCGACGTCTACATGGTTTGGAATAAATACAACGATAACGAGGCGAAACGTATTTATCCCAAAGCCACTGCAGGTAATAATGTACATATCGTAGGCGCTGCACAGTTTGATTTTTATTTTAAGAAAGAAAACCTGCTTCCGCTTAGCGAATGGAGGGCAATGACCGGAATTTCTGATGTCAATAAAAAAATCATTTTGTATGCGGGTGGGCCAATGTCACTGTTTCCCAACGAATGCCAGTACCTGAAACACCTGGTTGAAGCACTTAAAAACAATGAGATTGCGGGTAACCCTTTGATATTATTCCGTTGTCACCCCATTGACAATGTTGCCCGCTGGAAGGCGTATGTTGGCGAACACCCAAACCTCATTTACGATACCTCCTGGACGGGCAAAGAAAAGATGCAGTTAACAAACATCACCAAAAATGACATCACCAAGCTATGCTCAACGCTGGCTTATACCGATGTTCACATAAATATAAACTCGACCATGTCTGTTGATGGCAGCGCTTATTTGAAACCGCAGATCGGTCCCTGCTACGATGAGATAAATCCTTCAAAAGAGCGGTTGTTGCAAAACATGTATTTGCAGGAGCATTTCATCCCCATTATAAAAACGGGTGGACTGCTACTTGCAAAATCAAGGAAAGAATACATCGCCTATGTGAATGAAACGCTTAAGCATCCTGAAAACTTCATCAGCAAAAGCAACCGGATTGTGGAGGAGATTATTACTTACGCTGATGGAAAAAGTACAGAGAGAACGGTGCAGGTAATAAAGGAAAGTTTGCAGGTTGACGATCTTGAAGCGTTTAATGTCTGCTTATAAAATGTAAGCAACATTTTGTAAATTACAGCATGATACAGTTTGAAACTCCTTTTAAAGAACCTGATAACTTACAACTCCTCGAAAGCTTTAAACATCTTCAGGATGACTGGAATGGGTATGGTGCAAAAGCGTTTAGTAAAGCATTTATAGAAAGAATAAAAGAAATTGTATCTGGTTTAGACAAAAGCCCTAAAATTTTCCCTACAGGCAGAAACAGTGTACAACTCGAATACGAAAAAGACAATGGCGATTACCTTGAATTTGAAGTATATGAAAACGGGGAAATACATTGTTTTAAAATAGTTTGCGGATTAGAGAAAGAAGAAGTTATTATAGCAAATCAAATAGATTTCTTAGTTAAAGAATTTCATGCTCACAATTGATTTTCTCCCCAGGAAAAGTTGTATAAATCAATTAAAGATAATAATCCCATTTTATGGGATGAAAAGGAAAGCCGACCAAGTTCTGCTGCATTTAAAGACTCCAGGGGATTGTCGGTTGACAGACAAGGCGAACGAAATCATGATGAATGTTGCAACAGGTTAAGGCAAAGATTTGCATCCAGGGCTGTAGTATTTACAACTGTGGAAGTTTGTATTGCTTCAGGCTGTACTCCTGTTTATGATCCGGTTGAAGATAATATCTACCATTCTCTAATAAAAGACGCAAACGGAAATATTACCTTAAGTTCTCCCGCAGCAAAAAGATTAAGGGCTGTCAGGCAATGCTAAAGCATATCTTATGGCACGTAACCTAACTTGATAAGACATCTTCATTCCCTCAATAATATTTATTCATAAAATCCGTTCTTACTTTCATTCGGGTTGTACAATTATTAGGTTCCTTCGAATGAAATATTTTACATGAAAATTGTTCACATCAGCCATCTCTATCATCCCTCATCCGGCGGCGTACAAATTTTCTTTAAGAATGTTTCTGAGCGATTGGTGAAAGATTACGGAGACGATGTAACTGTAGTAACCACTAATTCGTATTATGGACCTGAACGAAAAATTTTCAAAAAAATAGAGCCTGCCGAAGAAGTTATTAACGGAGTAAAAGTGCGCCGTTTCTCTTATAAAAGATGGCATATAAAGGCCTTCTCTTTTGTTTATAAAGTACTTGCTAAGCTTTCTATCAAAAAGCCCGAATGGATGTTTCAAATGTCTAACGGACCCTATTCTGCAAAAATGAAAAAGTATTTGATGAACGTTGAAGCAGATGCGTTTTGTGCCTCGTCAAGTAATTATTATTTTATGCAGCTTCCCTTATGGCGAAAGTGTAATTTCTTTTATTTTGGCAGCATTCACTGGACAAGTGATGAAAGTAAAACATCATTGTATCCTAAGCAGGTCGCTTCTATGAATGCATCTGCGCTTTGCCTTGCAAATACTGCTTATGAAAAAAGCAGAATGATACAATCAGGCGTGAAACCCCAAAAGATATTTGTGTTGGGAGTAGGAGTTGATATGAAGCCGTTTATTGATGTCGATGCTGAAAGTGTAATAGCTTTTAGAAAAGAAATAGGCATTTGTCAGGATGCTTTATTAATAGGGTACGCCGGCAGAATTGAGCGTACAAAAAACGTGATCACCCTTATAAAAGCTTTTGAGAAAGTGGCAGTCCGATCTGCTAAAGTGTATTT
>CAXUMK010000043.1:0-13689 GCA_964251885.1 uncultured Segetibacter sp. | reverse complement strand
TTCTGACAGTGGTTATGTTACAGAACTGCAAACTTACTGCAGCAGTTTACCCGTTGATATTTCGCAAAGAATACAATTTCAGCCGAATTTTCCAATTGAAAAAAAAGCGCTTGTCTTCAATGCATTGGATATACTTGTTTTACCGAGCAAGAATGAGTCTTTCGGTATTGTTTTCCTCGAAGCATGGAGTTGTAAAAAACCGGTCATTGGTGCATCTATCGGTGCAGTAAGAGATGTGATAAGCGATGGTGCAGATGGTTTATTAATGGATACAGACAGCGAAGCAAGCCTTGCTGAAAAGTTAACGCAATTGATTACAAATGCGCCTTTAAGAAAAACGATGGGTGAAAATGGATTTGCAAAAGTAAAAGCCAATTATACCTGGGATATTATTACCGCCCGGTTAAGGCAGTGTTATACAGATGGTCTTTCAAAAAATTAGATTGTTAAGCAGTAAGATGTATAAAAATGTTTAGAGAAGAATCACTTTGGATCAAGGATGCCATTCAAAAATTAAAGCCTGTAAATGGCAATAATGAAGTTGCCAATATCGGCTCTTCAACCGATCATTTTAGAAAGATCATTCAGCCGCACATTCATAACAACATTATTGACACGCTTCTTTCTACAGGATGGAAGGTGATACATGTTGACATGAAAAAAGAGCCCGGTGTTGATCTGGTTGCGGATGTTACCAAAGAAAATTTTGCGGAACCTTTTAAAGAACGTTTTGCCCTGACCATTTGCACCAACCTGCTCGAGCATGTTGAAGACATTAAGCTGGTGACAAAAAACCTGGTTGCCATTACCCGTTCGGGCGGTCACCTGCTGATAACGGTGCCGTATAAGTACAAACTTCATTACGACCCGATTGACAACGGTTTTAGACCAACACCACAACAGATCGTCGATTTGTTTAAAGATTCAGCCGAACATATCGTTGACTCAAAAATCATTTCCATAAGCGATAAAGACCAGTACCGGGTAAAGAAATCGAAATTGCCGGGCTGGGGTTACCGGGAAAGGCTTGCCTATTATTTTGGAAAGCGGCATAAGACATCGGGGATATTGTTTTCGATAAAGAAGTAGAAGGGTTCCACGGCGACACCAAGGGGAAGAAAGGGAACTATTATGATTCAATTATGAGACATTACCAGATTTTATTTTTAGCTATTACTTTCGGAATGTCATCTTGTAAAACAAATGGACAAGAGGTTGACAATACAAAGCCAATGTATGGTGAGGTCAGGAAAAGTGAGGAATATAAAAAGATTGACGACCTGTTTATAAAAGAAAGCCTTGAAAAATTTAGGACTGTTGACAGTGCTGTTTATGTTCAAATTGACTATAGCTGGAGATACTTTTATCACAATGATTTAAAAACAGCAATGAAAAGGTTCAATCAGGCGTGGCTTTTAAACCCTGAATTTCCTGACTCTTATTTCGGATTTGCAGCATTATTAGAAATGCAAAAAAACAGACCTGAAGCCGAAAGATTTTATAAAATGGCCTTGGAGAAAGACAAAGGCAATGAACGGGCAAAGATTTGTTATCAAAGAATTGCTGATTGTAAAGAACAATTGCATGATATAGAAGGAACAATTGAGGCCTACACAAGGCTTACTGAAATCAATCCAGCAAACTCTTTCGCTTTTAATAAAATTGGATTTTATGAGATGGAGAAAGGCAATTTCACACCTGCAATAAAAGCATTTGCAAAAGCAATCGAGCTCGACTCTACAGATGCAACTACTTACAATAACAGAGGATATTTATTTCAAACAAATAAAAGTTACATAAACGCAATTTCTGATTATACAAAAGCAATTCACCTAAATCCTAAATACATTAGTGCTTATGTAAACAGAGGAATTACAGAAATGCTTATAAACAAAAATCAAGGTGCAAAAAAGGATTTTGAAATGAGCGTGCAACTTGATCCAAGACAGGTGAGCTTAGAAGATTCTTAGGGCTGTCTAAATTAAACTTAAATGACAGGTCTGGGGCATGTAAAGACTTCGAGTTAGCAAGACAATTCGGTGATCAGCAAGTTGACGAACTGATTAACAAAAATTGTAAATAGATGGGTACATTAATTTAAGGAAACAACATGCATAAGGAGAATAGAATATGCGCCTCCTTATGTCTTGGTGGTTTAAAAAGATGAATAAAGAATCAAACCGTACAAGTGAGTGACACAACGATGTTGAATAAAGTTTTTCAGCTTGTTATATAAAGAATCAAACTCAAAAAAATATAAGCTAAGTGTGTGGCATCGTAGGCATATTTAATTACAGGGATCAGGTGCAGAGTGAACGGCCGTTTATTGAATGGGCTTTGCAGAGCATGCATCATCGCGGGCCGGATTCAAATGGGATATGGACAAACCAGAAAAATTATATTGCCGGTTTTGTGCGTCTTTCTATTTTGGATCTATCCGAGAACGGTAACCAGCCAATGCTTTCTGCTGATCGCAAATATGCCATTTCTTTTAACGGTGAGATGTACAATACGGGTGAGTACAGAAAGCGCCTGCAAAGGGAAGGAGTGGATTTTCGCTCGACCACCGACACCGAGGTTTTGTTGTATGCGCTCATACACTGGGGCGAAGAATATGTGCTGGCAAACTTTGATGGTTTGTTTGCTTTTGCTTTTTACAACTGCAATACAAACAGTTTAATTCTTGCCCGTGACAGAAGTGGAATTAAGCCTTTGTATATCGGCCATTCGTCGCAGGGAATGGTGTACAGTTCGCAGTACGACCACATCATCAATCACCCGTATGTGCGATCAAATGCCTTGCATACAGGCGCTGTTGGCGCTTATTTGTCATTAGGCTATGTTCCTGAAAATTCGGGGGTGGTTACTTCCACTTTTATGTTGCCTCACGGCTATTATTTACGTATCAATAATGCAGGTTTTACCAGGCATAGGTTCTTTAATTATACGCTTCATCAAAAAGGAAAAGCAGTAAAATCGCTTGAGCAGATCCTGGAAGAAAATGTACAGGCGCAATTGGTGAGCGATGTGACTGTTGGCACTTTTATGTCTGGCGGGGTAGATAGTCCGCTGGTTTCTTATTTTGCCAATAAGCATACGAATATTCAGTCGTTTACCATTGGTGTTGATGATGAGGAAATGGATGAAAGTACTGCGGCGGCGGAATATGCACACATCTTTCACACACAACATTTTTGCCAGCACATTACTGAGAAAGATTTGCTTGAAACGATAGCAGATAATACAAAAGCTTTCTCTGAACCCTTTGCAGATTTTTCTTCGATACCTACTTTGGTTTTATCAAAGTTTGCAAGGCAGAAAGTGACGGTTGCACTAAGCGGCGATGGCGGTGATGAGTTGTTTTGGGGATATCCGAGAAACCAGCGGATGCTGCGTGAGGGAATGGTTTTCAGGCAAAATAAGTTGTCGCGGGTGCTCAATTTTGGAAAGGAAAAAGTGACCGGTGCAAAAAGGGTTATCCGCAAAAGGCATCTGGAAGTAGCGGATTTTCCGGCTTATTACTACCGCTCATTGTTTATAACAGGAGCAGAACAGTGGCTTCCGCAAATGTTTGATGATGAGATAGAAGAGGCTTTCTTTCTGAAACAATTATATAGTGAGGAGGGCGCCTTGGATGTGACTGAAGAAAGCATCATGAATGGGCTTCGTAAGCTTGAATTTGATATTCATTTACAAAGGATTTTAATAAAAGTAGACAGAGCAAGCATGTATCACAGCCTTGAAGTACGTGTGCCTATTTTGAGCAACGAAATGATCGATTACAGCTCGATGATCAATTATAAAGCCTGTATAAAAAATGGCCACGGAAAATACAATCTGAAAGAGTTGCTGATAAAAAAATCGAATGAGAAGCTGGTTTTGCAGCCTAAGAAAGGATTTGTAATTCCAATAGGGAATTGGCTTAGAAAAGAATTGAAACAGGATGTAGAGGATAAAATAATGAATATGCCTGCTGAGCTTTCGCCTCTGTTTAAAAGAAAGGAACTGGAAAAAATATTGAATGAGCATAACCAGTCAAAGCAGGATTTAGGCTGGCTGATATGGTCGCTGTATTCATTGGTCAACTGGCATCAGCAACACAGAAATGCATTTTGAAAATTGCTCGTCATCAAGAGGTACGAAGTAATTCCCAACTCTATTGTTAAATGATTAACAAAGGGTTCGCCAGTTAATCGCAAAGGAGCGACAAGGACAGCATTATGTTGAGCACTGAATAAAATGTGTAATGGTTTTTCGGAGCCGAACTGTATTACTACTATGAGGCATCGTTGCGTCGCACACTTGTACGCTTTGTTCTCTATTCAGCAATGCACAACTTGTGCCGTTACCCGGAAACTTATAAAGCAAGAAGTATAATAAGAAGCGCATAAGTCTAACGATGAGAATTTGTCTTGTAACCAATGAATTTCCTGCCCTGACTGAAACGTTTATTACCACTAAAGCGCTGGAGCTTACAAGAAGAGGTCACGAGGTAACTGTCATCAAAAACCAGGATACCAATGTGGTAAATGATTCTCATGTTGCTTTGGTAAAGCAGGCAGGTATTAGAATTCTTACTTTTAACAGGCTTCAAACGAAGCAGGAAATAGCAAAGGCTTTCTTCCTGCATCCTTTATTGGTCATAAAATCATTTTCGCTTTCAGGTACTGCATTTAAGAAAAAGTTTAAGCAGCAGTTGCAGAAAAAGTTATTAACTGCTCATCCTTTCAATATTATTCATTTTGAATTTTCAGGATTAGGCGTAGCTTATTTAAATGCATTAGACGACTTGAAAGCCCGATTGGTTGTAAGCTGCCGCGGCACTGCAGAAAAGGTGAAGCCCATTTCGGAACCCAATAGAAAGGAGCAGTTAAGAAAATTGTTTTCAAAGGTAGATGCTATTCATTGCGTGTCTCAGGACATGGCTGGTACCATTAGTCCTTATTGTAATGAGCCGGAGAAGATTTTTGTCAACCGTCCATCTGTTGACCCAAGCGTTTTTAAAAGAACAAAAGCTTATTCATCTTTAGGTGACGTCCTGCAAATATTGACAATAGGACGTTTTACTTTTCAAAAAGGATATTTGATTGGTCTGATGGCAATGCGAAAGGTAAAGGATGAAGGAATAAATTTTAAATGGAAAATCGTTGGCGACGGTCCATTAAAAGAAGAAATGCAATACCACATTCATGCGTTGCAACTGCAGGATTATGTTGAGTTGGTTGGCAAAAAAAACCGGGATGAAATCCTCGGCCTGTACAACGAGACAGACGCTTTTTTGCTGCCAAGTGTGTATGAAGGAATTGCCAATGTTTGCCTCGAGGCAATGAGCATGGAATTACCCGTTGTATCAACCAAAAGCGGCGGAATGGAAGAAGTGATCGTTCACCAACAAAACGGTCTTCTTTGCGAAGTGTATGATGTTGATTCAATTGCTGAAAATGTAAAGTGGTTAACGCAAAACAAAAGTCTTTTAAAAGAGATGGGTCTGCAGGCAAGGAAAACAATTATTGAAAGATTTACAATAAGCAGGCAGGTAGATGTTTTTGAAGAACAATATTTAAAACTAATCCATCCATTGCCGTTGGCTTAAGCCAACGGCAAGCAAATTATCAATGCAATTTTCTTTTATAAAATATACTCAACCCGGCTGGACATTGAATGTACGTCCTGAAAGAGCAACGTCTTTTACCTCCTGTGATTTTCATCCTGATTTGCTACCGGTAAACGGAATGGATGTAGAGGAGGACGAGGATTTTGAAATGCCTTCTGCCAGGTATGCTGACATTGGTTACCGTGCCTTCAATAAAGGCGTTCTTACCTGGACAGACAAAACTACACGCGATAAAATTGACGCTTTGCCCAAACCTTCTTTGAAAGATGAATACACATTCATCTTTAAATACTGGGGCAAACCGTGGGCTTTGCTTGCGCTTATGCAAAGACTTTGCACACTGCATAACCCGTTTAGTGAGTTGGCGGCTTATACTAAAACATCTTTCAAAAAAAGGATAAATCCTTACGCTGAGCCGGTTGCAAGAGAAGACTATAACTCTTTTTCTTCCAAACTCGTGCAGAGCAATCCGACTGTAGCTGTCATCATTCCAACACTTAACAGGTATGAGTATTTAAAGGACGTTTTGAACGACCTTGAGAAACAGGATTATAAAAATTTTGAGGTGATTGTAGTTGACCAGTCAAGCCCTTTTCAAAAGGAATTTTATGGGCAGTTTGATCTGCGGTTAAATGTCATTCACCAAAAAGAAAGGTTGTTATGGACGGCAAGGAACAATGCTGTAAAGGCGACTGATGCAGAATATCTATTGTTTTTCGACGACGACTCCAGAGTGGATGCAGACTGGATAACTCAGCATCTAAGGTGTTTGGATTATTTTAGTTGCGACATCTCTGCTGGTGTTTCACTTGCAAAGGTTGGAATGAAGATACCGCAGAGTTACAATTACTTTCGCTGGGCCGATCAGTTCGATTCTGGCAATGCGTTGGTAAAGAGAACCGTCTTTAAAAAGATTGGTATGTTCGACCTCAACTTCAACAAGCAAAGCATGGGCGATGGCGAGTTCGGAATAAGGGCTTATACAAACGGTATAAAAAGTATGTCGAACCCTTTTGCCAAAAGAATTCATTTAAAAGTCTCAGCCGGCGGCCTGCGCGAAATCGGACACTGGGATGGTTTTAGACCAAAGAAATGGTTTGCACCAAAGCCAATACCCAGCGTGGTTTATTTATACAAAAAATATTACTCCGCAACATTGAGCCGACATGCCATTTTACTCGGTATCATGCTGTCGAACATTAGTTATAAAAACAAGAAAAAGCCGAGTATGCTGGTGCTGAGTTTGTTTCTTACAGTCGTAAAGGCTCCGCTTTTATACCTGCAGTACCGCAAGTCGCTGAAAAAGGCAAATGCAATGCTTGCAGGGGGAGATAAGATAGAAACGCTGGTTAAATAACGTTGGTAATTGCGACTTGGAAGATTTATACTATGAAAATTGCACTGATAAACGACCAGTTAAATGCAGGGGGCGCAGAAAAAGTTTTGGTAAACATGGCTAACCTGATGCACGGCAAAGGGATAGAAGTGGTGGTAGTTCTTTACCTAAAACCGGCCATTCTGGACCGGCTTTTGCATTCGTCTATTCCTGTTTTTTATTTGGAAAGAAAGGGAAGATTTGACATCAGTGCAATGCGGGCTTTAAAAAAGATAGTACATACAACCGACATTGTTCATGTACACTCACGATACAATCTCCGGTACCTGATGGTTGCTAAACTACTCACAGGTATAAGCAAACCTAAAATTGTTTTTCACGAACATGTACCCGTATTATTTGTGGACAGGATAACGAGGCTGTGTTTGAAAAAAGCAGATGCATATATAGCAGTACTGAAAACCATGAGCGAATGGGCAGCAAAAGAATTGGGCTTATCACCGGCAAAAGTGTTTTATCTTCCAAATACTGTGAATGCTCCTGGCAGTAAAATCGCATCTGCGCCAGCAGGAAGAAAGATCTTAATGGTTGGTAATTTCTGGTACTTTAAAAACCAGTTTTTTGCTATTGATCTGATCAAAGCTTTGCCCGCAGGTTTCTCTCTTGACATGTACGGAACCATCAACGATAAAGAATACCACAAAGCATTGCTGTCGCTCATTTCGGCTTACCAGTTAGAAAGCAGAATCAGGTTGATTGAAGGAGTGAGTAATATATATTCAGTGATCGGCAATTACAATTTTGCCATACATACCTCGCCTCACGAAACAGGACCACTGGTTTTGATTGAATACATGCACGCCAGTCTTCCCTTTATCACTTTTAAAACAGGCGATGTGGTGGCTAATATTTACAATGAACTTCCCGAAGCAGTTATCGATTCTTTCGAGGTAAACGATTGGAAAAAAAGGATTGAAGAGGTTATGATGAATGAAGACGCCAGAAGCCAAATGAAATACAAGATGAAAACCCTGGTAGAGAAATATTACACTGAAGAAAGCTACTGGCAAAAGTTGCACAGCATCTATCAATCAATTCTTAATTAAGAGAAGGTAATCATCTGCAAATGAAGCTCGGCATTATTTCAGACTGTATTCATTATAAAATGCCCGATGGTGGCTTTGGAACCGAGAACCACATTTTTCTGCGGCAGATGCAGGCACTGTGTTCTTTTTATACGGCAACTTTAATTTGTTGCCCTTTTGCTGAATACGACCCTTCAAAAGTGATTTCTGTTTATACTGATAAAACCATTCAGTTTACCCCGGTTCCCGTTGTTGGAGGAGACACTTTGAAAGCAAAACTTACATTAATTGCTGCCTTTGCCAAATGGCGTGAGGCGTATAAAAAAATAGACCGGTTCAGCGATGTCGTTTACCAGCGTTTTCCTAACAACCTCAATATTCCTGCGTTCTTTTACTTCCTGCTAAAGCGAAAGAAGACTTTTGCAACATATACCGGCACTTGGAATGCTTATCCCTCAGAACCAAAAACTTATAGGTTTCAAAGGTGGCTACTCAATAATTACTTCAAAGGGCCGTTATGGGTATATTCTAACCAGTCAACCGGCAATAGAAGGATTTATGCAGGCTTCAGCCCCTCGTACAGCGCGCAAGAGTGGGATGAAGAAACACTGCAGGTGCAAAACCGGATTGAACGGATTCGAAGGGAAGGGATACCAGTTTTCAGGCTGATAACGGTGGGAACTCTTATCAGCTATAAAAACCAGACAGGCATTGTAAAATCGTGTTTGTTGCTAAAAAAGCAGGGGTTTCCATTTTCGCTAAAGATCGTGGGTGATGGGCCAATGCGAAATGAAATAGAAAAACTGGTTATCGAAAGCAGATTGCAGAATGAAATAAAATTAGTTGGAAAGAAGAAATATGCAGAATTAAGAGAACTTTACCGCCAGCACGATTTTGTGGTGCAGGCGCCGTTTTCAGAAGGATTTGGCAAAGTGCCTGTAGAGGGGTTTTTTCATGGAGTCATTCCGGTTATCAACAACATAAGCATGGCGAAGTTTATGACAGGAAATGAAGAAAGAGGTTTTTTATTTGATGCATTGAATGAAAATAATTTGGCTGAAACATTAGTAAGGATCAAATCCCAAATTGAACAATTGCCGCAAATGATTACGAAAGGTCGCGAATTTGCCAAAAGGCAAACGCTCGAACAATGGGCAAAAGAGTATTATCAAACTGTAACAGATTATTTTGGAAAAGCGTAGAATTCATTTTAATACCAAAAGCTTAATAAGCAAATATATTGCTGCTTTTATCATTGGGATAGTAATAGGGCTGAAATTATTACCTGTTCCTGTAGCGGCGGTAGCGCAAATAATTATAGCGATAATTTGCGTTCTTCAATGTTTGAAAGGCAACATTACCGGGTTTTTTATGTGGGTTCCTTACGCGGTGTATAATGAAGTATTCGTAAGGGGGTTTGCAAAATGGTTTCCATATCTAACCATGCAATACCTGTATATCATCTGCTTCATCATATTGTTTTTTACAGTACCCAGGATAAAAAAGCCTCATTCCAACGCCTGGTTTTTCCTGGTAATGTTTACTTTTTTAGAAATTGCCAACAATGTTTACCCTGACAAGCCATCCATTGGAAGACAAATTCTCACTCAGTCGTTTGCTTTATTAGGTGCGGTTATTTGGTCTTCTTATCACATTCTAAAACCTATAGTAATAAACAAGCTTTTAGATAATATCAAAGTCGCCGCCGTGTGGCTCGCCGGAATTGTTTTTGCAGCTCAACTAACTGGAAAAATTGACTATGGTTTACATTCCAATTCAGATGCAAGTAACGGCCTCGCTCCTGTACAGTTAAGTGGATATCTCGGCATTGGCTGCATATTGTTTTTCTTGTCTGCTATGAATCCGCAGGAGATAAAAAGCCGGATAACAAATATGATCGTACTGGGTGTGGTAGCAACTGTAATGGTGCTTACTTTTTCCCGCGGCGGATTGTATTTTTTAGGCGCTGTAATCGCTATGTTTTTTTTGTACAACAGGGATAAGCTTGCAAATTATGCACGTTTTCTCATATTTATTCCGGTTGCCATTTTTATTTACTTGTACGTGGTTGATTTAACAGGCGGCAAAATCGTTGAAAGGTATGAGCAGGAAGGTACCAGCAACAGAGATGTATTGGTAAGCATCGGGTTTAAAATTTTTTCTGAGCACCTCATTTTTGGGGTCGGAACCGGAAACTATAATACAACTATTTATAAAGAGAAATTATATCCTGAAGAATCAGGGGCTCACAACGAATATGTGCGTGCAGCAGCCGAGCATGGTATTATCGGTATATTTTTTTACTGGGGCTTTTACATGTTTTTATTCCTCGAAATACTCAGGCGACGGCAACAGCAAAAGCAGTATGCCATGTATTTTTTCGTGATATTTTGTATGATAATCGTACACAACGGCCTCAAAATAGCCGTGCAGCCTATACTGATAATGATTGTGATTGCCACGCCCACATTAGCCCTTCAGCCCCGCAAAAATGTTTATAATACAGAACTCTCAGAAAGAGGACTTGCCTGATATATCCACTTGTCACATTGCGTGCTTTCCAAAATCGCTGGCTACAAAATTGGGCAAATCTTATGTGCAAAAGACATTAGAGTGGTTTCTCGTTAGCCCAAACCGTTTTTTATACCATATTTCTCTCAACGGAAAAGTGGCCGGTTACTGCGGTGGTTTCATGCCTTTAAAGCCCGGCGATGGCAGCAGCAGCGGTATGTTGCAGTACGCATTTCAGCAGGCGATTAAAGGCATTCTCCGCAATCCTTTTTTACTGTTTCATCCAGAGGTGGCTCATAATTATCCGTTCCTGTGGATGAATATCAAACGCAAAATTACCGGTAAGGCAAAACCTATGCAGCCCGTTACCCCCGCAAAACCTTTCCGGCAGTATATCGGACTGGTTGTTATCGGCGTTCATCCTGATTATCGTGGTCAGGGTTTGGCGCAGGAGTTAATGGCTGAATTTGAAAAAAGAACAAAAGAATACAGCCAAAATGAAATGGTGCTGTCCGTAAAAAAAAACAACGCAAGAGCTATTAAAGCCTACTCAAACTATGGCTGGAAAGTAAGGGAAGAGCACGGCAAAACCTATGTCATGCACAAACTGATGTAGGTTTTTGGGGAGCTGAATAACTTTTTTCGGCATCGTTGTGTCACTCACTTGTACGGTTTTTTGGTGTTTCGGCTTTTATCACTTTTCCCTTAATGAAGATCAAATTTGCATTAATAGGTTGTGGAAGAATTGCAAAGCGCCACGCAGAACACATAAAAAATTATGGAGAACTCTTGGCCGTTTGTGATGTGATTGAAGAAAAGGCGGCTGCTTTTGCAGACGAATATAAAGTGAAAGCTTACACACAGATAGATGACCTTTTACAAAACGAGAGTCCTGATGTGGTGGTAGTTTGCACGCCGAATGGATTACATGCAGAACATTCAATAAAGGCGTTGCAGACGGGCTTTCATGTGCTATGTGAAAAGCCAATGGCGATACATTCAGGCGACTGCAGGCAAATGATTGAAGCCGCAGAAAAGGCTGGAAAGATGTTGTTTGCGATTAAGCAAAACCGCTATAATCCACCGGTTGCAGCGGTAAAAGAGGCGATAGAAAAAGGGATTTTGGGAAAGATTTACAGCATTCAGCTAAGCTGCTTCTGGAACCGCAATGCCGGTTACTACCATGACTCATGGAAAGGCACCCAAGACCTCGACGGCGGAACGCTTTACACACAGTTCAGTCATTTTATTGACCTTTTATTTTGGATGATTGGCGATATAAAACGTGCTTATGCGCTTACTGCTAACTTTGCGCACCGGGGTATTATCGAGTTCGAAGACACAGGGGTTATGGCAATAGAATTTGACAACGGTGCATTGGGTACTATCAATTATACGGTAAACAGCTATAACAAAAATATGGAAGGTTCGCTGACCATTTTTGCCGAAAAAGGAACAGTGAAAATAGGCGGCAAATACCTCAACGAACTGGAGTATCAAAACATCGAAGGATTCGAGTTTAAGAATTTGCCTGCCGGCAACAAGGCAAACAATTACGGAACCTATACCGGCTCTATGTCTAATCACGATAGGGTATATGAAAACGTGATAGACGTTTTAATAAATGGAGGTTCGATGTCAACCAGCGCTTTTGAGGCATTGAAGACAGTTGAGATAATTGAGAAAATATATGCATCAGCAAAATTGTTGAGCGAATGAGCGCAAACCCAATTTTGATACAAACAGGAATAGTGGATGTAAGATTTGGTGAAAATGTAAAAGTAGTTGAGCCTGTTAACCTATATGGTTGCACTATTGGAAACAACTCCTTCATTGGTCCTTTTACAGAAATACAAAAAAATGTTTTAATCGGCGAGAATTGCCGCATACAAAGCCACACTTTTATTTGTGAACTCGTAACTATCGGAGACAATTGTTTTATCGGTCATGGAGTGATGTTTATAAATGATGTGTTTGCAAATGGTTCACCTGCTTATGGAAACCAGGAGTTGTGGAAGAAAACCAATATCGGCAACCACGTTTCGATAGGAAGCAACGCCACAATTCTTCCCATTAGCATTTGCGACAATGTGGTAATAGGCGCCGGCGCAGTAGTAACCAAAGACATAAATGAGCCAGGAGTTTATGTCGGCAACCCTGCAGCCCCCCGCCCTAAAGGGGGCTTGTAAAGCTTCGTGGCTCGCACGATTTTGAAAGGCTCTTCCAGATTAGTCAAACAAAAAATATAAAGATCAATTTGTCCCTCACCGAAAAAATATACCAGCACAGCCCTGTCGCACTTCAAAACATCTTTATTTCTGCTTTTGGATACCAGTGGAAGAAAAGAAGATTTGGCGGAATATTTCCTGAGGAATATAAAGAAGCAAAAGATCGGGAAAGCTTTACCAAATTGCAATGGGATGATTACCAGCAGCAGCAATTGCACAAGCTGCTTATGCATGCTGTTTCCCGCATCCCGTACTATATGTTTTCTTTCGACCGTCATGGAATAACGCCAAAAATGCTGCAGCAAATTGACCTGAGTAACCTACATACATTACCGGTGCTTCTTAAAGACGATTTGCGAAAGTTTGGAACAACCAATCTTTTGTTGCCGGCAAAACAAAAAAAAGCGACTTTTTTTTCTTCGAGCGGAAGCACAGGCACGCCGGTTAAAATTTTTTATTCGCATGAAATGCACCAGAAATGGTTCGGCATTTTTGAAGCGCGGATAAGAAACTGGGCAGGTGTCAGCAGCTTTATTCCCCGTGGCATGATTGGCGGCAGAAGAATTTTACCTGACGCATCAAATACTCGGCCTTTTTACAGGTATAATTATTTCGAAAAGCAGGTTTACTTTTCGGCTTATCACATCAGTGCGGCGAATGCTTCTAACTATCTTGAAGGCATTAAAAAGCATAACGTCGAATACATGACCGGTTATGCGATGAGCAACTTTTTTCTTGCCCGCTTCTTCAAAGAAAACAATCTGGAGGCTCCGGAATTAAAAGCTGTTCTGCCGTCGAGCGAAAAATTATCACCCGAAATGAGACAGCTATTTAAAGATGTTTACAATTGCAAAACCTTTGATAGCTGGGGCAGCGTAGAAGCGTGTGGAATGGTTAGCGAATGCGAGCATGGAA
>CAXUMK010000042.1:0-30123 GCA_964251885.1 uncultured Segetibacter sp. | reverse complement strand
CTTGTTAAATGATCAAGAGATTGCGCAAATTGTTTTAAAAATCCTTTCATTTCACCTCTTTCCTCTGCTGAAATGGTTGTGCTTTCAAGATGGTGTAAAACGCCAAGAATATTTGCAATGGGACTACGTAATTTATGGGAGGTCATAAACATCATTTCTTCCAATCCTTTTATATATTCTTCTTGTCGTTCTTGTGCTTTTATGAGTTCGCTGTTAGCAATCATTAACTCAGCAGCCCGTTTTTCTTTTTCTTCATTTTGAAAAGCAAGTTCTTTATTTGCAATAATTAACTCAGCGGCCCGTTTTTCTTTTTCTTCGTTTTGAAAAGCAAGTTCTTTATTTGCAATGATTAACTCTGCTGCACGTATTTCCTTTTCTTCGTTTTGCAAAGCTTCTTCCTGACTATCTGTAATTGAATCTTCCAATTTTTTTCGTTTATCCATTTGCTAAAAACACTGTTAAATAAACAAAGGCAAAAGCTATATTAGCGCATAAAACTTCCTATGTGAAGTAGTGTGCTAAAATAATTAAGAAATTTTGGAACATTACCCGTAGAACTACTAATCTATTAATGTAGTTACTAAAGTTGAAACGTTATTGTCTCTTTAGAGTTTGTATGAAAATCTAAATGTAAAACCAATGAACCGCGAGGAAGCTTTAGCAATGGAGGAAAAGCTTGCGTTGAACTTACGAAAACAAGGTTATGCCGTTTGGCTTAATTAAGTAAAAATTTATCAGAAGAAGGCGCGGAACTAAGAAAACAGTAAATGAGCCTAACCCCATAACATGACGTTTTGACCTACTGTAGTCTCCTCTTGCTGGTTTAAGTCTCCCGCAGGATACGCTTACATTATCCATACCAAGGCGGAGAGTTACGAATGCTAAAGAAAGAATCTCGAAAGAATAACTTATCATATTTGTACCGCAATTGTTTTTATGCGAAAAAAAGGAGAGTTTGCACCTGAACATGCAGGTAAATTAAATTTCTACTGAATGCAGTCGATGATTTATTAAAGCATAATACAGATAACGTTTTAATAGGAATTCTTATCGTAAAGAAAGAAACAAGGTAGTGGCAGAATACGCCTTACGTGGAATAGATAAGCCAATCGGTATAGCTGAATATGAACTAACGCAAGCCATACCTGAAAAGCTGAAAGGCAGCTTACCTACTATAGAAGAAATAGAGGAAGAATTAGAAGAGAATTAAGCATAAAAAAAGGAGCTTAAAGCAGCCCCTCATTTGCAAATGAATAATATCCTTCAGGAGTAACTATCAAATGATCTAACAATTTAATTTCAAGTAAATCACCAGCTAATTTTATTTTATGAGTAAGTTCCTGATCCTGGCGGCTTGGCTGAAGATTACCTGAAGGATGATTGTGGCTTATCATGATTGAACTGCAATTTGCTTTTAATGCAGCCGCAAATATCACTCTTGGATCAGCTACAGTTCCTGTAATGCCGCCTGTTGATACTTCATAAATACCTAACACTTTGTTTGCTCTGTTTAGAAACAGTACTTTAAACTGCTCAACAAACTCAATTTTGTTTTCATCCCAGGCTTTAATAAGAACCTCATAAGCCTCTTTAGCAGAAGTAACTTTAGGACGGTTAGAGGCTTTTACTTTTGTTTTATAAATCAGTTCTACTTCAGCTACTTCATAAAATGCTGATACATCCATCATGCTTTCCATAACAAATAATTTAAAAGATTAAGAAATTAATTATGGAGCATCACCTGGCTTTGGGCAATCAAGCAAAAAAGGAAACGGAATAAATGAGGGCTTGGTGCAGCGGGAGCTGTGTTTATGCCGTAGTCTTTCTTTGCGCTACAGCAGCCCTAAGCCTAACTTTGTTTGAATAATTAATGATTTAATTCTTGTATACTTTATTACATCGTCATTTACAAAATCATTTGCTTAAAGAGACTTTTTTGGTAGTAAGCCTTTGGAAATCTATTTAACATTGTTGTGTCACTCACTTGTACTTATATAACACAATTCATCTTTCTAAAATCCATCCTGACAGCATCTCCATTAATTTGAAATCATCATTACTTCGTTACTCATCAATAATATAAATGCAGCGAGCCGCCCCTTAAAGGGCGGCTCGCTAAATGCCTTTGATCTCATTAAAAAAATAAAAGCAGAACGCCAAGCCTAAACTTTCTATTTGTGTAATTTTGGCTCCTTATATACTCATGAAGGCAATAAACTGCATAGATAGAATTATAGCCGTCAAATAACTGGTCGCTAAACAGCGGGCTTCTTTTAGCTAATTTGTTTCCATATAAATCCAGTTTTCTTTTAGCATTGTCTGTAAGCCCTTGCCAAAATTCTGTTGTATGTATTTGATCTATTGCCTTTGCTTTCATTTTGCCCGGGTCATTTATTATTGACAGTGTAAACTCCTTCATAAAAGCAATTAACGAAGGCATTTCTTCAGGAAATAATTCAAATAACAATTTTCCCTTTTCTACATTATTCATTTTATTAAGCGGTTTCATAACATCACATTTTAGCGTTAAAAATGGGGGCACGAATGCCCCCTTTACATTAGTTATAAATTTCTACTAATTCACCTTTGAAAAAATCTTCACAGAGGTTGAAAGCATTTTGACACTTTGTTTGCGCCGTTCCGCCAAACAAAACGGACTTTAGTTTTGCTTCCTCATTTTTGTAAGTGCGAACATTTTGAAAGTAACCTGTCACCGCATTATAAGCACCAAATAAGGTCCCTTTTGTAGTTTCCACCTGTTGTGTAGGATTGCTCATTGCATACTCATAAGCAGTATCGCACATGTTTTTAAAACAGGTTGAAAGTTCATCATCTTTACCGGCTTGTATATTTTTATGTACTTCTTTGTTTGGAACCAATGCAAGTTGTATCAGCTTCTTTACTTCCCGGTCTGTAATACGAACCTTTGTCCAGTTATTAAAAATTGTTTCAAGTTCGGATGAAAGGTTGTTGCTAATACCCATTAAGTGATGCGCCTGTTCCAACCTTTCTTTTGCGTTGGCAGTATGCCTTATTTTAATGCTGTTAGAATGATTGCGAAGAGCTGCATTTAAAGTGTTGTTGCACACAATACGGATAGGGGTAAAAGCAGCGGTTATACTTCCATAGCCATCATGAGATGTAGTTAAGAACAGGTACTTTTCAATCAAATCCTTCTCGCCTACTTTAATATAATCCGGAAGTTTGGCAGTAATAAAAATCCGTTCGCCTTTGCCTAATGCTCCTGCAGTTTCATACATGATACCTTCACCACCTACAATGGAATCAAAGAATGTAAAGGCATCTATGTTTTGAACTACTTCATATTCTTTACCCACCACACCTATTACTTGTTCTGTATCAGTTCTAAGCGTTGCATAAAAATTAGGAACTTCTATTTCAGGAATGATAATGTCAACATCAGGGTCGCCATTATTATTTTCGTTGTCGTAAGTAAACAACTTTCTTTTTTCAACCGTATAATTTAATCCGGCATGTTTAATAGCTTCTGTACTTGTTGGATAGCCTTCCACTATTTGCCCTAATCCATGCCATGCCTTTTCTTTAACGGAAAAGAAGCTGTGTTCACCTGTTTGCTCATTAAAATTGATATTATGTGCCATAATTGATTACCCAGCTTTTATTTATATTTCGCAGGCGGTACTACTGCGGTTAGTTTTAATTGATTAATTTAAAATGGTAAGTCGTCTAATGGTTCAATGATGTCGTTTGCGTTTAAAGCAAGTTCTGTAGTTTTAGTACCTTTTGAAGCGCTATGCAGTTTGATGCTGTTTATGTGGCAGTTTAAAGAGGCTTTTAGTTCACCATCTTTACCCATGTAGGCATTAGCATAAATGCGTCCTGTTGCTTCCACCAAAGCGCCTTTTGTAATACGTTCTGCTAACTTTGTATTCATCCAATAAGAGCAATTGATAAAGGTTGCGATGTTTTTTCCCTCGCCGTTTTTTGGCTTGTAATAATCGTTAATTGCTATTGTGAAATTGACTACCTGTCTTTCATCTTTCAGTTGATTAACAACTGCATCTTTTGTGATTCTTCCTACGAGTACCATAGCTGTAAATTTTGCCCCCAACCCATGAAGCGGAGTTGAAGTGGTTATGAATAAATATTGATTAATGATTGCTGGTGGAAAGCAGTTTAGCTGTCGGAGATGAAGTTCACTTGCGAACTAAAAACATTGTGATAAGAAAGGCATGTTGTGTGTTTCATACTGCTTTAAGATTAATCTGTTACTGAAAAAAAACTGTTTTGTAAAAGAAAAAACGGAAAAAAAGAAAGCATTAGAAGAGCGGCTGAAAAGAGCCAAAAAGGAAACGGAATAAATGAGTGGTTTTGTGAAGAGGGCTTTGTGTTTGTGCCGTAGTCTTTTTGGCAACCTTACGGGTCAAACACAATAACAGCCGCTAACTTCGATTTCGCTTTTGCCCGATTAATTTACAAAACAGGCTTACCAAATCCTCATAATATTTATTATAAATTTTAGTATGGATTACCCGAAGCAAAATGTTTTAGTGCAGTCTTACCAGTTACTTACTAACGCCCTATAACAAGCCTTAATAAAAGTATTGAGGCTTTTTTATGTCTTGTCTTTACAAATTCCGTCATAATTCTATGTACAGCAGTCTTTTGTTTAATAGTGTCCTTGGTATTGGACTTTGGAGTGAATGACTGAATGCAGTTGCCGGTGTAATGAAGCAGATGGCAGGTTGGAGTTATGGCATGACTATGCCATAGCGGAAACGGTGTGTAAGCTATGCGAATGGAAGCGGCTTTGCTGCAATGAAGGAAGAAACGGAAAAGTGGAATACCATAATAAATCTTAAGAGGTGTATTATCCTGAAGGATGAGGGATATTGCACCGAAAAGTCTTAAGAGAGTTATATTCTTATCACGATAAACCTTCTTTTCGTTTTCTTTGTTCCTAAAAGCAAGTATAACAAGCAGAATGGACACATTAGAAATACCAGTGACTTATAAGAATGAAGAATTATCCTTAAAAGCCCGTGTCGTCAGGTTTGGTTATGTCAATCATATAATAGTTGATTTAGGTGGCACTCAAATAACCATTGAAAGAGACGAGGAAGGTAATTATAGAGCATTGGGAGATGCGGAAAAATTGCAATCGACTAAGGTAGATACTGAATTAATTGAAGCAGTTGTTAACGTACTTCAATCGCTTTAAACAAAGAACGGGTGAGGAAGAGGGGTTTTGAAGCAGATTCTCAAATGTATTGTTTCAGGAGTGGTATAGCTCGTGCTTGCTCTACTCTTGTTAATGCTGAATAAATTCAATTACTTCTTTCATTGGCTTTCCAAATGCCGGACACAGTATGGGTTCTCATTTGCCTCCTTAGTTCTCTTGTGGGACACTACGAAAAGCGGGGATAGTCTCATTCACAATTCCTCCTTTATCTTTAATGCATGGAACCCACCACCCAAAACAAGCAATCCACATACCCGACCTCGCAGACCGTGGCGCATTCATGAGTATCAATTCATCATTACAACAAATAGCCGGTGGCGTAGCCGCTGCCGCTGCAGGAATGATCGTAAAGCAAAAAACTGAGTTCAGCCCGCTCGAACACTACAATACAGTCGGCTATGTAATGGTGTGTATTTCCTTATTAAGTGTGTTACTTCTTTATCGTGTAAGTTTGATGGTAAAGAAAAAGCTGGCGGAGAAGAAGGCGTAAGAGATACTTTTTGTTGGACCGGCTGTAGTTCCTTGATTTTAAATCGTTGTGTCACTCACTAGTACTGCTACCGTGTGGACACATCTTTATTTGGTTGTTTGCATGTTTTTACCATAGTGAAGTTTGAGCTAAAACATTAAGGGTTTAAATAATGTCAATTTCAAAAACCAACCTTTTTACTGTAATGCTCCGAAAGATATGGTTTAAAGTCTTAATGTCAACTATGAAAATATCAGCCCTTTCCTCTCAATATTAATTTAAAAAAGATGTGTCCACACGGTAGCAATAGTACTGTTGTAGTTGCTTCGGCAGGTTTAGCAGATATTCCTTTTTAACCTTTAATTTGTTTTTATCAGCTTTGTAATTCTAATACCGGATAAAGTCTGTGTCATCGTTTGCCTTGGTAGTTGTAATGGAACACTACGGAGAGCGGGTGGTGCCGCGACCAAGGTAGCTGAGCATATAGTAAGTCGAGTCCATTGTTGCCTCACCCGTTTCGGGTAGCCAGTCGTGGGTTTTCTCCACCTTGCCCCTTCAGCGGTGTTACAAGACCTCTACCTAATGGAAAGCAGTGAAGTTCCTATTTCCATAACCTTATTGTCTTCTATTTAATGGACTTTTTTGCAGCAATGAAAAAAAGTTAGTATTATTATAAACGGTCCCTGCGCATTTCCTTATCCTCCTTGTAACATGTCAACACCGATAAAATGTCTGCTATGAGTATGCTGCCCACAATGCAACCCCCTTGCTGGAATTACCAGGAAGGTTTGCTAGAACTAATCGACAAGGGATCTTCTTTTTCTGAGATTGAACAAAAACTACACGACGGTAGTCTTGCTCTTGCTCAACAAACGCGAGCAGGGCTCAGCACTACAAAGCTGGAAAGCTTGATCAAATGGTTGCAAGGCTTTCGAAAAGACACAGTCCTCTACGAAGAGGAAAAAGTTTACTTGCCTTTTATTGAGTTATGGGCACCTCCTGGTGGGAAAGCCCAATTTGCATATGAGGTATCATCGGAAAGCGGTAGCGCAACAGAAATTAGTTTCTTTGGTTTTACGGGTTTTGGCGGAGGCAGCAAGCGAAAGATTACCGAAAGCATAAAGATGGGCTCAGACGGTGGTGGCCGCAGTTTCAACCTTGGCTTCTTACTGACGGTAACTCGCTATACCCACAAAAGCGACAAAACCAAAAGTTTTGAAAAGATTGATGTCAAAGGTGCCCCCGGTGACTTTGACTTTAAACTCAATGATCTCGCTGCTGGCAGTTTCGGTTTAAAAAATCAAGAAATTAAAGAAAGTCACCTTTTCCCTGAAGAGTACAGTCACAAGAGTTTTCTACGTCTTTCCGATTCCAAAACGGAAGGTTTGGACACTTATTCTCCGTCCACTGAGGAATCTAGTGATTGGAGTTTTCAGCTTACACTGCCGTTGTTAAAAAACAAAGTTAAACTCGGCGTCTCGGCGAAAAATTCCAAAGCACTTAAGGCAAGTTTTGATTGCCCCAGAGGATACGATTACGTATTCTTTAGCTCCTTCGGTGAAAACCGGGCGGTTCCTTATTGCGCTCGACTCATAAAGTAAATCATTCATTATGCAAACCTTATCCAGGGAAGGCCAGGTATGGCTAAGCAAATACTTTGAAGATTTGAAAGCTTATAGTTTTTCCGGTCAAAGCGGATCACTGGAAAATGCTGCGAAAAGCTTAGAGTTTTTTTCACAGAGATGTCCGGAGCAAGGGCCTTTTGTGCAGCGGTTATCACTTCAGGCAGCAATGATTGGCAGATACCGTAACGTACCGGATATTATTCAACGTCTTACCCGCAATGGCCTGGCAGCCTATGTAACTCAGAACGCTGCGTCACAAGTGGAATCTATTGCAAGAAACCAAATCTTGCTCACGTTGTCCGTAGAAGCACACCTGGAAGCCGAGGAACGTAGTAAAGGAGTGATGCAATTAAAAAAGCTAAAAGATTTTATCGCGTCCAATCGAAATGTGAGCGTCATCAGCAAGTGGGCAGAAGCCAATCAGCTCTACATAGCCGCCAAATTGGATGAAGAAATTTTAGAAAGGCAAAAAGCCTATGCTTCGTACAAACATGCCCTTGCTCTACTTGAACCAATCTTGGCAAACGAGGCGATGTTGGCTGCGTACAAAAAGCAGTGGGTTGACCTTTGTTACGGAGACGAAATGAAAGAAAGTACAGGGCCACATGACGACGTCTACGCGGTCCCTGACTTGGAAATTAAAAAAACCTTTACACACTGTCATCTGGGTGTTGTTCGATGCCAGGTATTCTTGCTTGATAAAGAGACGCCGATTCAAAACGCGCTGGCTGCTAAAGAAGCGATCGAGCGGTTTGGACTTCCTCCTGGTTCGGACCCCTTTAGTGTCATTCCATTGCTTGCTGCCCTACCGCCCGAGAGCGGCAAAGAACACAATCAGTGGATTGTTTCAAAAGGATTCTTAAGTCTTTTAGAGATCCCCGGATTACAGTCACTACTAGATAACCCCGTTACCAAGCACGTTGGGGAACAAATGCAAAAGAACCTAAAAGCAAAGTTGGATGCAGCGCGTATTGATTGGGAAGCGGCCTGTAAGATCGGTCTTGCGGAAGCCTTGGAAAGAGAAGGAGACTACAAAGAGGCAAGTCACGTCGCTTTTCAAGGCTTTGAGCTTTGCCGGGAAACCGACAGCCTTGCGCGCATTGTGGCATCGGGTTACTTGGCAAGGCTACTTTTTGATTATCAAAATCCGCAGTACCAAGGATATCTAGATTATTTTTCAAAAGCTGTGACCCTTGGCGTCGTCCAAAACCCGGTGTATTGGACAAACAGCTTTTACCGCAGTTTACTGGGAAAGCCCTTGATGGTTGTCCTGGAAAAGGCAATCGAAGAATACGCAAAGTCACAAGATCGCGAACAAAGCGCTAAGACCTCAATTTGGTTAAACGCCACGCGAACCGAAGACCTACCACACTTTTTGGTTTTTCTAAAATCCGAATTCGGTATGCCGAACTTGGGAGACAATGTTAATAAAGGGCTTGACACAGTTCACGATTATTTAGGAAGAATCTCCCAGGCACTTCCCAATGGGGCGCTTGTGATGATTTTGCAAGCCGTGCGCAAGGGTACAGGTATGTTGCTACTCAGTAAAAAGTTTGCCCATCCTGTTTGGATCATTGCCGAAGACCAGTACCAGGAAGCGCAAGCAGGCTTAAACGCGTCGGTTGGTGATGTTTTAACTGAACTGCAAGTCACACCCGAAGTAAACAACGAGGGCCTAGCGAAAGCAGGCCGGGGGGTGTTTGATGCGCTACCTGCGCCGGTAAGGGAAGCGATCACCAATCACGAAACGCTACTGCTGGTACCAGATTTTTCAATTGAAAGCGACGTTACGCCTTTTGAGCTCATGCAGGACGGCAACGTTTTTTTGGGAGAAAGCAAGATAACGGCTCGTTTTATTTCGCTTGCACACTTAGCCAGAGCGCTTGATTCAACCTTCCCGCTTCATCGGCGGCCACGGGCAATTGTGACACCGGTTGCCGACGCAACGTTGGTGAAGGCTGACTACCTTCAAGCCGCATCGGCAGAATGTCAAGCCGTTCGTGATTTACTAAGCCGCGAAGAATTTGAGGTCCCCGAGACGAATTCCGAATTTTTAACTGCCAAGTATTTCACCGACCGGTTCTCTTTTGCCGACATCTTACACATTGCCGCGCACGGAGAGTCGTTGCAGGGTGATGAATGGCTCTTGTTACCAAACGATGAAAAGTTCGTTGTCGATGACCTTTACGCCAAAGAGCAGCGATCCATGCCGTTTGTTTATTTGAATACTTGCCATTTGGGACAGACGCGCTACTTGGGTTCGGGAATAAGCCGTGGCTTTGCCTTTAATTTTATGGAGCTTGGCGCACCGGCACTGATTGCAAATACTATTGAAACGTTAGATGACCAAACAGCCCGACTTGCTGTTGGGTTTCATCGCCGCGCTTTATCTATGCCGGTTGGAGAGGCATTGCGCGAAACCAGAAAGGATCTTTTAAAGAAAAACATATCACCCGTTATCTGGGGTAGCGCACTTCTTTTTGGTAATCCTTTTCACCGGTTAACGAAGGCAAAGAAAACAGAAAAGAAGGTGGTAGACGTTTCTTGTGATCTGCTGGACGCCTATTTTGGAGAACAGAAAGAAAAGTTGAAAGCAGTCTGGAAAAAGGCCGTAAACACTTTAAAAGCCGTGCGTTATCATCCCAAATTGGAAGCGGCATTTCTGTTGGTAGATGGGGTTGATCTGCTTAACCAATTTGACCGAAACAAAACATCCTCGAATTTTAATCAATTGATACGCCTTGCAGACGCGCTGCATCATCTACCGGCACAAGGTTACACAAGGTATGCGGAGTTTACATGGGAATACAAAAAAGGTGACCACAAATTGGCTTATTCACTCGTGATTGAATTGCTGCCGTATTTGGAAGCTCTCTCTTTGCATGCAGCTTCTTGGCAGCAAATGCTAAGTCACGCGAAAGCCACAAAGAAGCGCCTGGAACTAGCTTTTGAAAATAGAAGTCCCTCAATGATTGGAAGCGGCGAGGCTGTTACGGATCAGACCATGAACGCCTTTCTCGACGTTCTTTACGCAGGCCAAGAGAGCAGCAAAGAGTTGTACGGGGAAGTGGAAATTCGTGAAGAAAAAGTCGTCAACGATCTTTTGTGGAACGCGGTCGTTTTGGGGCACCCAAACAAGTTCGAGGACATGATGGAAACTACCCGGTTTGCCCGACAACTGGCGGGTAAGTTAAGTCATAAAAATGCCTTACCCGTTGAATATGGAGAGGATGCTATTGCGCTGCTGGCCGGCATGCTGCGGTACTTGTGGTCGACCCAAAACGTGGCTTATTTAGATCCTAGCATGGCTACAGGACAGACCGGGACGTTATCGGCCTTGGTTAATGACATTAAAGAGAAATGGTCTTCAGTAAAAAACTCTTCCTTGTGGCACCTCATGCAGGAGTTCCTTGCTAGCGTCGACCGGGCATTGAAATATTTACATTCCTTGAAGTGGGAAGAAATTTACAAACACATGGATACTTCTTTTTCGGCCTTGGCAAAGGAAGGAGACGAAATACTTCAAAAGATTCAGGAACAGGACAGGGGGAAACTAGCATTGTGCAGCGGCTATTTGTCGGGATGTATTATTCAAAAAAATGTATATTCTCCCCTTGATGGTTCAGTACCTGAGTCATTTAAAGAAAGAATGGATAAATTGTACGACCGTTTGAGCAGTAATCAAGAATCTGATTTTTACACCTATCTGTGGAAAGGATTTGAAAGCGTTCGAAATAAAGAGCTTACAGATATCGAAAAATGGACTTTGGAAGACTTTGTTTGAGCTTAATATTTAGGTTTTGGGAAAGATATTCCTAACTCCTGCTGGTTTCAGTCTTCTGCAGGATGACTTAAACTTAAAATGATAGCAGGACTACTTCCGGCATTAGCGTTACATCAGCTCCAATTCTAGCATGCCACTTATTTCGGTACAACAGTTAGCAGCGATTATGTACTTACAGTGCTACGATTCATATACAATTACTGATAGGTGTATCTACTTTAGGTCCGCATAAAACATTCTCTGAAAGCGGGGTACCGTTCAGCCTTTCATCAAAAATCCCTAGTCGCAGACCTCCGATAGCATAAACTGCAACAAATATCTTTCCTGCTGAAATACCTACCTCCAGCGCAACGAAGGACACAACGATACCCAACAGCAGTACAAATGCCCGCTACAAAAAAACCTACTTAAGCAACCGGCATCTCCTTCAGATTCATACTCCTCTTCACCATCTCTTTATGCTTTGCTCCCCATTCGCTGAGTGATTGTAGCACTCCACCCAGGGTTTCAGCATATTCAGTTAACTCGTACTCAACCACTACCGGTGTGCTGGTAAATACGTTTCGGCGTACAAAGCCGTTTAGTTCCAAATTTTTTCATTCTGTTGACAGCACTTTTGCAGAGATGCCGTCAATTAATCGTCGCATTTCATTAAACCTTCGGTTGCCTTCTGTTAACGCAACAATTATGGGTTTCACCTTTGCAGAGGGTCTTCACCTCCAAACTTAACTCGAGTTGTTGTGAAGAACACCGACAACTTCTGAAATATTGTATTTACCCTTATAAGCATATCTTTGTTTAATTATAGTCTGGCTGTACAGTTGCCGCTTCTAAAAGGACAACATTGAAGAACTGGAAGAAATACTCTGCATCCATCAATAAATAATTCAATAACATTAAATTTAATTGTATGTCGAAAAAAACAGCTCACCCTAAGAAGAATAAGCCTACTAAAAAGAAAAGCTCAGCACAGAGGAAACCGGGTAGAAAGAAATAAGTACGGTAAGGTAAAAACGCAGAGAAGCCCGGTTTACAGCGCCGGGCATCTTTTTAAGCCGTTGTTGTGTTTTAGTTTAAGGCTTCTAACATCAAGTTTTCCTCATCAAAAACTAGCCAAGTATAAAGACTTGACGTTAAGAAACTGGCTTCTGCCTATTCATACTTTTCTTCACCATCTCTTTGAACTGGGAAGCGCCATTCGCTAAGGGCTTGTAGCACTCCACCCAGGGTTTCAGCATAATCAGTTAACTCGTACTCTACCACTACCGGTGTGCCGGTGACTACGTTCTGCGTACAAAGCCGTTTAGTTCCAAATCTTTTAATTCTGTTGACAGCACTTTTACAGACATGCCTTTAAGGAATCGTTGCATTTCATTAAACCTTCGGTTGCTTTCTGTTAACGCAACAATTATTCTTAGTTTCCACTTACCACCAATTATGTGCAATGCATCTGCAACAGAATGGAGGGTTAATGTAGAAACAACCTAAAGGTTTATTAAGATTGCGCTACGGTCAGCATTCCTGATATTTGTGTTTCACACACTGGGCGGTAACGGTTCAAAAAGAAAACTATTTCACCAATTCGAGTATGCAATGATCGTTCATCTTATCGACGGCACTTATGAATTGTTCCGGCACTTCTACGGTCTCCGAAGTTTTAATAAGGGCAAGGACAAACCCTTTGGAGCCTTAGTTGACGTATTGAATGGCGTACTGGAAAAGATTGAAAAAGGTGCAACTCACCTGGGTGTGGCAACAGATCACGTTATTGAATCATTTCGTAATAAACTCTGGAGCGATTATAAAACCGGGCAAGGGATTGATCCGGTCCTGTTTGCACAATTCCATCCGCTGGAAGAAGCATTAGCATTAATGGGTATTGCGGTGTGGCCTATGATTGAACTGGAAGCGGATGATGCACTGGCATCTGCGGCTCACCTGGCTGCTGCCAATCCCGAGGTAGAGAAGGTGTGTATCTGGACGCCCGATAAAGACCTGGCGCAGTGCGTGCAGGATGACAGGGTAGTGCAGATGGATAGCCGTGCTAAATTGATTAGGGATGCAGACGCAATCATTAAGAAATTTGGTGTTATTCCGATACTCATTCCCGATTATCTCGCCCTTGTTGGCGATAGCGCCGATGGTTATCCGGGCATTTCCGGTATTGGCAAAATGAGTGCAGCACTACTATTAAATCGATACGGATCAATCGAAAACTTCCCGCGGGAAGTACTGGGGCAACAACATGAATAAGCGTTGCTGTTCAAACGCGTGGCTATACTTAGAACAGATGAACCACTATTTAACGATGTGAACGAGTTGCAATGGCGTGGACCTGCATCAGCTTTTGCCGACTTCGCTGCAAAAATTGGTGAGCCTGCTTTAAGTGAACGGGTAAATGCAGCGGCATCGAAAGTACTTAATGGTGTTTAAGGATGCCGTACTACCTGTAAAGTCATTAAGCCAGTTCGATCGGCGTATCTTTTTTTAACAACTCATTCCCCTTCTGCCCCCTCTCCTTACTTCCGACCTTCTTAAATAATGCACCAACCGTAAACACCCCAAACTCTTCCACCACTTTCCCTTTCATGCTATAAAATCCTTTTCCTGTAACAGGATAACGAATAGCGGTTTGAGGAAAGCAGACAGAAGCAAGGCAATCCTCTTTTGCATTAATGAAGGTATGGAAGTAAATGGTATCGATCTTAATGGTACGTCCAGGCTTAATAGTAATGAGATAACCTAATACATTCACTCAATGCTTTTCAATTTCATCTGCTGTTAAATACTTAACTGGATCATTATCAACCATAGTGGAAACAATAGGAGAGCAATGGGATTGAAAGCGGCTTTGCTGCCATGACGGAAGGAGCGGAAAAGTGGAATACCACAATGAATTTAAAGCTCTATTGCCCTGAAGTATGAGGGGCATTGGAGCGGATGTCTAAAAGCTATTGTTGTAAAATTAAGTGATTTATTCCTGCGTAAGTTCAGAACTTAATTTTACCCTTCGGCTGATCAGTATTACCATTCCGTATTCAGCAGCAACCATTAAAAGGTGTTTGAGGGAATGACCACTTGCAGTATCATGCAGCATTTGATAGATTTCTTTATCAAACATTTCTGCAAATTTGGCAACGCCGAAAAAGATAAAAATTGGAATTACCTGTTTGTGATAATCAAATGATGATTTGTATAGTAAAAGCATTAGAGGTATAGCAATCACCGGAAAAAACTGCACCATTCCATACCAGCGTAAATCACCGTGATTTGCATGTTCGGTTATCTTCCAATAAATAACGCTCATAATGCCTACTGTATTTAAAATAAAGAAAGCATTAAACCCCTTCTTCCTGTCGATCAAGTCATAAATTAAAAAGGAAAAGAATGACATAAGAATGATGGTTATCGGAATGCGGTCGTACACCAAAGTTTCGTTTCCAGGCCATAAATGATAATAGCCGCTTCCAAGTGTCACCAGCAGAAGAAAGCCTGTAAACATGGTGAAACTGATGTGCTTTAGTTTTGTCTCTTTGATATCCCTTACAATCCATAATCCCGGCAATCCGAAAATTGCAAAGGGCAGGTTTGTTATCACGTTGAGGAAGTTGGGAATGCCAAAGAACATTCTTTGGTCAGCGAAGTGATGATAGTTTTGATCCTGTGGAATTGGCTTTACAAATAGCAGCGCAATGACACACAGCAGTGCAAGAGATGGGATTATGTAATCTTTTTTACTCAAGAAAAATCTAATTTTAAATAATTTTAAAAGAGACGTAATTCTACTTTGCCCATTTCAAAATAAGCCCTATCTGTCCTAAATGATATATGTCATGATGCAATAATCCTGCAATAAAATACTCTTTATCAAATTCTGTTTCTCCAAGCTTTTCTTCTAAAAAGTTGTCGTCAGCGTTTTCTAATAAGCGAATGATTTCTTGTTGGGATTGTTTTAAATCTTCATATAATTGCTGCCACCCTCTTTGTTGTAATTGATGCAGCGGTTTCCAGTTATCCGGGCTTTCTTCCGTTAACATTCTAACAGATGAATTATCAATTAACCGCCGCATGATTTCTTGTCGCCATGTTGTTATATGCGATACGACTTCTGCAACAGAATGATTATTACCAGGAGCTTGAGAAAATACGTTTTCATCAGAAAGATCATCGAGCTTTTTACTGAAAGACTCATCAAGCCAAGGATTTCCATGAAAAATTTGATTGAATTGTTCTTTATATGAACTAATGCGAAACATCATTATAGGTACTTTTATAAAAGGCAATTTATCAAAACTAAAAATTAAAAATCGGCATTTGAAATACCAAATCTATTTCTGGTATTGGATTTTGAAGCAAATGATGAGAATGAAGTTGCCGTTGCAGTGAGCAGAGGGTAAGTTGGAGTTATGGCATGAATATGCTATAGCGGAAACCGTGCGTCACAATGCGAATGGAACCATTTGATTTAAAAACAGTTTTTATCCCCCTTTCCTATTACGAATTTCTAAATAAAGAATTATATTAGATATAAGGAAAATTTGGTGTAATATGTACCACTCGCAGATGATAAAGAGTGCAGTAGTTGTCATTCTTGAGACAGCTTATGCAATGGAGAACACAAAGCAACCTCACACACTTTTTGAAAAGCATGACGTCTTAATCCAGGTGATTAATAGCGTGGTCTTACCAAATATTGCTGATAAAAAATACGTCATCGATAAACAAGCCGGACTTGAACGCTACAAATTGCTTTATAACAGGCCAATATCGGTACTGCAATCATTATTAATAACAAAGCCAAATGAAGTTCCGATCAGTAGAGTTTTGATTGTTTTAGCAATTCAATTACAAGAAAAGCTAGTTGAAAATAACAAAGTCAATCGCGAGGCAATCATAAATAATATCGCCTTTCAATTGATGAAGAGATGTAAAAATTTAGAACAAGAACTGATGAACATGGATGTAGAATTAACCGAAACTGGTGAGATTCGAGTCTTTACTGTTTAAAGTTATCATCCCCTGCCTTTAAGTTACTAACCTATTTTTATAATAAAAATTATTGTTCCTATACTCCCTACTACGAAAGAACTGCTAATTCAAAAAAAACATTAGTGCAAACTAACTTAGAGAAAATTTTCCTTTTTTGCTAATAATATTAGTATTTTTACTCCCCCAAATCGTTTTCCTATAGAAGAATGTCAAATTCAAAAGCCGATATTATCGCTCAATTGCAAAAGGATATTCTTCCCCTGCAAGGGTACAAACCTTCAGCAGGTAATATTGGCTTTGATGGAGGTCTTGGGTTTATAAAACATGCTTTTCCCAATGCTTCATTTCCATTAGCGGCAATACATGAATTTTTCTGTGACAAAGTGGAAGATGTATCAGCTTCATGCGGATTTGTTGCGGGTATTGTATCTGCTATAATGCAAAAAGGTGGAGTCGCTCTATGGATTACTTCATCACAAACAATTTTTCCTCCTGCTTTAAAAACTTTCGGCATAGAACCTGACAAAATCATCTTCATTAATGTGCAGAAAGAAAAAGAAATTTTATGGGTGATGGAAGAAGTGCTTAAGTGCGAAGGTCTCGCAGCAGTTATTGCAGAAACAGCCGAAATAAGTTTTACCGAAAGCAGAAGGTTCCAATTAGCAGTTGAGCAAAGTCGTGTAACAGGTTTTGTAATTCGCCGCAATCCTAAAAACTTTGCTACTGCCTGTATTACCCAGTGGAAGATCGCTCCTTTGCCTTCTAAGGCAGAAGATGGTTTACCAGGTGTAGGTTTTCCGCGATGGAATGTAGAATTAATAAAAGTACGCAACGGCACGCCCGGAACCTGGCAGATGGAATGGGCTGGAAAGTTCAGGCATATTTCCAAATTAGCTTCCATTGCAGAAGAACAGAACAGAAAAGCAGGGTAATATGTGCAGGCGCTTTGTGTCACTATGGTTTCGATATCTTGTAACGGACTGGTTTACGCTTCGTAACCCTCCACCTACGAATAAGGCTTTTGTTTTAATGGCCTCTTCACGTGGCCGAATGGTAGTGACCGCAGCGAATGCTTTAGCTGAAGCGCAGGGAATTTACATCGGAATGGCGTTGGCTGATGCAAGGGCAATCGTTCCGGGTTTGCAGGTGCTTGATGACAAGCCGGAACTGATTGATAAATTATTAAAATATATTGCTGAATGGTGCATTCGGTTTACACCTTATGCTGCTGTTGACCCTCCTGATGGTATTATCCTAGATGTTACAGGCTGTTCGCATTTGTGGGATGGTGATGAGCATTACTTAAACGAAATCGTTAACCGTTTAAAGACTCGTGGTTATCATGTACGTGCTGCAATCGCAGACACAATTGGTGCAGCGTGGGCAGGTGCACGATTTGGTCAATCATTTATTATCAATACTGCTGAACAAACTGAAGCATTGCTCTCCTTGCCGCCTGCTTCGCTTCGTTTAGAGGCTGAAATAATTGAGCGTTTACATAAGCTTGGTCTTCGTCAGATTAAAGATTTTATCAGCATGCCTCGCTCCGCTCTCCGCCGTCGTTTTGGCAATCTTATCGTAACAAGATTAAACCAGGCTTTGGGATTGGAAGAAGAATTTATTCAACCTGTGATGCCGATAGAACCATACCAGGAACGGCTGCCTTGCCTGGAGCCAATTTTAACAGCAACAGGTATTGAAATAGCTCTCCAAAGATTATTGGAAGCACTATGTGAACGACTTCAAAAAGAGCAAAAAGGACTGCGTGTTGCCAGCTTCAAATGCTATAGGATTGATGGAAAATTGGAGATAGTTCATATCGCTACCAACAGTCCTTCATACAATGTGAAGCATCTTTTTAAGCTGTTTGAAATAAAACTGTCAACCATTGAACCTGATTTAGGTATTGAGTTATTTGTATTGGAAGCTTCGAAAGTGGAAGACCATGCTCCCTCACAACAAAAATTGTGGGAAGCAATGTGGAGTTTGGATAATGTACAGTTATCAGAATTGATAGACCGGTTAGCAGGAAAAGTAGGTGCAAATGCCATTCATCGTTTTTTACCTGATGAACATTATTGGCCTGAACGTTCTTTTAAACTGGCCTTATCACTTCAGGAACAAAAATCTTCAGAATGGAACCTCGACAGACCAAGACCTATACAACTATTAGCTGCACCTGAACATATTGAGGTTACAGCGCCTGTTCCTGATTATCCACCAATGAACTTTCGCTACAAAGGAAAACTGCACAAAATAAAAAAGGCTGACGGACCGGAACGAATAGAGCAAGAATGGTGGTTACAGGATGGGCAGCACCGCGATTATTATACTGTGGAAGACGAAGAGGGCTGCCGCTATTGGCTGTTTCGGTTAGGGCATTATGATGAGAAGTACCAATGGTTTATTCATGGATTTTTTGCTTGAAATCGTCCCTTTTTTGTAAAAGCTAATTACGTTCGAAAAAGAGAAAGTTGAAATGTTTCAAAAATGTTGAGTGAGAAGAAGTAGTTTTTGGGCTTATCCTTTGTAATACTATGAAGCTCCGGTTGTGGCACTCACTTATACTTTCATATTTATTTAGCAGATGCATTTACTTTTTCTTCCTCTTTTAAATTAAACACATTAGAAGTATATTACATTACTATTTTGTCAGTGAAGATTAAAAACAAAATAAATGAATATTGATTGCGACGGACATTTTAAAGCTGTAACGTAAATAAGAGCGTTGGTGGAGAATTTTTAAACCAAAAGCTAAATGAAGAATAAGAGAATAAAAATTTTTATTGGGTCTTCTTCGGAGAGTCTGCCAGTTGCGGAAGCAATTCAGCAAAATTTAGATGCATACTTCCTTGTAACCTTGTGGAATCAGGGATTTTTCAGCATTGGTAGTACAACTTTAAATTCTTTAGTAGATAATGCAATTAACTACGACTTTGTAATTATTGTTTTATCCGGCGACGATACCTTAAGATACAGGAAAGAGAATTTTGTTGTCCCTAGAGACAATTTACTGTTTGAGCTTGGGTTTTACTTTGGAAAAATTGGAATCCACAGAACTTTCTTTGTTTATGACATATCTGTTAAACTAAAACTACCTAGTGATTTAGCAGGTTATACTGGCGCTACTTATCATATGCCAGATTCGAAGCATGATTTACAATCAGCTTTGGGAAAAGCTTGTACAAATATTAAACTTAGAATTGAACAATTAGGGCCAAGACAAAAAACCTTTACAATAACCTCGGAAGTAAAAATAGATATATACTATCACGCCAGTGGTTTTACAAAGGATGATGCAGATAGTCTTGTATCATCTTTAAAAGAGTATAAATTTCAAATTAGAGTGCTAAAACATGATTTTAAGGCAAGACCAGATGCAATATTTATCGGCTGTTTAATTAAAGCAGATGTAGCCAGATTAGTCATCGAAAAAATAAACTATCCTATTAAATATATTTTCAGACTGGATTATCCAGAATCGGAAGGTGGTGATGTTGATGGATTAAAGATAGGTATAGGTTATTCTTCTTCATATAATTCAAAAAATAGGAGTTTATTATGTGAGCCAGTTAAAATTAGCAATTTACAATTGCAAAGACTAACTGATGTAAAATTGTCAAATACTGACTTTCATATGAGGTTATACAAATTCCTAAAACTATAATTTATCAAGTCTATCGCTAACATTGGATTGTTCAGCCATGTTGCGGCGAAAAATTACAGAACATAATGCTGATTACTCTTCTATGCCCTTTCGCAACAAAAGAAAACTATATAAAATAAAAGGGCTGATGGATATTAACGTACAGAATAGGAACAGTGGAAGCAGGATGGGCAGCACACCAAACAATATCAAGTAGAAGATGAAGAAGATTGTTCTTTCATCCTCACCACAACCAAATGTGCGGCTTCTACCATTCTTTTCAAATGTTTTTGAGTTGCCAGCAAATCATATTCAAACATCTCAATCTTATTTTTAGAAATAAAGGCATTATACAACAGGTCGTACAACTCATCTTTCCATGCGGGTAAATCATGGTACTTAAAAAACTTGCGGAAGACGAGATAAGGATTGATGAATTGTTTCTTTGTCAGGCTTCTTGGAAAGTAATCCCACGGTGCATATCTTGCATGCCGTCCGCAGTATGTTTCCGGGTTCATTAAATCAATTTCCTGTTCTGAATCGCCTTTTAGTAAAATGGCAGCTTCATTTACTGTATCCATTTTATTAACGAGGTAAGCAGCTTCCATTAATCTTACTATGATTTCATAGAAGTAAAGCAATCTTGCAGGATAGCCGTTTTTCCAGTAATGATTTTTACTTAATACGGCTAACCAGCTATCTATAAATTCCATTGCATCAGGAAGCGGAAAAGCATCGAAAAACGAATGAAAAACACTGTACGGGTTTTGTATCTCTGCCTGGTACAAATTTGCCGGATAATAATCAACAGCAGTATATTCTCCTCGTGGCATAGCCGTTACTTTAAATTAAAATGCTTAAACAATTGTCAATACTTAATGTCGTTATTTCGAACCTTGCGTAGCTTGGTGAAGCAATCCGTTGACGATAAATCGGCCTGCTTTTAGGGATGCGGATTGCTTCGTGCCTCGCAATGACGTGCGTATGTTTCTTTCACTATACTCTCAATAGCTCGTATTCTTTCTGTTATAATTTTCAAATTGTCTATGCTGATTGCATAACTTTCTTTATAACGGCTATCTATGTACGCCTTTTGCAGCAACTGAAAAATGTGTTCATTCTTGTAATTGTTGCGGGGAAATATAGCGGCAATCTTAGGTGAAACCATAGAACAGTAACGGATAAGCTTATCAATGCTATGCGTGTTTACATATAAGCCTGTGCTTATTCTAAACAAAGTATGCAGCGCCTGCTCTGCCGCCTGGTGCAGCATAAATGCAGCCATTTTATTTTGTTCCCGTATCCGGTATAAATCTGCTCCCGCAAGAAATTCCTCTACTTTGTTAAGACCTGCATTAAGATAAGCTTCATTCAATTTTACCGGCTGCTGTTCTTCACCTGCATTGGCAGGATGTATATGTTTTACATTACCTGCGTCATGCAGGCATTCGGCAGTTTTAGATACGCTTGTTGCAAAGGGATGCCCTTCTGTAAGCCAGTCGTTATACTGCTGCATATCTAAAACAATTGCGGTTACCGGAATATAAGAACGGCAATAATTCTCAATTTTATCCTGCAGGTTATTACAACTGTTTGCACTGCTTTTACTTACCAAAACCAGCATATAACAGTGACTTACAAAACCGGAAGTTGGCGCAGCATCAGTAAAGATGCTATCTGTACGAACACGTGAAACCGTACAGCCAAGCAGGTATATTCTTTCTGCAGCCACAGCTTCGGCTATCAATTTTGCCACTTCTTTGTGTTGGCACATGAATTCACCGCTTACCATTGCTTTTGTTTTATGCCTGTAAGTTCTTTACTGCCAAGAGCATATTCTATTCTTACCGTTGGTACGTTAGAATGAAATGTGTACTTTAGGTAAGTAATTTATGCTGTAGGTACTTTATTATATTTGCTTATGACAACAACTGCCGGTATGGACAAAACAATACACCAGGGACGAAACATAAAACGCTTTAGAGAAATGCTGGGTCTTAAACAGGAAGGTTTGGCTTATGAGTTAGGCGACGACTGGAACCAGAAAAAAATATCGCTGCTGGAGCAAAAAGAAGAAATTGAACCCGACATTTTAGAGCAGGTAGCTAAGGTGTTGAAAGTCCCTGTAGAGGCAATTAAGAATTTTGATGAAGAAGCGGCAGTTAATATTATTTCCAGCACTTTTAACGACCATGCTATCGGTTATGCAAGAACATATTCCCCCACTTTTAATCCGATTGATAAAGTTGTTGAATTGTATGAAAGATTATTGAAGTCCGAAAAGGAGAAAGTTGAGGCATTGGAACGAATGCTGAATGAGAAGAAGTAGCTTTTTGTACTTAGCCTTTGTGCTACTATGATGCTCCGGTTGTGTCACTTACTTGTACTTTTTTATCATTATTGAGCAATAAAAAAATGCAGAATGGAGGTTAGGCAGACTAAGACCAATGCAACCTTTACGACGCTTAAAAATATTATATTATAGTGCCCGCACTACTAATTACTCACCATGCTCTTAGGCTACAAATCTCCGGCTTTCCTTGTTTACCGTTAAATAGAAAATGAGACTTTTTAAGCAAAATAACAAAGTTTAATTAAAAGAATTACTAAATTTGTTAGTAATTTGTTGTTTCATTACTTTTGTTAGTATTTTACCCCCACTTATGCCAACTAATACAGGTAACATTTTACAACGCATTACTTCTAAAGCTGGTTGGCTAAATGGCTTAATCACCAAAGAAAATATTAAAAAGCCAAAGGGTAGCAAATCATCTTTTCAATACTACATTGCCAAAAATGCTTTCAATGGTGAAGAAGAATTAAGTGTTGATGCAATTTATTTTACAGACACCAATCCTGTGATTTACATTAAGCAATTGGTCAATTACAATCCAAATGCAATAATAAAACTGCAAAGAAAATTTTGGAATGAATGCAGAACACCGTTAACCCTTATCATCACACCCGACACTATTCAAGTTTTAGACAATTACGCCAGTCCCGTAAACAGTCCGAATGAAATAAAAAGTATTGAGAAGTTAAAACTTACAACTTCTGATGCAGACCTTGAAAGGCTATCAGAAATTCTCAAACAATCTAAATTAGACAGCGAAAAAGTTTTTGGGGTTGAATTTGAGTTATACACTCACCAAAGAGTAGATAAGAAACTGATTAGTCAATTACGATTTGCGCGAAAACTTCTGCATGACACATTCCATTTAGATTTCGAAACCATTCATGCTTTATTGGGTAGAAGTTTATTTACGCTGTATTTGGAGCAAAGAGGAATTCTCACAAAAAAGGATATTAAAGATGAAACAAAAGTTGCAGATAGCTTTTTTGATTTATTAAGAAGCCATCATAAAGAAACATATACGTTGTTTTACTTTTTGCGAGATAAATTCAACGGAGATTTATTTCCAATAACAGACACAGAAGTAAAAGCGGTAAATAATCATCCTAAAATACTTCAACTAATTTATGATTGTTACACGGGAGAAAAAGAACTTCAAACAAGCCAGCTGTCAATGCCTTTTCACTTGTTTGACTTCAAACACATTCCAATAGAGCTTATAAGTGCCATTTATGAAGAATTTATGAATGAGGAAGATGCAGTAAAAAATATTATCATTGAAAAAGTTGAAAAGGGTAAACGAGAACTAGGAGCATATTACACGCCTCAAATGTTGGTTGAGTTCACATATAATGAAGTGTTACCAATGCCAAGCAAAAATGATTGTAATTATGACATTAAAATTTTAGACCCAGCATGCGGCAGTGGAATTTTTTTAGTAGAAGGATTTAAGAGGATAATTGAAAGATGGAAGTACAAACACAATGAAACAGAACTTACTAAAGAAAAATTAAATGAACTTTTACTTAATAGCATTTATGGAATTGAAATACATCCCGAAGCAATAAAAATTACTGCATTTAGTTTATGCCTCACTTTTTTGCATCACATGAATCCAAAAAAAATCTTGCAACAGGTAAGATTTAGCCCTTTGATTTATTGGACAAAAGAAAAGGAAGTAAAACAAAGGGATGAAAAAAAGTTTGGCTTAAATCTGCTTCAAGCAAACACATTCATTCGTGAGGCAGAATCGTTTAAAAAGAATCCAAGTGATAAAATAAATTCATTTTTCGATAAGAAATTTGACATAGTAATTGGAAATCCGCCTTGGAAAAGAAGTAATGTTGATGCTGATATATTAGCATGGGCAAAACAAAATGATTGGGAAATAGAAAAAGATATTGTCAAAGCCTTTTTGGCTTATGCTCCGAACATTGCTCCCAACGCAACTGTTGCACTTATTTCAGCAGCTAAAGTTTTATTCAATACAAGTAGAACTGATTATGATTTCAGATATCGCTTCTTTACGGAAAACAAGGTGTCAGTCATAGCAAATTTTGCTGTTGTAAGAAATGTATTGTTTGAGAAAGCAAAATTTGCAGCAGCCCTAATAATTTATAATGCAAGAAAGCAAGCTATTATAAACCAAAGTGAAAACATTATTTATTGCGTTCCAAAATCTTCAAGGTCCATCCAAAACAGAAATACAATTTCGATTGATGCATCTGAAATAAAATATTTACCTATTCAGGAAGTATTAAAAACTAATTCTAAGATTTTCAAAATTGCTATGTATGGTAATCTTCGTGATTTGAAATTTATAAACAGGTTAAATAAAATGAAGTCCATTAATGAGCAAAAGGTTGTCCAAGGAATGGGGCTTATAAAAGATAAAGCAGCGGAAAAAAAAGGCAATCCTCATTTGGGAAACAATTATTTCATTGATGCTGATGACATTCTACCATATTACACTCCTCAAACTAAAACTAAGTTAAAAGACCATAGTGACTACTCTGCTTTTCGAACAGATGAACGCGATTTATATTCTGTACCGTTAATACTTTTTAAAGAAGGGACAAGGTTCGGTGAGTTGTGTTGCTCTTACATTGATTTTGATTGTGCGTTTTTAGCTAGTTCAAAAGCAATAAAATTTGTCAATAAGGATGTTAACTTTCATAAAGCTTTTATCGCTTGTTTAAATTCATCTTTAGCTACTTATTATTTTATTTCAATTACTTCCAGTTGGGGAGTTTCTAAAGGGGGGTTAATTCAAAAAAACGAAGTTTCATTATTTCCTGCTATTCCTTATTATTTAGATTCAAAAGCTATAGAAGAACTTGCACAAAAAGTTGATTATATAATTTCAGTTTACGAAAGTGTCGCTTACGAGGATTTAAAAATCAAGGAAAAAATAAAACCCATAAAAGATGAAATTGACACAATTCTTTATCGAGAACTTAAAATTACGAGGGAAGAGCAAGCACTTATTGAAAACACCGTTTGTTTTAGCAATGTAATAAAAGAAAATTATAAGAATTGTGGTGCTGAAAATCATGTAGTGATTAACAAAGATGTAAGGCAGTATGCACAAACCTACCTGGATGTAATAAATAAAACTCTAAAAAACTCATCAATAAATTTAAGAGCAGTAATATATTTAAACGCACCAGCAAAGGAAGATTTGGTTTGTGTGAAATTTATTTTTGAGAAAAACAATCTGTATAAACAAAGTATTGAAGAATCCACAGCAGATATTTCTAAGGAGTTACAAGAAATAAATGAAAGCGTTTTCTCCGAACATCATGCAAGCATTTACTACCGAAGAATCATAAAGTATGATGTGAAAGACGCTTTTTTCTTAATCAAACCTAACGAAAAAAAATTTTGGACAAAAGCAATTGCACTTAATGATGCAGACAAATTAATTGTTGAAATTTTAAACCAAGTCAGCAATTAATGGGACAGATTTCAGATTACAATAATTTTATTTATACAAGGCAATACGACAGAGATATTGTAGCAGCAATATACAAAGAGTTAAAAGACGAGTGTATCGAATTGATTTATGGAGGATATTATAATTACTACAGCGATACAGAAAAGGTTTTCATGGTTGATGAAGAAGTAATAACCGCAGGAATTTATGGTCATATTCAAACCATTATTGACGAGAAGGAATTACATTTTGAAATTGCAGATGAGTTTCATCTTATCACTAAAAAAATGCAGAAGGGAAAAATAAAACCCAAAAAAGCAAAGAGATTTGATTTGAGAATAACAAACTTTCAATTGGTACCCAAATACAAATTTGGTGTTGAAGCAAAACTTATTGCTGAAGAATCAACATCTACAAAAAGCGCAACCACATTAATAAATGATTATGTTGGAGATAAGGGGATGGGCAAATTTATTACGGGAATTTATGACGAAAGTTTTTTTGATGAAGGGTTTATGTTAGCGTATATGCTTAATGGTAAACCCGAAAAAATAGTAGATAAAATAAATTTGAAAATCACATCATCCTATTCAGTCAAAGGACAATTAATCAAAATTGAAAAGTATTACATATCCACTTACTCTTTAGACAGTAATGAAAGAGAACTCCGCCATATTTTTATGGATTTTTCAAGTCTTTCTAATTAACCATTCTCAAAACAAATTAGAGGCACATTTCAGTTGTTCTTTGAATCTCTTTAGCTGCATATTAATATACAGAAACGGTAATCCACTTGAAACTTTTCTGTGGTGGATTATGGAGTAAAAGGATATAGCTCGAACTACAGTTGATATATGCACCAGCGCACAGACCTAAACCTTTTTACGCTGTCAACTCACAAATGCACTAACTTATTTCTATCGACCTTCTCTTGAAAGGATAAGGTTGGTTGCTTGAGTGTTTAAGTGTTGAAAAAGCAACAGTCAGTATTGCGGAAGATTGAACAAATCGTACAAGTGTGCGACGCAACGATGCTCCATAGTAGCAACACAGCCCGGCTCATAAAAATAAAACAACTTAATGTACACCGAACTCCAAACCACCACCAACTTCACCTTTTTGCGGGGTGCTTCTCATCCGGAGGAATTGGTTGAGCAGGCGAAGGCTTTGGGGTGTGGGGCAATAGCAGTAACTGACAGGAATACGTTTGCGGGGATTGTGAGGGCTCATGCAGCGGCGAAAAAAGAGGGGGTAAGATTGATTGTTGGCGTGAGGCTTGATTTGCTGCACGGACCTTCTTTGCTGGCTTATCCTACGGATAAAGCAGCTTATTCGCAATTGAGCAATTTGCTAACGTTGGGTAACGGGCGGGCGGAGAAAGGGGAGTGCCATCTGTATAAAGGGGATGTTTACCAGTATGCGAAGGGAGTGAAATTTGTTGCGTTGCCACCGGATAAACTGAATGGGGCCTTTGAATTTGAGCCGTCGTTTGAAAGAGCTTTGAAGGAATACCGGGCGGCTTTTGGAAGTGATTTGTATATAGCGGTTTCACGGCGCTACCAGGGGGATGACAGCAAGTATTTGTACCGGCTGGTGCAGTTGTCGGAGAAATTAAACGTGCCTGTTGTTGCTACCAATGATGTGCATTATCATACGGCTTCGCGGCGGCAGTTGCAGGATGTGATGACGTGCATACGGGAGAAGTGCACGATTTATAATGCAGGCTATCGTTTGCATCCCAATGCAGAACGATACCTGAAACCAGCCGATGAAATGCTTCGGCTTTTCAGGCAGTACCCGCAGGCTGTTGAGCATACAAAAGATTTGGCAGACGTCTGCCGTTTTTCATTGGATGAACTGAAATATGAGTACCCGGAAGAGATAACAAGCGAGGGGCGTACGCCGCAGCAGGAGCTTACTTTTTTGGCGTGGGAAGGGGCAAGGTTACAGTTTGGAGAAGACGTTCCGGAAAAGACGAAAAACGCTATCAATTACGAGCTTGCTTTTATAGAGCAGATGAATTATGCTGCCTATTTTCTTACAGTGTATAATATTGTGCGTTATGCCCGCAGCCAGGGCATTCTTTGCCAGGGACGTGGTTCTGCTGCCAACTCCACGGTTTGTTATTGCCTCGGCATCACTTCGGTTAACCCTGAAAAGTTTGATTTGTTGTTTGAGCGGTTCCTTTCTGCTGCCCGCAATGAACCTCCTGATATTGATGTAGACTTTGAGCATGAGCGCCGTGAAGAAGTGATACAATACGTCTATCAAAAATATGGTCGCGACAGGGCGGCTATTGTCGCCACCGTTACGCAGCAGCATCAGAAAGGAGCGATAAGGGATGTGGGCAAAGCAATGGGTTTGTCGGTTGATACCATCAATCGTTTGTCAAGTTCTATCTGGGAGTTTACCGACGAATGGTTTTAAGGAAAGCGGATAACCGAACAAGGCATGAACCCCGAAGATAAACACCTGCAAAAGGTGTTGCAGCTTACTAAAGAATTTATGGGCTTTCCACGGCAGTTGGGTCAGCATACAGGCGGCTTTGTAATCACCAATGGTAAGTTGTCTGATTTGTGCCCGATACTGAATGCCCGAATGAAAGACAGAACCTGTATTGAATGGAACAAAGACGACATAGATGCATTGGGCTTTATGAAAATCGATGTGCTTGCACTTGGTATGCTTACCTGCATCCGCAAAGCCTTTGACCTTGCCAAAGTAAACTACGGATTGGATTTAACCCTTGCGAATATTCCGCAGGACGACCCTGTTGTGTATGATATGATTTGCCGTGCAGATACGATTGGTGTTTTCCAGATTGAGAGCCGTGCACAGCAAAGCATGTTGCCACGGTTAAAGCCACGTTGCTTTTACGACCTGGTGATTGAAGTAGCCATTGTCCGCCCCGGACCGATACAGGGCGATATGGTGCATCCTTATTTACGTCGCAGAAATGGTGAAGAAAAGGTAGAGTATCCATCCAAAGAGCTGGAAGAAATATTAAGCCGGACATTGGGTGTGCCGCTGTTCCAGGAGCAGGCAATGAAGATTGCGATTGTAGCAGCAGGTTTTACACCAGCCGAAGCAGATGAACTGCGTCGCAGCATGGCGACATTTAAACTGAAAGGACTGGTATCGCAGTTCCAGGAAAAGCTGATAACCGGAATGACGCAAAGAGGATATACGTTGGAATATGCCCAACGCGTATTTAAGCAATTGGAAGGCTTTGGCAGTTATGGTTTTCCTGAAAGCTATGCAGCAAGTTTTGCATTGCTGGTATATGTATCGAGTTGGATTAAATGTTATTACCCCGATGTGTTTGCTTGTGCCCTCCTCAACAGTATGCCAATGGGTTTTTACCAGCCCGCACAAATTGTAATTGATGCCCGAAAGCATGCTGTTGAAGTAAGACCTGTTGATATTAATTACTCGGAGTGGGATAACAAGCTGGAAAAGACCTCACCCCCTGCCCCCTCTCCAAATGGAGAGGGGGGAAGAAACGAACCTTCTCCACCGAGTGGGAGTGCAGGGATTGGGAAGGCTCTTAGATTGGGATTTCGGCAGGTAAAAGGCTTACGCGAAGAAGACATGAAGCTATTAATATCATCAAGAGAAAAAAAGTACACGAGCATACATGAGCTTCGCAGTATTGGCTTGAGTGAGGCTGCATTAGAGAAACTCGCTGATGCAGATGCATTCAGGTCAATTGGTCTTGACCGAAGACAGGCTTTGTGGGAAGTATCCACAAAAGATAAACCTGCAGCGATGTTTAAAGGACAACTTTCTGCTGATGAAAAGCAGGAAAATATATCGCTTCCAGAAATGACCGATGCTGAACATGTGGTGCATGATTATGCTGCAACGGCGCTTTCGTTAAAAGCGCATCCCGTAAGTTTTGTGCGAGAGAAGCTGCAACAGCTTCATATTTTGTCAACCGCAGAACTTACTGCGGTTAAGGATGGCCAACTTGTAAAAGTTGCCGGACTTGTATTGGTACGCCAACGACCTGGCACTGCAGGCGGTATTTGTTTTATGACCATTGAAGATGAAACAGGCGTAGCCAACCTTGTCATTTTCCAAAACCTTTTCGACCAATACCGAAAAGAGATTCTACAATCCAAATTGATAATGGTTGAAGGTAAACTACAAATGCAGGGCGAAGTGATACATGTAATTGTACAGCAGTGTTTCGACTTCTCTAAACTGTTGCGAAAGCTTACTCCTGCAAATAATGAAACGCCACAAGTGTTGACGCTTGCACGCCCGGACGAAACATCCATTCCCACCCACGCACAAAATAAAAGAAGCCAGGTGAGGGAAGATGGAAGTGAAAAAGTTTTTCCGGAGGGGAGGAATTTTAGGTGAAGACTATTTTTATATACTTAGCCTAAGTATTACAATAAAGCTTTTATTGTTTCGCAAGCTTATACAGTTAATTCTTCAGCGCCGTTTATGTATTAATAGAAGTAATCCAATGTCGTTACCTTCAGGAAGGTCGTACAGATAATGCAAAGTGTATGAACTGCTATTAAAAGATGCGGTACAAGTCCCGATTCAAAGGTATCTATCGGGATGCCGCAAAGAGCGGCAAGTG
>CAXUMK010000041.1:18002-30173 GCA_964251885.1 uncultured Segetibacter sp. | reverse complement strand
TATCCATTCTTTTTTCCGCAAAAATAATCTCTACTTGTGTACTAACGGTAGCTCCTGCAGGAGAGGGAACGAGGGTGAGGTAAAACAACCGCAAATACGGATATGATAAAAGACGAAAAAAGAACAAACTGTTGCAGTGTGCGACGCAACGATGTTTAAAAATAGATCCAAAGCTGGCTACCAAAAAAACTCCCTTCACATTCATTCTATTTGCTTCACCCTGCAGTTTCTGCCTAACTTTATCGCCAACTTTATTTTATGTATTCACAACAGCAAATAATAGAACTTCAAAAACTTACGAAACAATTAGCTAAGGGAAATCATACGGAAAAAGCTTTTGAAATGGCGAAGCAATTGCGGCATGCGCTTCATTTTCATGAATACAGGTACTATGTCTTAAACGACCCGCTTATTTCAGATACCGAATATGACCAGTTGTATAAGCTGCTTGAGAAAATAGAGAAAGAGAACCCTGAATTGATCACAACTGCCTCACCCACACAAAGAGTTGGAAACAGCCTGAATGCGTCGTTTAAAACAGTGGCGCACCTGGTGCCAATGCTTAGTCTTGAAAACAGTTACAATGCAGATGACTTAATTGACTGGGACAGGAAGGCAAGAGAGGTGGCAAAGAAAGACGAACTGGAATATTGTGTAGAGCCAAAGTTTGACGGAGCAAGCATTTCGCTGATCTATGAAAACGACCATTTAACAAGAGGCGCCACCCGCGGCAACGGCATGGAAGGTGATGACATTACGACCAATATCAGGCAAATCCGTTCCATTCCGCTTTCGGCATCTTTTTCAAAATATGGAATACAGCAGATAGAAATCAGGGGTGAAATGATGATGTCTAAAAAATCTTTTAAGCAATACAACGACCAGTTGGCAGAACAAAATATTGCACCGCTTGCAAACCCACGCAACGCTGCCTCGGGAAGTCTGCGTATGAAAGACCCGAAAGAAGTCGGCAGGCGTAAACTGGAGGCTTTTTTATACAATGTCAGTTATTATACACGAACAAGCGGAAACGTTGATGCAGAGAAAGAAGCAATGCTGCACAGGCATTCGGGCATTTTGGAGATGCTGTGGAATGTGGGTTTCAGAAGCCCGATGAAAGAAATGAAAGTGCTGAAAGGCATACAGGCTGTAGTTGATTATTGTAACCAGTACGAAGCGAAAAGAGATGACCTTCCCTACGAAATTGATGGCATGGTGATAAAGGTTAATGACCTTGACCTGCAGGAGCAGATGGGAATGACAACGCATCATCCGCGCTGGGCGATTGCTTATAAATTTAAGGCAAGGCAGGCGACGAGTAAGCTTCGCGTTGTAGAGTTTCAAGTGGGAAGAACTGGTTCCATTACGCCGGTTGCTAAAATTGATCCTGTTTTTATAAGTGGCGTAACAGTTGGTTCTATTTCGTTGTTTAATGAAGATGTGATAAAAGAAAAGGATTTGCGCATCGGTGATACAGTTCTGGTAGAAAGAGCCGGCGATGTTATTCCATATATTGTAAAGTCACTTGCAGAATTGAGAGAAGGCAATGAAACAGAAATCATCTTTCCTAAAAATTGTCCTGTCTGCCACAGCGAATTGTACAAAGAAGAAGGCGAAGCCGCATGGCGATGTATCAATATAGAATGTCCGGCGCAGGTTGTTGAAAGGATGATCCATTTTGTGAGTAAAGATGCAATGGACATTAAGAGCTTTGGAGAAGCTAATGTGAGAAAGTTTTATGAGCTGGAATTACTCAAAGATATTCCCGGGATGTATACGCTTGATTTCGCAAAGATTGGTAAAATGGCCGGCTTTGGAAAGAAGTCAATTGACAACCTGCAATCAGCTATTGAAGAATCAAAACATCAGCCGCTTAACCGATTAATATTTGCACTGGGCATTCGTTATGTGGGTGAAACAACCGCAAAGGTTCTTGCCAATTCAATTAACCATTTGATGGATTTGAAAGATTTTTCGGAAGAGAAGCTGCAAACGCTGGAAGATATCGGGGTAAAGGTTGCCAAAAGCGTGTATACATTTTTTCAGAATGAACAAAACATCGAAATACTTCAGCAGCTTGAAAGCTTAGGTGTTGAAATGAACAATAAAAAGAATGCAGTGATTGCAGAAGGCGGATTGAGCGGACAAACCTTTTTATTTACCGGAACGCTAAATAAGCTGAAACGAACCGAAGCAGAGGAAATGGTTGAGCAACATGGAGGAAAGTTGTTAGGAAGTGTAAGCAGCAAATTGAATTACTTAGTAGTAGGAGAAGATGCAGGAAGCAAATTTGAAAAGGCGAAGAAAATTCATACGGTTAAAATCATTAGTGAGGATGAGTTTTTGGAATTGGTGGAACAAAATATAACGGCCTAAATTGTAGCATTTTTTCTAATGTTAAAAAAATGGAACAACGAAAAACTAATTTACTTGAAAATATAAAGTCTATCGCTGTCATTACTGCTGCATTTGCAATTTTAGGTTTTGTAAGAAATCAGCAACGGTTTAAGCGTTTGCAAAACCTGTCATTGTTATGGAAGGATTTTACAAACGATGAAAAGAATATGCATTTGTTTAACCTCATGAATGAAATAGAATCAGATCACATAGCAAAAGAAGATTTGTCAGCAATCAACACCATTGATAAACTGAAATATCTCGCTCTGATAGAGCAGGTTGCTTTATATGTTGAACACTTTGAAGTTGATAAAGAATACGCAAAGTATCTGTTTCAATGGCATTTTTACTTCGTTTATCAATCAGCTAAAACATCTAATCTCTTTTGGAACAACCTGGGAGGTGCAGAAGAAATGAATGCATCTTATTGGAGCAAATCACGCGAATTGGCAAAATCATTTTTGCCATAGAATTTCAAATCCTGTTCGCCAGTTATTCAATATCTGAAACCACCCAAACAAGCGTAAGCTCTTCCATAAGTTTATAGTGCAATACAAGCTTCTGCTGAAAATCGTCTTTCAAAAAAGCAGCCTGTATCTCGCCCTGCTCTTTCAGTTCAAACGGAAATGTTCTCATCATTTTGCTAAAGTCAACTTCACCTGCGCCGTACCATTTGTACATCGCTTCCTTGGCGCTCCAGAGTATGCTTAGAAAAGTAAGTTGCCGGCTTTGTAATTGTGCATTCACAAACCTTAGTTCGTCTGCATGCAGAAACTTGTGCTTTATTTTATGAAGGCGTGGCGTTATCAGTTCTGCATCTATGCCTGCACGTTTTGTACTGCTAACAATAGCTGCTGCATATTTGCTGCAGTGTGAAATGGAAAAGTGATATTGTTCATTTCGCAAAAAAGGTTTACGTGTATCGGCGATCTCAATTTCTTCGTTTGGAAAATCAGGAAATAAATAGGGAAGTAAATATCTTCCCGCAAGGTGCTGCAATTTTTTTTGCGGATGTGTAATTGCCCTGTGCAGAGGAACGTTTAAATTAAAAAAGCCTTCATCCTCTGTAATTTCCCAAACAGCAAGCTTTGTGCTTTCATCTATATTTAACTGGTAGAAAAGGGGCATGATAGCTTACGATATTACAGGTGCAGTTTACAAATTATTTATAAGAAATCTAAAATCTCAAGTTGTAAGACGGAGGTGAGAGCAATTGTAACGCAAAACCCTTTACTAAAACCAAAAATTTACCGAAACCTGTAACATGCACCCATAACAACACCCCTTCTTTTAATCTTTCATTTAACCTTTTTCTCTTCTTCTTTTCTTACATTTGCAGCCCGAATAAAAACTCTCGGAATTATTTTATGCCTGAAAACGAAATTATTAACCCAAACGCTGATGCACAGGAGAGTGCTCCGGTAACTGCTACCGCAGAGACCGAAGCTACTACAGCGACAACAAATGCACCTGTGGAAGAGCCACCTGTTGCAGAACCTTCTGCACCGGTTCAGGAGGCTCCTAAGCCAAAAGTTGAAACTGCACACGACGACTTCGACTGGAGTATTGACAAACGCAACGTTAGTACTTACAAAAAAGAAGAAAGAGAAAGATACGACAGTGTGTATGATAACACTTTCGTACAGATCAATGATGGCGAAATCATCAACGGCAGCGTAGTTGCTTTAACCAAAACGGATGTGGTTGTAAACATTGGTTTTAAAAGTGACGGACTGGTTTCTCTAAACGAATTCCGCGATATCCCCACCCTGAAAGTAGGCGACGATGTTGAGGTAATGGTTGTCGAGAAAGAAGACAGGCAAGGTCATTTGCACCTGAGCCGTAAATCTGCAAGAATTTTCCGTGCATGGGAAAGAATTGTAGAAGTTCATAAAACCGGTGAGGTGATTACCGGCGTGGTTACCAGCAAAACCAAAGGTGGTCTCATCGTCGACGTATTTGGTATGGAAACATTCTTACCGGGTTCTCAGATCGACGTGAAGCCTGTTACTGATTACGATCAGTTTGTTGGTAAAACAATGGAATTTAAAGTCGTTAAGGTTAACGAGGCAATTAAGAACGCCGTTGTATCTCATAAAGCCCTTATCGAAAGCGACATCGAAGCGCAAAGAGCTGAGATTATGTCTAAGCTTGAGAAGGGCCAGGTATTGGAAGGCACTATCAAAAACATCACCGACTTTGGTGCATTTATGGATCTTGGCGGCTTAGATGGCCTGTTGTACATAACTGATATTAGCTGGGGACGTATCAACCACCCAAGCGAAATATTAAAACTGGATCAGAGACTAAACGTGGTCGTATTAGATTTCGACGACGACAAAAAACGTATCAGCCTTGGTTTAAAACAACTTACTCCACACCCCTGGGATGTACTTGCTGAAAATATTAAAGAAGGCGAAGTAGTAAAAGGTAAAGTAGTAAATATTGAAGATTACGGCGCTTTCTTAGAAATTATGCCGGGTGTTGAAGGTCTTGTGCACGTAAGTGAAATTACCTGGGCTAATACTCCCATCAACGCTAAAGAATTCTTTAAGCTTGGTGACGAGTATGAAGCTAAGATCGTAACGCTCGATAAAGACAGCCGCAAAATGAGCCTGTCAATCAAACAAATGAGCGACGATCCATGGAGCACTATCGAAACCAAATTCCCCGAAGGTAGTAAGCACCAGGGCACGGTTAAAAACATTACTCCTTACGGCGTATTTGTTGAGCTTGAGCCAGGAATTGGCGGCATGATCCACATCAGCGATTTAAGCTGGTTAAAGCGTTATAATCACCCCGCTGATTACGTAAAAGTGGGTGAAAAGATCGATGTCATCATTATGGGTATTGACAAAGAAAACCGCAAATTGCAGTTAGGCCATAAACAACTTGAAGAAGATCCCTGGAATACATTGGAAGATACCTTTGGAATTGGAACCATACACGAAGCAACCGTTACCAGGAAAGATGACAAAGGCGCTTCGGTACAGTTGCCTTATGGTTTAGAAGGATTTGCCCCTGCACGTCACCTTGTAAAAGAAGACGGTAAAAGCATTGGAGCAGATGAACATGCCCAGTTCATGGTTATAGAATTTGACCGCAACGAAAAACGCATTGTAGTTAGTCATACCCGTATATGGGAGCAGGCGCAGCAGCAGGAGAAAGATGCAGCAAGAAAAGAAGCACGTGTTGAAGCTGAAAAGACCAACAAAGCAGTTAAGAACATTCAAACTAAAGTTGAAAAAGCTACTTTAGGTGATCTTGGGGCTTTGGCATCCATAAGAGACAGGTTACAGCAGGAAGAAGGCGGAGACAAAACAGATAAGTAAGCCTTTCTTTATGATTTTTAAAAATGCCCCTGGTATAAACCGGGGCATTTTTTTTAAATCAAATCAGCTATACTACTTGCTGCTTAAAAGTGTGTAATGATTTTTTTTTGAGCCAAACTGAATACTACTATAAGGCTTACGTTGCGTCGCACTCTTGTACGCTTTATTCATTATTCAGCAACGCACAGACAGGTGCGTTCCAAATCCCCCCTGCTTCTACGGCGCAACAAAAGCAGTATACACTAAACGGTTGATTTTGATGCTGTTAGAAGTGGTGTATATATAATTGTCGCTTTAAAATATTGTCCTTTTGTAATTTCAAATGTTCGTCATTGCGAGGAACGAAGCAATCCTACCGCGTTAAAACCTGATTTAGAATGAGATTGCTTCGTCGTTCCTCCTCGCAATGACGATTACTAACTTTGAAAGAACCAACAATTTGGAATGCAGCCCGCAGACTTATCCGGCGTGAAGGATAAATAGAATGATTAATGTTTAGTGGTATCACGCGCTTTACCATAGCTTCTGTTGGTACCCTTGGTTGCTGAATCCGCATTTTGCTTAGAAGCAGACGGGCTCGAGGAGGTATCGCTGTTACCTGCCTGCGACTGGTTTCCAACGGATGTGCCCGGAGTATTTAGACTTTTTTTATTGTCCGTGGTATTCAAAGACGATGAATCAGCACTACCCTCAGCCTTATCTTCAGGAGCAGAACACGACGTTACATATACCAGCAAAGCCAGCAGCATTAATTTTTTCATACAAAGAGTTTATAAGTATTATTGATTTTTTGTTCAATACCTGAAACCTGCAATATTTCTGCCATGCCTGCAGCCCCTAAATCCCCCAAAGGGAGACTTTTAGCTCCCTTTAGGGCGGGAGGTATATGCCTCAACCAATTCTTTCTTACTTTACATTCCAATAAAAAATGCATTCATGTGTACCCGCTTTCCGGCTTACCTCATTTTTAGTGTATTGATTTTTGTAATGGCGTGCAGTCATCCTGCTTATTATCAAACGAATAAAAGCTATAAAAGACAAGCGAAGCAATACGCAAAAACAATAGAGCAGCAACCTTCTCTTTTTATAGCTGATAACAGCCTTTTACCGGCATGGGTAGGCACTACCAACTTTAATATGCGTAAGCCAAATTATGTTATCATTCATCATACTGCACAAAACAGTTGCGGGCAAACTTTACAAACTTTTACGCTTACACGTACACAAGTCAGCGCTCACTATGTTATTTGTAAAGACGGAACTGTTCATCACATGCTAAATGATTACCTGCGTGCATGGCATGGAGGAATAGCAAAATGGGGCAACCTGACTGATGTTAATTCTGCATCTATCGGCATCGAGATTGACAACAACGGCTTTGAAACCTTTACAGATCCACAGGTAAACAGCCTGCTGCAATTGCTCGACACACTGAAAAGGAAATATGCAATACCGGCTGCAAACTTTATTGGCCACGCCGATATTGCTCCCACCCGTAAAGATGACCCTAACATTTATTTTCCCTGGAAAACGCTTGCTGACCGCGGTTATGGTTTGTGGTATAGTGATACAACCAATCTGATTGTTCCCAAAGATTTTAGCAGCGCAAAAGCTTTGCGTATTATAGGGTATGATGTAAAAGATTCTCTTGCAGCCATCAGAGCATTTAAAAGACATTTTTTGCAGGATACATCAGCGATTGTAACAGATGCGGATAAAAAGGTGATGATAGATTTGATGAATAAAAGCATGTAAATGGATAGCGCACGTAAAAAAGCCGATAACAAAAATTACCGGCTTAGGATGTATAATAGAAGTGTTGTAATAGAAGCAGCGCTAAGATTTTTTAAACGTCAGCAAGGTCGTACCGGCCTGTTTCAGTTCAAGGGTATTTCCGTTTAATGTGTAGCTGTCGGCTTTTTTTAGAGCAGCAAGGAAAGCCGTTTCGTCGTATTCATTACACGCCATTTTTGAAGTGGCTATGTTACGTCCAAACTGAATATTTGACTCGCTGAAGTGAAAGCTTCCGCTCATGCTGTTGCAACCTGTAGTGCCGGTAAATACCTGCTTTCCCGCATTAAGGGTTAAAGACGGAACTCGTTTCCAGTACTGAAAAGACTGAACAGTTGTATCTAAAGAAGTGGTGTCTTTGTAATTCATACGTAAGCGGGCCTGGGCAGAATCATATAAAGCCTTTCTGTTGTTTTTACTTTTTCCTTTTGTCCTGTTGCTTCCGCCGGTTGTATTTGCAGAACTCATAGAAGCATCAGTACCTGAAGTCATAGTAGCCATTGATGTATCAGTCATTGAAGAAGTTGCTGACGAACTTGAGGCGCTGGTCCAGCTTCCATTAGCTCCAAGCATTCCATCAAGTGTCCAGGTACCGTTTAATGTAGTATCACGACTTGATTTGTAAGCCCAGTCTCGGTCGGCTGAAGTAAATGAGGCTGCGGCTTTTGTAGCACTTGTCATGCTGTCGCCACGCTTAACGTTCACATTAGAAATTCCGGGTCCGGCAGGCGCAACAGCTTTTTTAGAACTACTGCAAAAGGCAAAGAACAAACATAATGGTAATACAAACATTGTTTTTTTCATACTTACGGTTTTAATAGCGCAAAAACCACAACCGTGCCAAAAGTTTGTTTTAGATAAAAAAATTTCACCTCATCCTCCTTCTCCTTCTCCTGAAGGAGAAGGAGCGGTGCTTTATGTCTTTTGTAAACATTTGTCCTTCCATCTCTACCTTTGTTCTTCCTCACAGCAATACTATAGTTGTGCAAGGAATAAAATTAGTGCCATTTGGCTTGCTGAATAAAGAATGAAAAGTACACGAGTGCGACGCAACAGTTGATTCATAGTAGTAATTCAGTCCGATTCAAAAAAATTCTATTTACCTTTTTATCCCCTTCGCATTATAATTTTCATTCATTGCCTATTGTCGAAATGTTAGCACAAAAGCCATTTTTATAATTCAATGGCTGGCCTCCTTCTCCTTCAGGAGAAGGACCGGGGATGAGGTCTCTTAGAAAAAGTGAAAGTTCGCTGTAGGTTATTTAAATCTCCCAAACTCGTAACAGGGTTTAACTGCCGCATTTTATTTTTGCTGATTAAATAAATGTCTGCATCTTCTCTTCATATCGCTCTCGTTGGAAATCCTAATAGCGGCAAGTCTTCATTATTTAATGCTTTAACCGGGTTAAACCAGAAAGTTGGCAATTTTCCCGGAGTTACCGTAGATAAAAAAACAGGCACTGCTACACTCGAAGCCGGTTTTACGGCCAACATCATTGATCTTCCCGGCACATACAGTCTTTATCCGCGAAGGGCGGATGAATGGGTTTCGTATAAAGTTTTGATGCATGCAGACCAAACCGTAAAACCTGATATGGTTGTGCTGGTTGCAGATGCCAGTAACTTAAGGCGTAACCTGTTGTTTTGTTCGCAAATGATAGATCTGAAGATACCGGTTGTGGTTGCTTTAACAATGGTTGATATTGCATCAAAAAAAGGCATTAAAATAGACCTCGACGAACTTGAAAGGGAATTGGGAGTGCCTGTTGTTTCAATTAATCCAAGGAAAAATAAAGGACTGCCGCAACTGAAAAAGACATTGCTGCAAACTGCAAGACAGCAATATAAAGCCCGCTCAGGAGATTTTATCGGCATTAAAGCATTGGCAGAAAAAGCGGTAAACGAGATACAGCAAATATTGCCCGCGCTGAATGATTATGCTGCGGTTCATTATCTCATCAACCACGAAAGCTTTCCGCTTACCGCAGAGATACAGGGCAAAATAGAAAGCATAGAAACAGCTAATAATTTCAATCCTACACGACTACAGGCGGAAGAGATCATGCAGCGTTATAGCCGTATAAGACAAATCATGCAACAAAGTGTGGTTGAGGTTGATCCGCTGCAGCAGAAAATGTTTACCGAAAAGCTTGACAATTTACTGTTGCACCGAACCTGGGGATATGTTATTCTGCTAACAGTGCTCTTTCTTTTGTTTCAAAGTATTTTCTGGCTGGCAGAATATCCTATGAATGCGATTGAATGGATTTTCGCCTCCACAAGTGGCTGGTTAAGCGGGGTATTATCTTCAGGATGGTGGAGCGATCTACTTGTAAATGGAATCATTGCCGGCCTAAGCGGAATTTTTGTTTTTGTTCCGCAGATAATGATCCTTTTTGGTCTCGTTACCATTTTAGAAGATACCGGTTATATGGCGCGGATAAGCTTTCTCAGCGACAAGCTTATGAGAAAAGTAGGGCTTAACGGCAAAAGTGTAATGCCTATGATAAGCGGCTTTGCCTGCGCAGTTCCCGCTATTATGAGCACACGTAATATCGAGAACCGAAAGGAGAGATTGCTGACCATTTTAGTTACACCGCTAATGAGCTGCAGTGCCCGGCTTCCTGTGTACACCATTCTCATAAGCCTTGTTATTCCAAATCATCATTTCCTCGGTTTCCTAGGTCTTCAGGGCTTGGTTATGATGGGGCTTTACCTGCTGGGTGTAGTGATGGCGCTTATTGTGAGCTATGTTTTTAAATGGATCATAAAACTGAAGGAAAAAAGTTTTTTCATTTTAGAACTGCCTTCTTACCGTGCGCCCCGATGGAAGAATGTGGGCGTAACGATGATCGAGAAGGCTAAAATATTTGTTCGTGATGCCGGAAAGGTTATTATAATTATAAGCCTGTTATTGTGGTTTCTCAAAAGCTATGGACCTTCGAAGCGAATGGACAATCTTGTGGTTAAATACGAGAAACTGCAAAAGCAACCGCAGGCAGACAAGGCACTGCTGGATAAAGAGTACCGTTCTGAAAAACTGCAGAACAGTTATGCCGGCGTTTTAGGCAGAGCTATCGAGCCCGCCATTTCACCGTTGGGTTACGATTGGAAAATCGGCATAGCATTGATCACCTCCATTTGGGCAAGAGAAGTTTTTGTAGGCACGATGGCCACTTTGTACAGCGTGGGCGAAGACAATGAAAACACCTCTCTCAGACAAAAAATGCAGTCCGCCACCAAAGCAGATGGCAGCAAGGTGTACACTCTTGCAACAGGTATCAGCCTGATGGTTTTTTATGTGCTGGCCATGCAATGCATGAGCACCTTGGCAGTTGTAAAACGAGAGACCAGAACCTGGAAGTGGCCAATCATTCAACTCGTTTATATGACGTTTCTGGCTTACGTTATGAGTTTGCTGGCTTATAACATTGTTAGTTAAAAACAGATTTTTTTTGAACCGGGCTGTATTACTACTATGAGTCAATCGTTGCGTCGCACTCGTGTACTTTTAATTCTTCATTCGACAAGCCAAAGAGTCGCTTGTATCCCTTGACAACAACTTTAAGCCAAAACGTGGGCTACCTTTAAAATCAATCTTTGTTTATTTATACTGCACACGGGGATAAGATTCCTGAAAACGGGACAGGTAGTGCATTGCTGAATAATGAACAAAAGTATCCCGCCTGAGGCGCATTGGCGTCAACTTAAAGAAAAAATGCTTGAACTGATGTACTTTTTGAAAGTAAGGCAAGTAGATTTTGGGTTAAAAGCTGAATAAAGGTTTGCCGTATAAGTGAGTGACACAACGATGTACCACAAAAAACCAATGTTCGTCCACAAAAAACTCTTAAGTTGACGCCTATCCTCAACATCAAACCATCAACATCAAACCGTAACCCATCAAACCTCAACCCAACAACTCCTCAACAATTAACCTTTCAACTTTTATTTGTCTCATATATTCTTGCCACTCTATCTTTGCACATGGCAACAAATCCCACTCCTTACAGCAACGATGTTATTTTACCCCGATTTTTCGGCGAAGGATTAACCTTTGATGATGTTTTGCTTGTACCTGCATTCAGCCAGGTCTTACCCCGAGATGTAGATATTACCAGTCAACTTACTAAAGCAATCCGTTTAAAGATTCCAATGCTTTCTGCAGCCATGGATACTGTTACAGAAGCCAAGCTGGCTATTGCTCTTGCAAGAGAAGGCGGCATCGGCATTTTGCATAAAAGTATGAGTATAGAGCACCAGGCAGAGCAGGTGCGCAAAGTAAAAAGAAGCGAAAGCGCCATGATTGTCGACCCGGTTACCTTAACCGTTGATGCTACCATAGGAGATGCACTGCGCCTGATGAGGGAAAATAAAATAGGAGGCATTCCAATCGTTGACAGCAGCAATAAACTGGTCGGCATTCTTACCAACCGCGACTTACGCTTTGAGGATAACAAGCAACGCAAGGTAAGTGAACTGATGACAAAAGAAAACCTTGTAGTTGCTCCCGAAGGAACCAATTTAAAGCAGGCAGAAATCATTCTGCGTCAGCATAAAGTAGAAAAATTACCTGTGGTAAACAACGATGGGATATTAGTCGGGCTAATCACCTACAGGGATATATTGCAGTTAAAGAATTTTCCGAATG
>CAXUMK010000041.1:6716-17992 GCA_964251885.1 uncultured Segetibacter sp. | reverse complement strand
AATTACAAAAGACATGCTCGATCGTGCGTCTGCTTTGCAAAATCTGGGAGTGGATGTGGTAACACTTGATAGCGCACATGGTCACAGCGAAGGCGTGATAGCAGCGCTTAGAAGTTTAAAAAATAATTTTAAAGACCTGCAGGTAATTGCAGGAAACGTAGGAACAGCCGAAGGTGCAAAGGCGCTTGCCGAAGCTGGTGCAGATGCGGTAAAAGTAGGCATAGGCCCGGGCTCTATTTGTACAACCCGTATTGTTGCCGGTATCGGCGTACCCCAACTGACTGCGGTTATGGAAGCAGCGTATGCTTTAAAAGGCACTGATGTTTCACTGATTGCTGATGGTGGTATCCGTTACACAGGAGACATGGTTAAGGCACTTGCAGCAGGCGCCAATGCAGTGATGATGGGAAGCATATTTGCCGGAACCGAAGAAAGCCCGGGTGAAACTATTATTTATGAAGGCAGGAAGTTTAAGGAATACCGTGGAATGGGCTCTTTGGGAGCAATGGTCGAAGGCAGCGGCGATCGCTATTTTCAGGATGTGGAGTCGGATATAAAGAAATTTGTTCCTGAAGGTATTGAAGGCCGCATTGCATATAAAGGGCATGTAAGCGAAGTAGTTTACCAGTTCACGGGCGGATTACGTGCAGGCATGGGTTATTGCGGAGCGCAAACAATCGGGGAATTGCAGCAGGCACGTTTTGTAAAGATCTCCAATGCCGGTATGCGTGAAAGCCATGTACATGATGTAGTGATAACGAAAGAAGCGCCGAATTATAGCAGGGATAGGAGTTGAGTAGGGAGTAGTCAGTTGTCAGTTGTCAGTTGTGAGTAGGGAGTAGTCAGTTGTGAGTAGTCAATAGTCAGTTGTCAGTTGTGAGTAGTCAATAGTCAAATGTCAGTCGTCCGTCGTCACCCGGTTATTTCTTTGCCTTTTTTGCCACTGCTTTTTTCGATGCGGGTTTCTTTGGCACTTTATCGCCTTCTTCTCTTGCCTCAGATAAGCCAATAGCTATTGCCTGTTTTCTGCTTGTAACTTTTTTGCCGGTACCTGTTTTTAGCTCTCCATCTTTCATTTCATGCATTACTTCTTCAACTTTTTTTCCGGCCTCTTTAGAATATTTTGCCATAATTATACTTCTTTTAAGTAGTCAATAATACCTTCTTCATCATTTGTATTTTAAGGGTTTTTTCAAGTCCCCCTTCGGGGGATTTAGGGGGCTGACAATACAAAAGCATCAGTAGCCTTAAAAATAAATAAATTATATTTTTAAAATATTAAAACTGCCTTAAATCATATTTCGTAGGTAAAAACAAGAAGGGCTAACCTTTGAATTTTTTAAAAACTAAAAACACCATTTATGACGAAGAGCACAGCTTTATCAGAAAGTAATGCATTGGCAGAAAAAGATACAGGACGGTCTAACATTTCAAGACGAAAATTTTTGAATTATGCAGGAGCTTCAACAGGATTGGTTTTACTCGCATCAGCCTGCACTAAGACTGACACCAACAATGGAGTAGACCTGGGAAGCGGCGATACGGGTATATTGAATTATGCGTATGCGTTAGAGCAGCTCGAAGCAGCTTTTTATACACAGGTGATCGCTAACAAGTATACCGGTATGAGCGATGTTGAAACTACTTACCTTACAAATATCCGGGACCACGAAATAGCACATCGCGAGTTTTTTAAAGCCGCTTTAAGCACTAGTGCAATTCCTGCACTTGAAGTAGATTTTAGTACTATAGATTTTAAAAGCAGAGCATCAGTGTTAGGCGCTGCAATGACTTTTGAAGATTTAGGCGTTGCTGCTTATAACGGTGCCGGTGCATTGATAACCAATCCCACCTATCTTACCGTTGCAGGCAAGATCGTTTCGGTAGAAGCAAGGCATGCAGCCTATATCCGTAATTTAGTTAAAGCCGACAGCTTTGTAGCAATGGATGTGGTAGATGTGGCCAATACCGGCCTTGAAAAATCTAAGTCGCCTTCAGTTGTATTATCGCAGGCAGCCCCGTTCATTAAAACTAAAATCAACGCAAGTAATTTACCTTCCTAAAATTGTACAACTATGAACTTACAGAATATAATAAACGAAATAGAAACGGTAGACCCGGAGTTTCATGAGAGAATAAGTCCACGCAGAACAGCTATTAAAAATATGACAGGCTTTGGTAAGAAAATAGCTTTAGGTGCACTACCGCTTGCATTGGGAAGTTTATTTACAAAGGCTTATGGACAAACCCAGCCTACTGCTATAACTGATATTCTTAATTTCGCTTTAACATTGGAATATCTTGAATCTACTTTTTATAATAAAGGAGTACCTGTACATGGTGCGCAGGTAGGCGCCGCAGGTTTAACTACCATCCAAACCGACGAAAATAACCACGTTAAATTCCTTCAATCTGTTTTAAAGACTTTAAATGCTACTGCGATATCGTCACCAAATTTTGATTTCACTGCTAAAGGAACTTTTCCAGACCCTTTTCAGGCAGCTAATTACGACGTATTTCTTGCTTTAGCCCAGGCTTTTGAAGATACAGGTGTAAGAGCCTATAAAGGTCAGGCTCCTAACCTGATGAGTAATAAAACTGTTTTGACTGGCGCTCTGAATATTCACTCTGTAGAGGCACGACATGCTTCTCATCTGCGCCAAATGCGTAAGGCAAGAGGTACAACGACTGAGAAACCGTGGATTACAGGTACTGATCGCGGAGGATTACCTGCACCGGCTCAGCCTGTATATAACGGAGAAGATTTTGATAATAAAGCCGGTTCTGCAAGTTTAATTAATATGGCTTTCAACGGAGTAACCTTGTCTTCTGATGCAGTTACAGAAGCATTTGATGAACCGTTGAGTTATGCAGATGCTTATAATATTGCAAAATTATTCCTGGCTTAGCATATTCAATGTAGAATAAATCTTTGTTCAAATAGGGGTTTTTAATTAGAGAAAAAAGAGGCTTACTTTTTAGTAACGCCTCTTTTGCTTTTTAAGGTGTTTGACAATTGACAACCGAAAACTGACAACCGAAAACTGACAACCGACTACTGACTATTGACTATTTGACCACTCACTACTGACAACTCGTTTAGTTAAAAATACTATAAGTGTCTTGTTCTGCTTGTTTAAGAGTTCTGGCAGGTGTATATTGCGTCTGTTATTTAATAACAAATCCGGTATTTGAAGAAGAGCGTGAATCTCTCATCAAGACTTTCTTACTTCACTTTCCCTTTTTCTTAATATTTGAAATCAATTGCATGAAGTCTATTCGTAAGAAATTTTTTATCTTTTTAGCTTCTGTTTTTGTTATACACTCTCTTTTTATTTTCGCAACATCCACACCTTTCGATTCTATTGACGCAGCTTTGATCGTAAGCTCGGCAAATGCTGCGGTCGCTGATAATCTTGCTAACGGTAAAGTATCCGTTAAAATTGAAACATCTCTTTACGACAGCCTAAACCTAAATAGTGTAGGTTTATCACGCGAGGCATTCGATTACGCTGTAAAAGGATATCATTATTTACTTTCTGCAGGCAGATTAAACAATGATCATTTGATTTCTATTGTAGATTTTAGCCTGCCTTCAAGTAAAAAACGTTTGTTTATCATTGATATGAAAAACAATACGCTTGTTTACAATACTTATGTAGCTCATGGAAGAAATTCAGGCAGAGAAATGGCTAAAGAGTTTTCAAACGAACCTGAAAGTAATAAAAGCAGTCTGGGGTTTTATATAACCGGCGATACCTATATGGGTAAACACGGCTTTTCTCTTCGATTACTTGGTGAAGAAAAAGGCATAAACGACAATGCAAACAGCCGCGCTATTGTAATGCACAGCGCACCTTATGTTAGTGAAGCTGCTATAAAAATGCAGGGTTTTGCAGGCCGCAGCTTAGGTTGTCCGGCACTACCCGAGGACATTTACAAGCCTGTTATTGAAAAGATTAAAAACGGAAGTTGTTTATTCCTTTATAGTCCTGATAAGTATTATGCCGCCCACTCAAACATTTTAAGAAAGATCGCCTGAAAATACGCCGAAGAACATAACAAGACGGCTCCCAAAATCAAGACTTAAATCTCTCTACTATCTTACCACAAATGTCTGATGTCACCATCTTCTCCGCAAGAAGGATCATGTTGTAAAATGCATTTGCTTTACTAATGCCATGACCAATAATAACAGGCTTTGTCACCCCAAGAACAGGGGTTCCGCCTACATTTTCGTAGTTGAACCTGTTGAGATAGGCATCGTTTAACTTCCGCTCAATTCCGACTTCATAAAAACTTTCTACCATTTTTAAAATGATATTCCCGGTAAAGCCTTCACATACCATTACGTCTGCTTTGTCCATTAAAATGTCACGTCCTTCTACGTTTCCAACGAAATTGATGCTGGTATTTTGCTTTAAGAGCGGGTAAGCCAATTGTGCGAGAATATTTCCTTTTCCTTCCTCTTCACCTACATTCAGCAACCCGACTGCTGGGTTTTCAATACCAAAAATATCTTTGGCATAGAGGCTTCCCAGAATAGCAAACTGGTTCAGGTTTTCTGCCTTGCAATCAGCATTTAATCCTACATCAAGCAAAATACCGGTTCCGCCATTTAACTTGGGAATGATAGAAGAGATGGCAGGCCGCAAAACGCCTTCAATAACTTTAAGGGAATACATCGAACCAACAAGCATTGCACCCGTATTTCCGGCACTGATAAAAGCATCTATTTTACCTGTTGCAAGCATATAAAAACCTACTGCAATAGATGATTTGTTTTTTTCTTTTAATGCCCTCGCCGGATGTTCGTGCATACCTATCACCTGCTCTGCATGAATAGTAATGACATCGGGGGCAGAAAGTTTATATTCTGCCAGGAGTTCTTTAAACTGCGTTTCGTCTCCTATACAAAAAATGTTTGCGAGAGAACCGGAGGCAGATAAATAAGTGTATAAACCCTTAACCGCTTCAAGCGGTGCAAAATCTCCGCCCATCATATCGATACCAATATTCATACAGGATTACACTTTACAGTAATGCAGATAAGAGAGAGATTTCGGTACGGGATGTACACAAATAAAAAAATTATTCATCCTGGTTGGTATGAATAATTTTTGATAGTGTGAAAGCTTTTTATATCAGGCTTTCAGAGGTGCTTTTTCCGAAACCAGCTTGCCTTTATAGTATAATTTTCCTTCGCTCACGTGTGCACGGTGACGTACATGCAGTTCTCCTGTAACAGAGTCTTTGCTTAAAGTGATAGCCTCAGCTTTATAATGTGTTCTTCTTTTTGCACTGCGTTGCTGCGAGTGTCTCCTTTTAGGATTAGGCATAACTTAAATTTTAGTAAGTATCAAAAATGTTATTGTAAATCTTTAAACTGGTCAAGTCCTTTCCAGATAGAAGTAGTTTCTGCTGTTTTAGCGTCTTCCTCCATCTTTTTCAGTTTTTCAAGCACTTCTACGTTGCATTGGGGTCCGCCGACTTCATCTTCCTTACACATTCTTTGCATCGGGATGCTTAGGTTGATAAATTCATATATCCAATCTGCTATATGCAGGTGACTTTCATTTTTGCTGATGTAGTAAATATCAGGGTCTTCTTCCCGTTCATTCATTGCATCCGCGTTATCAACCATTTTTACCACTATATTAAATTCATCCCACAATTGCAGTTGCAGGTTGTTTCCGCACCTGTCACAAATCAATTCCACCTTGCCATCTACATCAAACTTACAAAGCATAAACCCCGTCTTCTTATCAAGCGTTAGCTTAACCACAGCCTGGCAATTTCTGAAGTCCTGTTCCTGGAACGGCTCAAAGAATTTATCGTTTATCTCATAAGTAAAATAATGTTCCCCTGGCTTCAAACCCACAAACGCAATCTCGTATTCTCTCCGGTGGCTCATACTCATTTTTTAGGGCATGCGAAGGTAGGAGAAAACACCTGAATAACAAGCAGAATATTACACTTAACCCCAATGTTACGTTAAGAAAACCGTTATTGTTCTTTTTGGGAACCGGCATTATTTCTTTGTGCATCCCCGGTTGTGTCACTCCCTTATACAGCATATTTTCATAGCTGCTTCAGTCTCAAGTGTACACCTCATTCCTGTTTTACTCAGTCGTTGTCTTCATTCGCGATGACACGGTTAAGATGTCTGTCTGCATCAAAGAAATGGTATTAATCAGGAGCAGCGTATTCTTTTTTAGTAAGTACTGCCATTCCAAATAATAATTCAGGCAACATAATTTGTTTTGTAACGAACTGACAAAATAGACTACAAAATAAAAGCCTCGCTTATCTTCGCCGGCAGGAAATATGAAAACAACAAAGCATTCGGGCAAAACAACCATCATTGTTGCAGCCTGTCTTCTGATTATCATTTTTTTAATTAAGCTTGCTTCTTTTTATCCTGCCTGGATTGAAAAGAATTACAGCCGTGGCATCTATCCTCCTGTTTCCTGGTTTTACCGTACCATCTTTGGATGGCTTCCTTTCAGTTTCGGGGATATTTTGTATGCACTTGCAGGTTTTTATCTTTTGCTAAAGCTTATACAATTTATAAAGATTATTATCAAGGGGCGACTTCGGTACATGGACTACAAAAAAGCCTTTAAAGATGTTTTTTTCATTTTTGCAGCCGTATACATTTATTTCAATATTTCATGGGGTCTCAATTATAATCGTCCCGGTATTGCTTACCAGCTTCAGCTACATCCGGTGGAGCACAGCGAAAGCGACTTGAAAATGATAACTGCTGTATTACTAAAAAAGGTAAATGAAAACAGGCTTGTTCTGGGAAATAAGAGGTTGGTTTACAGGCCTTACGAGGAAGTATTCGCACAGGCACAGGCAGCCTACCAGGTTACCGCGGCAGAATTTCCCTTTCTTCAATATAATACCAGGTCGGTTAAGCGTTCGATGTATGGAAGAATGGGAAATTTTCTTGGCTTTTTGGGATATTATAATCCGTTTACAGGAGAAGCACAGTTAAATCTTACGCAGCCACGCTTTCTTATACCTTATGTTTCGTGCCATGAAATGGCTCACCAGCTTGGCTATGCCAGCGAAAGCGAAGCAAATTTCGTAGGATATCTTGCCGCTGTACATTCTACAGACACATTGTTTCATTACTCCACCTATTTCGATTTATTCAATTATGCCAACAACGAGTTGTATGTGCGTGACTCAATAGCAGCAAAAAACAATTACCGACAACTTGATACACTGGTAAAAAAAGATGTTGCCGAACTGCAGGAATACTGGCGTAAGAGTGATAATGTTGTTGAACCTGTAATAAAGCTTTTTTACGACCATTACCTAAAGGCCAACCAGCAAAGCAAAGGCGTGCAAAGCTACAACGAAGTGATCGGCTGGCTGATCGCTTACTATAGAAAGTACGGAAAAATATAAGCAGCCCCTAAATCCACCGAAGGGGGCTTGGCGAAATGTGCGATGCAGCGCACACATCTTTTATAAAAACGCTTAGTTTTTAAACACTTACTTTTGCAGCTTAATAAAAAGTGAAAATGCACTTTTTCAAGTTGGTTTTTACTTTTCGCACAAGTTATGAAAGTTGGTTTTGTAAATATATTTGGTAAGCCTAATGCAGGCAAAAGCACTTTACTAAATGCTTTAATTGGTGAAAAAATGGCGATTGTAAGCCACAAGGTGCAAACGACACGTCACCGTATAAAGGCTTTTTTGAATAAAGAATGGGAATACCAAATTATCTTCTCCGATACTCCCGGCATTATTGAGCCAAAATACAAGCTGCACGAAAAGATGATGAAGGCTGTCAAAAACAGTCTTGAAGACGCAGATGTAGCTTTGCTGCTCGTTGAAATAAATGATACCTGGGAAGAAGCGGACCAGGTATTCGCATCGCTAAAACTAAAAGTTCCCTGTATAGTTATAACGACAAAAACAGACCTGGCAAAAGATAACAAAGACGAAGAGGCAAAAGCCTTTTTTTCGTCTAAACCTTACTGCAAAGAATGGATTGGTATATCTGTTACCGCGGAAAAGAATTTAGATAAACTGCTCGAATTAATTCTGAAATATTTAAAAGAAGGCCAGCCCTTTTACGATGAAGATGATTTAACCGATTTGCCAACAAAGTTTTTTGTGGGTGAAATGGTAAGAGAGAAGATCTTCGAATTATTCGAGCAGGAAATTCCTTATGATACAACGGTGATGGTCAACGAGTTTAAAGAAAAGACCAGTCTTATAAAGATCCAGGCAGACATCATCGTTCAACGTGAAAGCCAAAAGGCAATTATTTTGGGCGAAGGTGGTAAAATGATAAAACAGGTAGGAAGTTTAGCAAGAAAGGACATTGAAGAATTTTTGGGGCAGAAGGTTTTTCTGGAATTATTTGTGAAGGTGAAAAATAAATGGCGCGATGATGATTTTAAGCTGAAGGAGTATGGGTACAATTCTTAGGTAATTAAGTCATTAAAGTCATTGGGTCATTGGGTCAGTAAGGCATTTAGAGATAGTCAGATAGTCATTGAGTCAATAAGTCATTGGGAGGGACAGTGAGGATTGAAATATTCAATGCTCAATGCTCAATGTTCAATATTCAATGAAGAACAAAGAAACATGAGTACAAGTGAGTGACACAACGATGACGAGGAGAGGACAAATGCTTGTAACAAAAAAATTAATAAACATTTTCTAATCCCCTGGGTTAGAGGCAAAACAAAAAGCCCCTTTTGGGGTTGGGTTATTATGGTATTTACAGTAGCAATAGTTGGACGCCCGAATGTGGGCAAGAGCACTTTTTTTAACCGCCTTCTCGAACAGAGAAAGGCAATAGTGGATGATGTGAGCGGAGTAACCCGCGACCGTCAATATGGTGTAACCGAGTGGATTGGCAAAGCATTTAACGTGATTGATACGGGCGGTTTTGTGGCCAATACTTCTGATATTTTTGAAACAGAAATACGTAAACAGGTAAAAATTGCCATTGAAGAAGCAAACGCCATTATTTTTATGGTAGATGTAACAACCGGCATCACCGACCTTGACCAGTCTGTTGCCGACCTTTTGCGGCGCAGCACCAAACCTGTTTTCTTATGTGTAAACAAGGTAGATAACAGCGAACGAATGCTGGAAGCTGCAGAGTTTTACAGTCTTGGTTTTGAGAAAATATTTTTTGTAAGCAGTGTAAGCGGCAGCGGAACAGGTGAAATACTGGATGCGGTTGCCGAACTGATCACTCCCGAAGCATCGGAAGATGCACTGGAAAAAAACGACCTTCCAAAGTTTGCTATTATTGGTCAGCCTAATGTGGGGAAGTCTTCTTTGCTAAATGCACTGGTAGGGCAGGAGCGAACGATTGTAAGTGATATTGCCGGAACAACACGCGATACCATTCACACCCATTACAATATGTTTCAAAAGGAGTTTATCCTGATTGATACAGCAGGCATCCGGCGCAAAACAAAAGTGAATGAAGACCTGGAGTTTTATTCCGTTATTCGAGCAATAAGAGCAATGGACGAAGCCGATGTTTGCCTGCTGCTGCTCGATGCATCGAACGGCATTACTGCACAGGATTTGAATATTTTTAGCCTTGCCGTAAAAAAAGGAAAAGGAATAGTTGTGCTGGTAAATAAATGGGACCTGGTTGAGAAGGCAACAAACTCGGCTCGTGACTATGAAAAGAAACTGAAAGAAAAGCTTGCTCCATTTACCGACGTACCTATTGTATTTATATCGGTAAAAGAGAAAACAAGGATCATGAAGGCGATGGAAGTGGCGCTTGAGGTATATGAAAGTAAGACCCGCAAAATACCAACATCGCAGTTGAATGAAATAATGCTGAAGGCTGTTGAATCGTATCATGCGCCGGTGGTGAGAGGCAATGCTGTTACTATAAAATATTGTACTCAACTGCCTACACATGTTCCGTCGTTTGCTTTTTTTACCAATTATCCCGACGATATAAAGATGCCTTATAAAAATTATCTTGAAAACCAGTTGAGGCAGCATTTTAAATTTACCGGTGTTCCGGTTAGAATTTTTTTCAGGAAAAAGTAGTGGCAAAACGGCACCGGTGCCGACAAATTAAGGATACTGTAACTTATCAATTTTGCATGACACCAGAACGGAGAAAGAAATTATTATCGGTCTTACGCAAAAGGCAAGACAATTTAACCATAGTACTCGAGAATGTATTTGACCCGCACAACGAAGCGGCAGTAATGCGCTCTTGTGACTCAGTAGGGATCCAGGATATTTTTATCATAAACAACCGGAAGCCGCCACGGCGGCAATTAGGCTTTAGAAGCGGAAGCGGCGCTAAAAAATGGCTTACTGTTCACCAGTTCACTCATGCTGAAAACTGTTTTAAAGAACTACGCAGCAGGTACAGCAAAATATTGGCGACCTATCTTGGTTCGGGCTCTGTAAGTGTATACGATATTGATTTCACCGAAAGCATTGCTTTGGTTTTTGGCAATGAGCACCTTGGGGTAAGTGATGAAGTAAGAGCTTTAGCAGATGGTAATTTTGTGATCCCTCAAACAGGCATTATTCAAAGCCTCAATATTTCTGTGGCGTGTGCCGTTACCATTTACGAGGCTTACCGGCAAAAAGAACAAGCTGGTCATTATAATAAACCCACTTTGCACAAAGAAAATTTGCACCGGATATGTAGTCAGTGGGGATTTACAGAACAGGACATTCCTGAAGAGGATGAAATATATCCTGCGCAGGCGATACAAAAGTGAGTAGAATTTTTTTGAGCCGGGCCTAGTTACTACTATGAGGCATCGTTGCGTCGCACTCTTTTACTTTTCATTCTTTATTCGACAAGCCAGAAGACACTTGTATTCTTTGACAATTATAATTATATGAAGAAAGTATTATTTTTTGTTTTTTTAACGGGCTTTCTATCAGTTAAAGCGCAGGCTCAATCAGCAACTGAAGCGGTAATCAAAAAGGTGTCTGCAAAAGAAGTCAAAGCAATGATTGATAACAGTACAGGCCCGATGATTGTTAATTTCTGGGCAAGCTGGTGTGCTCCGTGCATTCATGAAATTCCCTGGTTCGACAGTATTATTGCAATGAAAAATGCTCCTGTTAAACTTGTATTGGTTAGTCTTGATTTTAAATCTGCTTACCCAAAAGAGTTAACTGCTTTTGTAAAAAAACATGGGTACAAGGGCGAAGTGGTATATCTAAATGAAACAAACCTCGATTATTTTATTCCCATAATTGAACCTAAGTGGAAAGGAGCCATCCCGGCTTCTATTTTT